>NZ_CP015118.1:304671-609342 GCF_002116905.1 Piscinibacter gummiphilus
CGACAGCTCGGCCTGGGTCACGCGTTCGGCGGCGATGCGCAGGTCGGGGCTGCCGGCCTGGGCTTCGTCGATCAGGCGGGCGAGTTCGTCGGAACCGAAACCGCGCCACCAGTCGCGTTCGACGGCGCGGTCGGCCGCGTTCGCGAACGAGGCCTCGGCCCAGGTTCCCGGCAGCGCGAGGTCGGGGCGGGTGGTGGCGATGGGTGTGGCGCAGGCGGCGAGCGCGGCGGCCGCGGCCAGCGCGAGGAGGCGATGGCGCCAGGGGAACGAAGAGGAATGGGTCATGGAATCACTCCGCCGACAGCGCGACCACGGGGTCGAGCTTGGCGGCCTTCTTGGCCGGGAGGTAGCCGAACACGAGGCCGGTCGCGAACGCGCAGCCGAAGGCCAGCACGACCGGCGCGACCGAGTACTGGATGGGGGTGCCGAAGGCGCCGATGATGGCGGCCGTCGCGAGGCCGCCGGCCACGCCGATGGCGCCGCCGAGGGCCGAGACCACCACCGCCTCGATCAGGAACTGCTGCATGATGTTGGCCTCGCGGGCGCCGGTGGCCATGCGGATGCCGATCTCGCGGGTGCGTTCGGTGACCGACACCAGCATGATGTTCATCACCCCGATGCCGCCCACCAGCAGCGAGATCGCCGCGATGGAGCCGAGCAGGATCGTCAGCGTGTTCTGCGTCTGTTCGGTGGCCTCGATGATCGAGGCCATGTTGCGGATCTGGAAGTCCACCACGCCGTGGCGGTCGGCCAGCAGCTTCTCCACCTCGTCCTGCGTCTCGTCGATGCGCTTGACGTCGTCCACCGCCACCGTCACGTTGCGGAGGTAGCGCTGGCCCGACAGCCGCAGGCTGCTCGTGGCGTACGGCACGAACACGATGTCGTCCTGGTCGGACCCCATCGGCGAAGCACCGCGGGGCGTCATCACGCCCACCACCTGGAACAGCAGGTTGTTGATCAGCACGAACTGGCCCACCGGCTCGGTGTCGGGGAACAGGGCCTTGGCGACGGTCTCGCCCAGCACCGCCACCGTGGCGTAGCCCGCCTCGTCGTCCTCGCTGAAGAAACTGCCCTTGGCCACGGGCCACTGCCGGGCGATGGGGAACTTGAACGACGTGCCGTTGACGCTGGTGCTGACGTCCGACGTGCCCACGCGCAGCGTGGCCGTGCTGGTCTGTTCGGGCACCGCGGCGAGCACGTTGGGCACCTCGTCCACCGCGTACACGTCCGACAGCACGAGCGTGGCAGTGCTGCTGAAACCCCGCTGGTTCGGCGCGCCGGGGCGCACGAGCAGCAGGTTCGAGCCCATGGCGCTGATGCGGTCGATCACCTGCTGCTTCGCGCCGTCGCCGATCGCGAGCATGGCGATCACCGAGCCCACGCCGATCACGATGCCGAGCAGCGTGAGCGCCGCCCGGAACACGTTCGCGCGCAGCGAACGGAAGGCCATGCGGGCGGCCTCGACGATGTCGCCGAGGTGCGTGCCCTCGCGCGGCACCACGGGCCGCACGAACGGTTGCTGCGTGGGCGAGACGGGGGCCGGGCCCTGGTCGGAGAGGATGTCGCCGTCGCGGATCTCGATCAGGCGGTGCGCGTGGTCCGCCACCTCCTTCGCGTGGGTGATCAGGATCACCGTGTGCCCGCGGGCCGACAGGTCGGCCAGCAGGCGCATCACGTCGGCGCCGCTCTTGCTGTCCAGCGCGCCGGTGGGTTCGTCGGCGAGCACGATGCGCCCGCCGTTCATCAGGGCGCGCGAGATCGACACCCGCTGCTGCTGGCCACCCGACAGCTGGTTCGGGCGGTTCTGCAGCTTGTCCTGCAGGCCCAGCTCGCTCAGCAGCGCCTTCGCGCGCTCGTGGCGTTCGACGGTGTCCAGGCCCGAGTAGATGGCCGGCACCTCGACGTTTTCGGCGGCGCTGGCGCTCGGGATCAGGTTGTACTGCTGGAACACGAAGCCGAAGTCGTCGCGGCGCAGGCGCGCGAGTTCGTCGCGGTCGAGCTTCGAGACGTCGCGGCCCATGAACTCGTACGTGCCGGTGCTGGGCTTGTCGAGCGCGCCGAGGATGTTCATCAGCGTGGACTTGCCCGACCCGGACGCGCCCATGATCGCGACGAACTCGCCTTCATAGATGTCGAGGTCGACGCCATGCAGCACGGTGACCGCGAGTTCGCCGCTGCCGTAGGTCTTCGTGACCTTGCGCAGGCGGATCAGCGGCACCTCGGTGTCGGGCCGTTCACGCCGCACGAGCGGCGCGGTTTCCTGGGCGCGGTCCATCAGCGGCCCCGGTTGCCACCACCGGCGCCGGGAGGCATGCCGCCCGGCCCTTGCTGCAGGCCGCCGCCCGGGCCCTGTTGTGCGGCCTTCTGCGCGGCCGGCGGCGGCTTCAGGCCGGTGACGACCTCGTCGCCTTCCTTCAGGCCGGACAGCACCTGCGCCTGCACCCGCGTCGTCACGCCCAGTTCGACAGGGCGTTCCTCGATGTGGCCGTCCGCGTCGATCACCTTCACGGTGCCCTTGCGCGGCGCGCGCTGGCCGGCGGTGCCGACGAACCCGCCGGTCATGCCGCGGTTGACGGGGCCGGACGCGGCCGGCTCGGCGGCATCGGCTTTCGCGGCGTGGCGGCGGGGCGACGAGGCCGGGGCCTCGGCCGGACGCGGCGGCGGGGCGGATTCGCCCGCGGCTTCACGCATCGCGCGGCGGCGTTCGCGCATCGCCTGGCGTTCCTCGGGCGACATGGCCTCGAACGCGGCGCGGCGCTCCTCGGGGCTCATCGAGGCGAAGCGGTCGGCGGCCGCATCCCCGGCCGGCGCGGACGCGCGCGGAGCGGGGGCGGAGGCCGCCGTCTCGGGGCGGGGGCGGCGCGGTGCCGAGGCCGCGGCCTGCGGCGCGGACGCCGCACGCGACGGGGCCGATGCGGCCGAAGCGGCTTCACCCGCCGACGCCCGCTCGCCACGGCGACCGCCGCGGCCGCCGGCGCCACCGGGGCCGCGCTGCAGCGTCACGGCCGACGTGGGCACGAGCAGCACGTCCTGCGCGGACGCGGCGATGAAGAAGACCTGCGTGGTCATGTTCGGCATCAGTGCGTTGTTGGTGTTCGTCACGTCGAACAGCGCGTTGTAGAGCACCACGTTGTTGGTCACCGTGGGGGTGGGCTCGACCTTGCGGAGCGCGCCGTACCAGCGCCGGCCCTGGCCGCCGAGCGTGGTGAAGTACACCTCCATGCCCTGGCGCAGCTTCGAGACCTCGGCTTCCGACACCTGCGTCTGCACGGTCATCGTGTTCAGGTCGGCGACGCGCAGGATGGTCGGCGCGGTCTGGTTCGCGTTCAGGGTCTGGCCCTGGCGCGCCGTCACGGACACCACGGTGCCCGACATCGGCGCGAAGATCTTCGCGTAGTTGAGGTTCGCCTCGTCGGCGCGCAGCTGCGATTCGGTCTGCTCGATCTGCGCGGTCACCGCGGCGATCTGGGCCTTGGCCGACCGCAGCGAGGCCTCGGCCACCTGCACCGATTCCTTCGTGGTGGCGTCGGCCGCCATCAGGTTCTTCTGGCGCGTGGCCTGCAGCTGCGCGAGCTCGAGGGCGGACTGCCGATCGAGCAGCGTGGCCTGCTGGTTGCGCAGGCTCGCGCGCCGGCCGTCCACGGTGGCCTTCAGCACGGTGGGGTCGATCTCGGCGAGCAGGTCGCCCGATTCCACCCGCGAGCCCACCTCCACGTACAGCTTCTTGAGCTGGCCGGAGACCTGCGCACCCACGTCCACGTAGTCGCGCGGCTGCACGGTGCCGGTGGCGGTGACGAGGTCCTCCAGGTCACCCTTCTGGACGGTGGCGATCTGATAGAGGTCACGCGGATTCTTGCCCACGCCGAAGGCCTGCCAGGCCCACCACCCGCCGCCGGCCAGCGTGAGCACGAGCACCGACACCGAATACGGATTCAACGCCCGCCGAACCCAGGACTTGCGCGCAGAGACATTCATGAAGAAGAGACCGTCGAGGAATCGATTGAAGAACGATGGCGCCAGTGTCCTCACCGAATGAAGAGCCACTGAGGAAGGAAAAAGGAGAAAATGTAATCCGATGTAACCGAGGCCGCCGGAACCCCATTTCCACAGTGTTTGCCCGATTGGCGCTTAGTCTGCGGAGCATGTCTTCCGAGCTTCCTCCTTCTTCGGCCCCGGGCTGGCGCTGGCCCGCGCGGTTCGACACCCTGCGCATCAAACTGTTCCTCGCGATCGCCGGTGCGAACGCGGTGCTCGCGCTCGCCACGTTCCTCGTGTTCAGCTGGAGCTTCGACCAGGGTTTCGTCGAGTACCTCAACCGCGCCGACGAGGCCCGCCTGCAGCCCGTGATCGCGCGCCTGGCCGAAGGCCACGCACGCGAGGGCAGCTGGAAGTGGGCGACCGAGGACCGCAAGCGCTGGTTCGACGTGCTGCGCGACGTGCTGGGCTCGCGCGTGGTGCGCCGCGGCGACGAGCCGGCGTCGGCCGCGTCGGTGCCCGCCGAACCCGCCGCGTCCGCGCCCGGCGACGCGCCACCACCGGGTCCGCCGCCCGATCCGCTGCTCACCATCGACCCGCGCCTGATGCTGTTCGACGCCGACGGCAAGCTGCTCGTGGGCCGCCCCGAGATGGCGGCCGAGGCGGTGCAGAAGCCCATCGTGGGCAACGGCCAGGTCGTCGGCTACCTCGGCTACGTGCCGCGGCTGAAGACGGTCGCATCGCTCGAGAAGCTCTTCGCCGCGCAGCAGAACCGCAAGTTCGGCGTGATCGCCGTGGGCATGCTGGTGGCCGGTCTCGCGGTCAGCGCGCTGCTGTCGTGGTGGCTCGCGCGCCGCATCCGCCGGCTCGCGGCGGGGGCGCATGCGCTGATCCAGGGGCACTACGAGGTCCGCATCGCGGTCCAGGGTGCCGACGAACTGGCCCAGCTGGCCGGGGACTTCAACCACCTCGCGCGCACGCTCGAGGCCGCGCAGCGCGCCCGCCAGCAGTGGATCGCCGACATCGCGCACGAACTGCGCACGCCGCTGGCCGTGCTGCGCGCCGAGATCGAGGCGCTGCAGGACGGCGTGCGCCCGCTCGGAGCCGCGAGCCTCGGCTCGCTCGCGCAGGAGGTGGCGCACCTGTCGCGGCTGGTGGACGATCTGCGCATGCTCTCCCTGTCCGACACCGGCGCGCTCACGTACCACAAGGAGGCGCTCGACATCGCCGACGTGGTCGACGACGTGCTGCAGGCGCACCGTGCCGCGCTGCACGACAAGGGCTTCGACGTGTCCTTCGAACCGGGGACCGCCGCGCGGGTCTTCGGCGACAGCGCCCGCCTTGCCCAGGTCTTCGGCAACCTGCTGCAGAACACGCTGCGCTACACCGATGCGCCCGCGCGGCTGGCCGTGCGGGTCGGAAACGACGGTGGGCAGGTGCTCGTCACGTGGGAGGATTCGAGCCCGGGTGTCTCCGAGGCCGACCTGCCGCGCCTGACCGAACGCCTGTTCCGCGTGGAGGGGTCGCGCAGCCGCGCCGGCGGCGGATCGGGCCTCGGCCTCGCGATCGCGGTGGCCATCGTCTCGGCCCACGGCGGCGAGATGGCGGCCGGCGCGAGCCCGCTCGGCGGGGTCCGGTGGCAATTGAGGTTCCCGAAGTTCGATGGTGGAGGTGCCCATGGCTGAGCGGATCCTGATCGTCGAGGACGAGGACAAGATCGCCGACATCCTGCGCGACTACCTGCTGCAGCACGGCTTCGAGGTGTCCCGCCTCACGCGCGGCGACGAGGTGGAGGCGTGGATGCGCGACCACGGCGCCGACCTCGTGCTGCTCGACCTGATGCTGCCGGGCAAGAACGGCCTCGACGTCTGCAAGGCGCTGCGCCAGCAGACGCAGGCCGCGATCGTGATGGTGACCGCGCGCGTCGAGGAGATCGACCGCCTGCTCGGCCTCGAGCTCGGCGCCGACGACTACATCTGCAAGCCGTTCAGCCCGCGCGAAGTGGTCGCGCGCGTCAAGGCGGTGCTGCGCCGCACCCATGGCGGTGCATCGGCCGAACACGACCTGGTGCTCGACGATGCCGGCTGGCGCGCCACGCTCGGCGGCCGCGACCTCGGCCTCACCGCGGTCGAGTACCAGCTGCTGAAGGTGCTCGCGGCCCAGCCGGGCCGCATCTTCTCGCGCGAACAGCTGATGGATGCGATGTACCGGGACACGCGCGTGGTGTCCGATCGCACCGTCGACAGCCACGTGAAGAAGCTGCGCAAGAAGGTCGCGGACGTGTCTCCGCACCGCGAGATCATCCACTCGGTGTACGGCGTGGGCTACAAATTCGAGTGGGGTGCGGGCGCGTGATGGCGCACGAGTGCAGCAGACATTGACGCAGCGGGGCGACAAATCGGCTTCCCACGGGGGAAGAATGCGCGTTTTACCTATGAAAACTGCTTCTCAATGCAGCACTCTCGCAGTAGTATTCGCTCCGCACGTGGTCATGGAGAACAGGGGGCTCATGCGGCCTTCACCCAACCCGGGCACATCAACCAACCATTTGATGGAGAAAATTCAACATGGCAACTGCGAAACCCCCCGCCAAGAAGGCGGCTCCTGCGAAGAAGGTAGCGGCTAAGAAAGCCGCGCCGGCCGCCAAGAAGGCAGCCCCCGCGAAGAAGGCCGCTCCGGCCAAGAAGGCAGCTCCGGCGAAGAAGGCCGCTGCAAAGGCTCCCGCGAAGAAGCGCACGCCGAACGCCGCGTTCATGAAGGCCATGACCCCCAGCCCGCAACTGGCCGCCGTGATCGGCGCCACCCCGGTGCCCCGCACCGAGGTCACGAAGAAGGTCTGGGAGTACATCAAGGCCAACAACCTTCAAGACTCCGCGAAGCGCACCATGATCAACGCCGACGCCAAGCTGAAGGAAATCTTCAAGAAGGCGCAAGTCTCGATGTTCGAGATGACGAAGCTGATCAACGGTCACCTGAAGTGATCTCTCGAACCCCGCCAGGGGTTCGTTGCAAAGGCCGGTGTCCGCGAGGATCCCGGCCTTTTTACTTGTGCATCCGCTCGCGCACCGGGAGGGTCAGCCGAGGATCTCGGCGAGCCCGCTGAGCACGTTGGGCACATGCACGGGCTTGGTCCAGTAGGCGTTGTAGCCCGCCGCCAGCGCCGCGTCGATCTGCGGCTGCATGGCATCGGCGGACAGCGCGATGCAGTGCAGGTCGCCCGTGGCCGGCGCCTCGCGCACGCGGCGGATCAGCTCCAGCCCGTTCATGTCGGGCAGGTTCATGTCGATCAGCACGAGGTCCGGGCGCGCGTTCGACAGGTGCGCGAGGCCCGTGGCGCCGTCACCGGCCACGTGCAGCGTCCAGTGGGGCTGCGAGCGGAACAGCTCCTGCATCAGCAGCTGGTTCAGCGGTTCGTCCTCGATGTAGAGCACGTTGCGCGACCGCGCAGACGGCCGTGCCGGCGGAAGCGCCGGGGCCTCGGGCTTCGCCTCGACCCCCTCGGGGGCGCTGCCGGCCGGCAGCGACAGCGTGAAGGTGGAGCCGAGGCCCGGTGCGCTCAGCAGCCGCAGCTGGCCGCCCATCGCGTGCGCCAGCGCCCGCGCGATCACGAGGCCGAGGCCGGTGCCCTCGACCCGGCGCTGCTCGGCGCCGAGGCGGTTGAACGGCTCGAACAGGTGCGCCTGCTGTTCCGGCGTGAGGCCCTGACCCTCGTCGCTCACCGAGAGGTGCACCCACCCGGTCTCGTGCCGCAGCACCACGCGCACCTCCCCGCCGGGGCGGTTGTACTTGATCGCGTTCGACAGCAGGTTGATCAGCACCTGCTCCACCGCGCGGACGTCCGCCACGGACCAGTGCGGCGACGGTGGCGGCATGGCCACCCGCACGTTCGCCTTGTCCGCCAGTGGCTGGACCAGCGCGATGCAGGCCGACACCGAGGCCATGAGGTCCACCGGCTCGCGCTGCATCGACACGTCGCCCTGCTCGATGCGGGCGAGGTCCAGCACGTCGTTGATCAGCTCCAGCAGGTGCCGACCGGCGTACAGCACGCTGTCGAGGCGGTGGGCCTGGTCGGGCGCGAGGGTGTGCACCTGGTCGAGGGCCATCAGCTGCGCGAAGCCGAGGATGCCGTTGAGCGGCGTGCGCAGCTCGTGGCTCACGCGGGAGAGGAACTCGCTCTTCGCGCGGCTGGCCCGCTCCGCCGTTTCCTTGTCGCGGCGGAGCTGCTCGTGCGCCACCTGCTGCGTGACGTCGCGGCAGGTGCCCAGCATGCCGTTGACCTGCCCGCCGTCGTCGACCGTGCAGTGCGCGTGGATCTCGAGCGTGCGCGTCGACCCGTCGGGCAGGGTCATGCGGTACCGCGCCTCCAGCGTGCCACGCCGCGCCATCGCCTGCTCCAGCGCATGCCGGGCGCCGCTGCGGTCGCCGGGATGGAAGTGCTGCAGCCACTCGGCCATCGTCAGTTCGGCGCGCAGCGGCGCGAGGCCGTGGTTCGCGCAGGCGATGGCGTCGAGCGAGATGCGGTCGGAGGGGCGGTCGAACTGGGCGATGCCGATGCCCGCGGCACGGGCGGCCATGCTCCAGCGACGCTCGCCGGTGCGCAGCGCGAGCTCGATCTCCTTGCGCGCGGTCACGTCGGCCGTGAAGCCGTGCCACAGCAATCCGCCGGCCGGATGCGGCTCGGGCAACGCGCGGATCTCGAGCCAGCGCACCTTGCCGTCGCGCAGCGTGCGGTACTCGCGGTTCCACGGCGTGAGCGACCGCGCCGCCTCGACCAGGCTGCGCATGAACCCCGCCCGGTCGTCCGGGTGGACGGAGCGGCACACCACCTCGCGGTCTCCGCCGTCGCCCTCGTGCGGCGGGTCGGCGCCGAACATCTCGCGGCACGCGTCGCTCGCGTAGAGATAGTGAACGGTGTGGTCGGGCAGCAGCCGGAACTGGAAGATCACGCCGGGCACCTGCGACGACAGCTTGCGCAGCAGCTCGGCCTGCGCGTGCGCGCCGCGTTCGCCCGCCACCCGCGCCGACACGTCGCGCGCGGTGCCGCGGTAGCCGCAGAAGCGGCCCTGGGCGTCGTAGGCCGGCACGGCGCTGCGCGAGATCTGCAGCACGCCGCGCTGGGTGGTCTTGTCGGTCAGCACGCGCGTGACGTGCCGCCGCGCGCGCAGCAGGCCGTGGAACGTCTGGCCGCCGGGGAGCGGCTCGCCGAGGTCGTCGAGCAGCGGCGAGTCCGCAATGGTCTGGCCGATCAGCGAGACGGGGGGCATGCCGGTCACCGCCTCGAAGGCGCCCGACACCCACGTGTAGCGCAGGTGTTCGTCGGTCTCCCACATCCAGTCGCCCGAGGCCCGCGCGAAGTCGAGCAGCCGCGCGCGCTCCTGTTCCAGCGACGTGAGCCGCTCGAGGCCGCGCATCAGGCCCAGCGCCACCTTGGCGAGGCGGCGCAGGGCGTCGCGCTGCGCGGGTTCGAGCGAACGCGGCACGACGTCGACCACGAACAGCGAGCCCACCATCACCCCGTCGACACACAGCGGCATGCCGGCGTAGAGCCGCACGTGCGGCTCGCCGGTGACACCGGGGTGTTGCACGAAGCGCGGGTCGAGGCGCGCGTCGGGCACCTCCATCACGTCGGTGCCGAGGATGGTGTGGGCGCAGAAGGTCTGCTCGCGCGGCAGTTCGATGGGGGGCATGCCGACCACCGCCTTGAACCATTGGTGGCGTTCGTCGATGAGGCAGATGGCGGCGATGGGGCAGCCGGTCAGCTGCGCCGCGCAGGCGACGAGTTCGTCGAAGCTTTCCTCGGGAGCGGTGTCGACGATGCCGAACGCCTGCAGGCTGGCGAAACGGCGGTGTTCATCGGGCAGACGCTCTGAATGCATGGGCGGGCACCTGGGAGGAATCCGTCGATTGTCGGTCATGCCCGACTCAGGGAGAACCCGCGGCACGCGTGACATGCCGCACGCGCACGGGGTGTAGGTCGCGTCCGACGGTCTCTGCCCGGCTTGTCCGGCAGACCCTTCATGGCGCCGAACCTAACCTTCGTTTCGTTGGCACATGTTCCGTGCACCCCGCAGGAACCCATCACGACAAAGGAGATTCGACATGAACCACTTCAACCCGATCGCCCGAGCGCTCATCGCCGTGACCGGCGCCTTCGTCTTCGCCGCCGGCGCACACGCCGCGGGCGACAAGGCCACGTACGAACAGCACAAGGCCACGGCCAAGGCCACGTACGAGTCGTCGCACAAGCAGTGCGATTCGCTGTCCGGCAACGCGAAGGACATCTGCCAGGCCGAAGCGAAGGCCGCGCGCAAGAAGACCGAAGCCATGGCCGAGGCCGACTACAAGGGCACGCCGAAGGCGCGCTACGACGCGGCCGAGGACATCGCCAACGCCGACTACGACGTGGCCAAGGAGCGCTGCGACGACAAGGCCGGCAACGACAAGGACGTCTGCGTGAAGGAAGCCAAGGCCGCACGCGACAAGGTCAAGGCCGACGCCAAGGCCGAACGCGACACCAAGAAGGCCCACAACGAGGCCGTCGAGGACAAGAACAAGGTCGCGTACAAGGCCGAGGCCGAGAAGTGCGACGCGCTGGCGGGCGACGCCAAGACGGCGTGCACGAACCAGGCGAAGGCCAAGTACAAGCAGTAAGCACCCCCCGCGGGGCCTCCTCCTGGAGGCCCCGTTCCACATCGAACCCCTCTCTTCCCATTCGCATCGGGAGTCGACCTTGAGCCTCCTCGTTTCCTTCCTCGTGGTCACCGCCGTGCTGGCCCTCGTGATCGGCCTCGGCTTCTGCCTCGTCCACCCGCACGTCTGCGCGCTGATGCAGGGCGACTGGTGCTCGGAGCCCGAGAACGACCCCACCCGGTCGTGACCCGGCCCCCCGCCGGGGCGAGGTGACGGCGCTTCCGGTTTGGCAGACAATCAACCGGCAGTTCCCCCCGTCAACTTCCCCGCCGGTGATCCATGAGCGATCGATTCCGACTGGTCTTTGCCGGTGACGTGCTCGAAGGTCACCGCGTCGAAGACGTCCAGCGCAAGATGGCCGAACTGCTGCACCTGAGCCAGGCGCGGCAGGACTCGATGTTCTCGGGCAAGCGCACCGTGCTCAAGAAGGGCATGGTGTTCGACGATGCCACGCGCTACGTGGCGAAATTCGAGCGCATCGGCGCGAAGGTGCTTGTCGAGCCCGACGAGTCCGAGACGCGCGCCGACCTCGCGGAATCCCGCCGCGACGACAGCGTGCCCGCTTCCGAACCCGCGCCGCGCGCGGCCGCCGCGAAGGCCTCCGCGTCCGCATCCGCCAAGGTGCCTCCGCGCCGCACGGTGGTGATCGCCGGCGCCGCCGCCGTCGTGCTCGCGGTGCTGGCCGGCGCCGGCTGGTACGTCTGGGGCGGCGGTTCGCCCGTCGCGCCGCAGGTCACCGACGAGCGCCTGGGTGTCTACGGCCTCACGGCCGACGCCCGCACCGTCTTCCGCTCCGACTACTGGCCCGCCGGTGGCAACAAGGCCTTCGCGGCGTCCACGGGTGGTGCCTTCGGCTACGTGGCCGGTGCGGCGTCCGACCAGGAGGCCGCGCAACGTGCGCTCGCGGATTGCGAGGGGCGCCGCAAGCCCGAGATGTCGGCCTGCCGGCTCGTCAACCTGACGGGCAACTGGGCACCCGTGGGCCCCTGACGGTTCAGCGGGAGAGCAGCGGCGCGAGGTAACGTCCCGTCACGCTGTCGGGCGCCGCGGCGACCTGCTCGGGGGTTCCCTGGGCCACCACCCGGCCGCCGCCGGCCCCACCTTCCGGGCCCATGTCGATGATCCAGTCGGCCGTCTTGATCACGTCGAGGTTGTGCTCGATCACCACCAGCGTGTTGCCGGCGTCGCGCAGCTGGTGCAGCACCTTCAGCAGCAGGTCGATGTCGGCGAAGTGCAGGCCGGTGGTGGGTTCGTCGAGGATGTAGAGCGTGCGGCCGGTGTCGCGCTTGCTCAGTTCGAGCGCGAGCTTCACGCGTTGCGCCTCGCCGCCCGACAGCGTGGTGGCGCTCTGGCCCAGGCGGATGTAGCCGAGGCCCACGTCCAGCAGCGTCTGCAGCTTGCGCGCGAGGTTCGGCACGGCGCTGAAGTACGCGTGGGCGTCCTCCACCGTCATGTCGAGCACCTCGGTGATGTTCTTGCCCTTGTACTGCACCTCGAGCGTCTCGCGGTTGTACCGCCGGCCGTGGCAGACGTCGCACGGCACGTACACGTCGGGCAGGAAGTGCATCTCGACCTTCAGCACCCCGTCGCCCTGGCACGCCTCGCAGCGGCCGCCGGCCACGTTGAAGCTGAAGCGGCCCGGACCGTAGCCGCGCTCGCGTGCGGTGGGCACCTCGGCGAACAGCTCGCGGATGGGCGTGAAGAGGCCGGTGTACGTGGCCGGGTTGCTGCGTGGCGTGCGGCCGATGGGGCTCTGGTCGACGTTGATGACCTTGTCGAACGCGTCGAGCCCCTCGATGCCGTCGTGGGCCTCGGGTTCGGTGTGGCTGTTGTAGAGGTGGCGGGCCACCGCGGCGTACAGCGTGTCGTTGACGAGCGTGCTCTTGCCCGAGCCGGACACACCGGTCACGCACGTCATCACGCCCACCGGCACGTCCACGGTCACGCCCTTGAGGTTGTTGCCACGGGCGTTGAGGATGCGCAGGCCGGCGATGGGCTCGCGGCGCTGTTCGGGCACCGCGATGCGCAGCACCTGCGCGAGGTACTTGCCGGTGAGGGACTCGGCGTTCGCGGCCACCTCCGCCGCCGTGCCCTGGGCGATCACCTGCCCCCCGTGCACGCCGGCGCCGGGGCCCATGTCGATCACGTGGTCGGCGGCGCGGATGGCGTCCTCGTCGTGTTCGACCACCAGCACGCTGTTGCCGAGGTCGCGCAGGTGGCGCAGCGTGCCGATCAAGCGGTCGTTGTCGCGCTGGTGCAGGCCGATGCTCGGTTCGTCGAGCACGTACATCACGCCGGTGAGGCCCGAGCCGATCTGCGAGGCGAGCCGGATGCGCTGCGCCTCGCCGCCGCTCAGCGTGTCGGCGCTGCGGTCGAGGCTCAGGTAGTTCAGGCCCACGTCGTTCAGGAACTTCAGCCGCGAGCGGATCTCCTTGATCACCTTGTCGGCGATCTCGGCCTTCGCGCCTTTCAGTTCGAGGCGGCCGAAGTCGTCGAGGCACTGGCGCAGCGTCTTGTGCTCCACCGTGTAGATGGGTTCGCCCTTGGAGCCGTCGGCCCCGGACAGGAACACGTGCCGCGCCTCGCTGCGCAGCCGCGCGCCGTGGCACTCGGGGCACGGGCGCGGGGCCTGGTAGCGCGACAGGTCCTCGCGCACGGCGGCCGAGTCGGTCTCCTTGTAGCGCCGCTCGAGGTTCGGGATGATGCCCTCGAACGCATGCGTGCGCCGCACGCTGCGCATCTTGCCGTTGGCGCCCTCGGCCTCGTAGACGAACGCGATCTCCTCCTCGCCCGAGCCGTACAGCAGCGCCTTCTGCGCCTTCTTCGGCAGCTTCTCGTACGGCGTGTCGATGTCGAACTTGTAGTGCCTGGCCACGCTCTCGAGCAGCGAGAACGTGTAGCCGTTGCGCCGGTCCCAGCCCTTGACCGCACCGCTCGCGAGGCTCAGCGACGGGAAGGCGACCACGCGCTCGGGGTCGAACGCGGTCACGTGGCCGAGGCCGTCGCAGCTGGGGCACGCGCCCACCGGCGAGTTGAACGAGAACAGGCGCGGCTCGAGTTCGCTCAGGCTGTAGCTGCAGACGGGGCAGGCGAACTTGCTGGAGAACAGGTGCTCGGCACCGGTGTCCATCTCGAGCGCCATCGCGCGGCCGTCGGCGATGCGCATCGCGGCCTCGAAGCTTTCGGCGAGGCGCTGCTGCAGGCCCGGCTGCACCTTCACGCGGTCGATCACCACGTCGATGTCGTGTTTCTCGCTCTTCTTGAGCTTGGGCACGTCGGTGGCCTCGTACGTGTCGCCGTCCACGCGGAAGCGCACGTAGCCCTGGGTCTGCATGTCGGCGAAGAGGTCGCCGAACTCGCCCTTGCGGTCGCGCACCACCGGGGCCAGCACCATGAGCTTCGTGCCGGCGGGCAGCGCGAGCACCGCGTCCACCATCTGGCTGGTGCTCTGCGCCTGCAGCGGTTCGTCGTGCAGCGGGCAGTACGGCGTGCCGGCGCGGGCGTACAGCAGGCGCAGGTAGTCGTGGATCTCGGTGACCGTGCCCACGGTGGAGCGCGGGTTGTGCGACGTGGCCTTCTGCTCGATGCTGATCGCGGGGCTCAGGCCCTCGATCACGTCGACGTCGGGCTTGTCCATCAGCTGCAGGAACTGGCGCGCGTACGTGCTCAGGCTCTCGACGTAGCGGCGCTGGCCCTCGGCGTACAGCGTGTCGAACGCGAGGCTCGACTTGCCCGAACCGCTCAGGCCGGTGATGACCACGAGGCGGTTGCGCGGGATGTCGAGGTCGATGTCCTTGAGGTTGTGGGTGCGTGCGCCACGCACGCGGATCGTGGGGGCCTCGATGGAGGCTTCCGCGGTCAGGGCCGCCTCGATCCGGGCGGCGGGGTCGTCGGTCAGGGCAGGGCGGGGCGGCATGAGGGTCACGCGGAAGGGAAACGGAAGATGATAGCGAGGCCCCCTGCCAACGCGCGTCAGCAGGGGCACCGTTCAGGGGAGCGTCTCGAGGGCTTCCAGCAACCGGCGTGCCGCGGGCGCCCCCACCGGGGCCTGCCACGTGCCGCCGGGCGAGAACCAGAACACCGCCTGGTCGGTCACCACCCAGCGGTGCGCGGGCTGGCCGTCGAGCAGCAGCTGCAATTCGGCGGCGCCGGTGCGGGGGCCGGAGGCGGCGGTCCAGCCTGAACCGGCGGAGGCGTCGAGCAGGGCGAGCCAGTCCGACACCGGTGTGCCCGCCGGCTGGGCCATGCCGCTCTGGCGCTGCCAGGTCCAGCGGTCCGGCGTGGCGGCGAGGGCGGCGCGCACGTCGGCCAGGCGCGCCGGGGTGGGCGCGAAGGCCGCACCGGCGGACGCCTCCGCCTGGCGGCGCAGCGCGCCGCTCGGGGCCATCGACTTGCGCTGGCTGTCGGCCCGGGCGGATTCGGCGGCCGCTGCGCGGCGTTCCGCCGGGGCCTCGGCGGCGGGTGGGGGCGGGGCGGCTGCCACTGCCGGCGCGGGTGCGGGCGGCGGTGCGGGGAGGGGGACCGCCGTCGTCTCCAGCATGGGCGGTTCCGACCGTGCCGCGGTGTCGGCGGCCGGGGCGGGTTTCATCACGGGCGGCGCCACCTCGCGGGCCTTGGGCGCGGGCGGCCGGGCCGGCGCGGGCTTCGCAGGAGGCGGCTCCGCGACCGGCGCAGGGGCCGGGGCGGCCGGCACCACGGGCGCCTCGGCGGCGGGTGCCCGTGCCGCGGGCGGGGTCGAGGCGGGCATCGGCGGCAGCGGCTCGTCGTGCCACAGCAGCCCCGCCACGGTGACCATCGCCACGCTCGCGAACCCGGCGGCCACCTGCGGCCGCACGATCCAGGCCGACAGCCGCGACCACCACGGCACGGCGGCCGGTGCCGGCCCCGGCGACCGCGATGCGCGCAGGATCGTCTCGCGCAGCGCCGGCGGCACGGGGGTGTCGGGCGCGTGGTCGAGCGCCTTCTTGAGCCAGCCGTCGCGGGGTTCGTCGGTGCTGTGCATCACGGCTCCGAGGTCTGCAGCGGCGCGAGGTGCGCGCCCATGCACGTGCGCAGCTTGGCCATCGCGTAGCGCAGCCGGGTCTTCGCGGTCTCGAATCCCACCTCCAGCGCGCGGGCGACGTCCGCCAGCGGCAGCTCGTCGTCGTGGTGCAGCAGGAACGCGCTGCGCTGCGCGAGGGGCAGCTGTTCGAGGCAGTGCAGCAGGCGTTCACCGGCCTTGCGCCAGAAGGCGATGTCCTCCGTGTGGGGCGCGGGCCAGCGGGCCCAGGCCGAGCCGGCCTCGGCGTCGGGCTCCCACGGTGCATCGCCGTCGTCGACGGGCGTGACCTCGCGGCCGCTGCGCCGCCACACGTCGATCACGCGGTGGTGGGCGAGCGTGAAGAGCCACGTGCGGAAGCTCGCGCCCTGCGGCATCCAGCCCTTGCGGGCGTTCACCACCCGCATCCACGTGTCCTGGAACACCTCGTCTGCCTGCGCGGCCAGCGCCGGGCCGAGCAGCCGCCGCACGAAGCGGTACAGCCCGGCTTCGTGGCGCGTGTACAGGCGCTCGAAGGCGGTGTCGTCGCCGTTGGCGTAGGCGGCCATCAGCAGGTCATCCGGTTCGTCGTCGGGGCGGGCGGTGGGCATCGGTCGAGAGTCTGCCTCATGACGGGGTGATACGTCCGGCGGTGGCGAACGGGGTGATCGGCGGGTGCGAAAAAAAGTTCACCCCGTCCGGCGGCGTGGTGCGTGTCAGTGGAGGCATTCCATCGCGTCCACTGGAGAAGACCATGACCCCGTTCGCCCATTTCGTCCGCCGGCTGCGTGTGCCGGCCGCCCTGTCCGCCCTTGCGCTCGCCCTCGGCGCCCAGGCGCTGTCGCCCCAGCCCTGGCCTCCGTCCTGGAACGACACGCCCGCGGATGGCACCGACTTCTCGCCGGTGCGGTTCACCGCGCCGCAGGCGGCCGACTGCCATCGCCTGCCCGCGGTGCGCGAGGTGCCGGGACCCCAGGCCGAATCGCAGGGGCGGCTGCGGCGTGAGGCCCCGATGCTCGAGCCCGCCGGCGCGTCCCGCGCGCGGGAGTCGGCCGCCGCGGCCGACGAGGCCCGGGCCGTGAGCAAGTCCGCCGCGGCGGCACCGGCCTTCGCACCGCCGCCTTCCCCCGCGCCCAAGCCCCGTCCGCAACAGGAGCCCGCGGTCACCGTCACCGCCGGCGTGGTGGACGACAACGCCGACTTCGGCGAGTACCTCGCGTACCGGCAGCGGCGTGCCCAGGGCGTCACCGTGCGCGACCGCGACGTCAGCGAGCGGTATCCGCTGGAGGTGGTGGACGCCGACGGCCGCCCGGTGCACGACGCCGAGGTCGCGGTGCAACGCCCCGGCGTCGCCGAGCCCGTGGCCTGGGCCCGCACGGACACCGCGGGCCGCGTGTGGCTGCACCCGCGCGCGTTCCTGCCGGGCGACGGCAACGCCGACCGCGTGCTGGGCATCGCCGTGCGCAAGCAGGGCGCGATGGGCCGCGCGACGCTGACCCGCGGCCAGGCCCATGCGGTGCAGGTGCGCCTCGACCGCGCGGCGCCCGTGGCCCGGCCGCGCCTCGACCTCGTCTTCCTCGTCGACGCGACCGGCTCGATGGGCGACGAGATCGCGAAGCTGAAGTCCTCGATGCTCGCGATGTCGCAACAGATCGGCAAGCTGCCCGGCCAGCCCGACATCTGCTACGGCCTCGTCGCCTACCGCGACAAGGGCGACGCCTTCCTCACACGCACGGCCGACTTCACCGACAACCTCGGCGCCTTCCAGTCGGCCCTCGGCCGCGTGCAGGCCGGGGGTGGCGGCGACACGCCCGAGGCGCTGAACGAGGCCCTGGCCGAGACCGTGCACGGCCTCGCGTGGCGCCGCGACGCGGTGCGCCTCGTCGTGCTCGTGGCCGACGCCCCGCCCCACCTCGACTACGGCGGCCCGCAGTACGACCGCGACATGCAGGCCGCGCTCGCGAAGGGCATCAAGCTGTTCCCGGTGGGTGCGAGCGGCCTCGACCCGTCCGGCGAATACGTGTTCCGGCAGCTGGCGCAGTACACCGCCGGCCGCTTCGTGTTCCTGACGTACCGCGACGGCGCCGACCCGTCGAGCGGCCCGGGGTCGGAGACCGTGCACGACGTGCGCCAGTACTCGGTGCAGACGCTCGACCGGCTCGTGGTGCGGCTCGTCCGCGAAGAACTGGCGAAACTCCGCCGGACCTGACTGAAGGCCGCGGGGGATCGGGTATGGTCGCGCGATGCCGAAAACCGCCGTCCTCCTCGCCCGCTCCGCCGCCCTCGCGGGCGTGCTGTTCTCCAGCGCCCCCGCATGGGCCCAGGCCACCGTGCCGGCCGAGACCCCCGTGACTTCGGAGGACGCGCCCCCGGCCGTTCCGCCCGAAGGGCGCCCGTTGTGGGAGGCCGGGGTCGCGGTGCTCGGTGCCAACGGGCCCGACTACCCGGCGGCCGGCACGCGGCGCACCCGCGGCATCGTGGCCCCCATCGTGATCTACCGCGGCGCGTGGCTCAAGTCCGACGACGACGGCGTGCGCAGCGAGGTGCTCAAGCAGGGCAACCTGCAGATCGACCTGTCGGCCTCGGCGGGCTTCAACGCGCGCTCCAACGGCGCCCGCCAGGGCATGCCCGACCTCGACTACATGCTGCAGCTCGGCCCTCAGGCGGTGTACCGCGTGCCGCTCGACGGCGGCCAGCAGGTCAGCGCGCACCTGAAGGCGCGGGGTGTGGTGTCGACCGACTGGCACAGCGTGAACAGCCGGGGCTGGGTCGTCGAGCAGGAGTTCCGCTGGGTGCGCCGCGGCTGGCCCGACGCGGCGAGCCAGGTGATCGCCGGCGCGCAGTTCTTCTGGGCGAGCGAGAAGCTGCACGACTATTTCTACCAGGTGGACCCGACGCAGGCCACCGCGGTGCGGCCCGCGTACGACGCGCGGTCGGGCTACTTCGGCAGCGCGGTGCGTGCGGGGTACTCGCGGCGCCTCTCGCCCACGCTCACGGCCACGGCGGGCCTCACGGTCAACCTGTACGGCGGCGCGGCCAACCGCGACAGCCCGTTGTTCCAGAAATCCACGAACACGAACCTGCTGGTGGCGCTGGTCTGGGTGCCGCTCAAGAGCAGCACGCTCGTCTCGCCCTGACGATCGATCACATCTCCACGGCGATGTGCAGCACGTGCGAGCCGATGCGCTTCTCGATGCGGGGAATGAAGGCGAGCCGGGCGGTGACCCCGTGCACGGTGAACAGGCCCATCGACGGCACCAGCAGCAGCTGCGCGCCGTGCGTGTAGCCGGTGACGGCGCCCGTCGTCAGGTCGAAGCGGCCGTACTGCCAGGTGTAGCCGGCGTAGACGCTGGTCCGGCGCACCGAGTTGCGGTAGATGCCGGCCACCGGCCCCTCGGCCAGGCGGTAGTAGATGCCGGGGTTGATGTTGTTGTAGTCGTCCGCCGGCAGGTGCTGGCTGAACAGGTGGAAGCCGAGGGTGTCCTTCGGCGTGTCGCCGTCGGCGCCCCACGCGGTGGCACAGCACACGGCCGACAGGAGGACCAGCAGACGACGAACGAGATGACGCATGAACCACGACCCGCAACACACTTGTCTCCGGTCATCGGCCGAATGGCCGGCGGGGCAAGGGTCAGGGTGTACCCGAGTGCGTCCGGCGTGCGGAAGCGCACGGCACTAGTTCGCGGAGGCCGTTTTCTGTCGCGGGATGGACACTACGGTCGGGTCGACGGCGCGCCGGGCCAGACCCGGTGGACCTTGCCGCGGAGCTCCGGGGCGTCCATCTCGCTGATCGAGAAGTAGATCCAGCTGGTGTTCACCACCTCCACCGCGCGCTGCTCCGCCGTGATGCGGGCGCCGGCGAGGTCGAGGGTGCTGCCGTCGGTGCGCAGGCCCACCCGGCCGCTGACGTTCACGTTGGTGGCGGTCACGTGGCTGCGGCGCGCATCGACGGCCACACCGTCGGCGACGATCGCGACGTTGTCGAGCAGCACCGACGAGTTGTTCAGCACCAGGCCGTCGAGGTGGGCGTCGCGGATCACCACGTCCTGGCAGTTCCGCAGTTCGACGAGGCCCAGGCGGCCGGTGTAGCGTGCGCCGAGGCGGGCGTCGCACTGGGCCCCGCCCTGGAACGTGTCGATGGCCGGCACGGCCGCGTCGCGCGGTTCCACCGGGCCGGTGAGGGCCTGCATCAGCAGCGGCTCGAAGGCGTCGGGCCGCTGGGTCATCGGTGCGTGGCCGGTGTCGGGGATGACTTCCAGCCGGGCCTGCGGCATCCGCGCCGCGAGCAGGCGGCCGGTGCGCAGGGGCGCGACCGGATCGTCGCGGCCCCAGATCAGCGTGGTGGGCGCGCGCACGTTGAACACCGCCTCGCTGAAGTCGTGCTGCACGAGCCCCACCGCGGCGTCGACCTGGGTGTAGGGGCCGAGCAGCGCGTTGCGCACCGCCGGGTTGCGCTCCAGCCAGCGGGATGGGTCCATGCGGTCGTCGACGCGGCCGGCCACCGAGCGGCTCAGGCCGTTGAAGCCCGCGTCCATGCGGCGCATCAGGCGGTCCACCGGCGTGAAGCCCACCTCAGGGATCGCGAGGCGCGGCGGCATCGCATACAGGTTCATCAGCAGGATGCCGGCGGCGTCCACCAGCACGAGCCGGTCGACCCGTGCGGCATGCCGGTGCGCGAAGTTCAGGGTGACCGCGCCGCCGAGCGAGTGGCCCACGACGTGGGCGCGCCCGCCGCGCGCGAAGCGCGAGACCACCTCGTCCAGCACACGGTCGAGGCCGGCGAAGGAATAGCCGTCGGGCAGGGCTTCGGACGCGCCGAAGCCGGGCAGGTCGATCGCGAGCACGTGGAACTGGCGCGACAGCGGGCCGATCACGTTGCGCCAGTCGCGGTGGGCCATGTGGCCGAGGCCGTGCACGAGCAGCACGGTGGTGTCGTGCTGGCGGCCGGTCTCGCCCATCCACAGCGAGCGGCCGTTGGCCTCCAGCGTGACGCACTCGTAGAGCAGCTCGGGCAGCCGCGCCGGCACGCCGGCGGGGCGTTCGGCCGGAGGCTGGCGGTCGGTACAGGCCGCGGCGGCCGGAGCGGCGAGGGCGGCCCCGAGGGCGAGCGGGAGCAGGGCGCGGAACAGGTGGCGGAGCATCGGGGCGCATTGTGCCTCGGGCCGTGTCCGACATCGGGGGGATGACAGGCGCCCGGCGCCTGCCTACAGTGGCCGCACCACCCGCCGCCGTGCCATGAACGCCGTCGACCCTTCCCCTCGCACCGCCTCCGGCGCCGACACCCCGGAGGCCCTCTTCGCCGAGGAACGGGTGGCCCTGCAGGCGCGCCGCGAAGCCGCCCTCGACACCGCCCCCGGCCAGGCGAACGGCACCCAGCAGGCCGAGCTGAAGCTGCCGCGCGTGGGGCTCGCGTTGTCGGGTGGCGGGGTGCGCAGTGCCACGTTCGCGCTGGGCCTCGTGCGCGGCCTCGCGCAGGGCCGGCGCAGCCCGACGGCGGGGCCGCCCGATCCGTCGCGCCGCACGCTGTCCTCCGACGGTCTGCTCGGGCGCATCGACTACCTCTCCACCGTCTCCGGCGGCGGCTACGTCGGCGCCATGTTCGGCCGCCTCGTCGACACGTACGGCCTCGCCGCGGCCCAGGCGCTGATGACCCGCAGCGATTCGCCCGTGCTGCACTGGCTGCGGCGCTACGGCCGTTACCTGTCGCCGTCGGGGTCGCGCGACATCGGCATCGCGGTCGTCACGTACCTGCGCGCGTGGATCGCCATCCACACCGAGTTCATGTTCGCGTGCATGCTGCTGGGCCTCGTCGTGGTGGCGCCGCACCTGCTCCAGCACAGCACGCAGGCCCTCGACGCGAACGGCTGGTCGCGCTGGGTCACGCCGTGGTGGCCGCTGGCGACGGCGCTGTGGTCGCTGACCGCGCCCGGGCTCATCACCGGCTACTGGGCCGCGCGCGACGACCCCAACCCCGACGCCCGCGGCCACGGCCCCGCGTGGCGCGACCTGCTGCTGCTGGCGGTGATGGCCGCGCTCGCCCTCGTGTTGCTGGGCCACCTGTGGAACGGGCGGTTGATCGTGCTGCACCGGGACGCGCTCAACTGGCCCACGGTGATCGCCTTCGGGCTGGCGTCGGGTGTGGTGGGCCAGGCCCTCGTGCAGGGCTGGATGGCGGTGGGCCGTGAACCGCACGCGCTGCTGGTCGCGCGGGTGCGCAACCGGCTGACGCGGGCGCTGCGGGTCGCCACGCTCGTGTCGCTCGGCATCGCCGGGCTCGGGCTGCTCGACGCGGCGAGCTGGTGGGTGCTGGAGGAACTGCAGTCCGGCAACGACTGGCTGTGGGGTGGCTTCGGCCTGGGCAGCGCCGCGGTCGTGGTGCTGCGCACGATGGTGCAGCCGCTGCAGCGCATGGCCTCGGAGGCCGGGGCACACGCGCGCGACCTGCTGCCGCGCCTGATCGACCTCGCGAGCCTGCTGGGCCTGCTGGTGCTGACCACCGTGTGGCTCGTGGTGATGCAGTGGTTCGTGTTCGCGCCCGAGACGTTCGCGATGTTCCGCAACTGGCCGGCCGCGATGCGCGCCGCGCTGGTGGCCGTGGCCTGGGCCGGCTGGGTGCTGCTCACCGCGTGCAACGCCCAGATGGCCAACACGTCGTCGCTGCACAGCTTCTACCGCGCGCGGCTCGCGCGGGCCTACCTCGCCGTGGGCAACCGCCGCCGCGCGCTCGACGGCAGCTCGCCGCAGGGCCGCGGCGACGTCACGGTCGTGGTCGACGGCGACGACACCGCGCTCGACGACTACCGACCGGAAGCGAAGGGCGGTCCCATCCACCTCGTCAACACGTGCCTGAACCAGACCCGCGACGACCGCAGCGGCCTCTACAACGCCGACCGCAAGGGCACGGGCGTGACGGCCACCTGGCGCGGCCTGGAACTCGGCCCCTCGGAGTTCGTGCCGTTCCGGCCCGGGCACGACATCGGCACGCTCGGCCGCTGGGTGGCGGTGTCGGGCGCGGCGGCGTCGCCCGGGGCCGGGTCGTACACGTCACGCGGGCTCGCGCTGCTCGTGTACTTCCTCGGCGTGCGGCTGGGGCACTGGGTGCGTGCGCCGCAGGAGCGCGTGCAGCTGCGATGGCTCAGCCGGCTCGGCTGGCGCCACCTGCCGAAGCCGCTGATGCTCGCGAGCGAGGCATCGGCCACGTTCTACGGCGTCGAGCGGCCGTGGTGGTACCTGTCGGATGGCGGGCACTTCGAGAACACCGGCGTGTACCCGCTGATCAAGCGCGAGCTCGACTTCATCATCCTGTCGGATGCCAGCTGCGACGCCGCGTACGCCTTCGGCGACATCGAGAACCTCGTGCGCAAGGCCCGCATCGACTTCGGCGCCGAGATCGACTTCTACACGCGCGAGGAAGCGGCGCGCCTGTTCACGCTGGCCGGCGCCGACCTGACGGTGGTCTCGCCCGAGGACATGGCCGACAACCACTCGTGTCGTGGCGTGCTGCTCGCGCGCATCCGCTACCGCGAGCGGCCGGGGCCCGACGGCCTGCCGTTCCGGCCCGAGGGCACGCTGCTCGTCGTGAAGCCCAACCTGCACGACGCGCTCGACGTCGACCTGCTCGCCTACGCGCAGCAGCATCCCACCTTCCCGCACGAGAGCACGGGCGACCAGTCGTTCGACGAGGCCCAGTGGGAGAGCTACCACCGCCTCGGCGAGGACTTCGGCCGCGCGATGCACGACACCTGGCTCGCGCAACTGCCCGGCTGGCGCGCGCCGGCACGCCACGGCATGCGCGTGGCCGCGCGGCTGAGCGGGGTCGAGCCGGCGGCGGGGACGCGGTCCGAACCGCTGTGGCGGCGCAGCGCGCGGGCCGCGGCGCTCGGCACCACGCTGGGCATCGGCGCCTCGGGCACGCTGCTGCTGTCGGTGTGGCAGGTGCAGGAGGCCTTCGTGCGCAACCGCGCCGACCAGCAGGCCGAGGCACGGCAGCTGTTCGGCGAAGTGTCGAAGGGCCTGCAGGCCATCGATGCAGCCTGCCCCGTGGTGCCCGAGGTGCTGGTGTCGCAGGTGTCGCTGCTGCTCGACCTGCGCGGCAGCCCGGCGATGCGGCCGCTGGAGCGGGCGGGCCTCGAGCGCCTCACCGCGCGGCTCGCCGACCAGTGCGTGCGGCCGCTCACCCCGGGGCCCACGTGTGCCACGGCCCCGGGCGGCACGTTCACCGACCTCTGCTCGCTGGTGCTGAAGCCCGCCACCGAAAACACCGCGCTGAACTACTGGCACCCGGGCATCTCGCCGGCCGAGCAGTCGCGCGCGGCCGGGCAGGTGCTCGGCAACGTGGTCGCGGCCTGGTCGATGTCCACGGGCGAGGTGGCTCCGGCGGCGGTGACCCGGCCCGGCTTGCCGGCGCGTCCGGAACCCCCGACCCCCGCGGGCGATCCCGCGGTGCCCCCGCCACCACCGGCGGCGTCGGGGCCGATGACACTCGCCGCCGCGTGCCAGCGGGCCTCGGGCTACACCACGCTCTACATCCAGGTGTACGACGAATCGAGCCGCGTCGCCGCCTCGTCGGTGGCGCGTGCGCTGCGACGCGCGTCGGCGGGGTCGATGCAGATCGCCCCCATCGAGAACGTCTCGCGCACGGCGGAGTTGCGCCAGCAGCGGCGCCCCGCGCCATGGGCGCAGGCGACCTTCGTGCTGCACGATCCCGCGAGCCGCGCCTGTGCCGCGGCGATGGCGGCCCATGTGCGGGCGCCGTGGGTGGTGGGCAGCGACCCGGGGCAGGTGTGGATCCGCGACCTGCCGGCGACGTTGCCGACGCGGCGGGCCGGGGTGATCGAGCTGTGGCTGCCGCCGGTGGCGGTGGCGCCGTCGCCCTGAACGTGCCGGTTCAGTCGAGCGCGGCTTCGAGGCTGTTGCGCGCGTCGCCGAGGGCGTCGAGGCCGGCCAGCCGCTTGCAGTACAGCAGCAGCGCCTCGATCTCGTTGCTCTTGTCGAACAACGCGTCGGCGCCCAGTTCCAGGCACTTGCGGCGCATGTCGGGCGTGGAGTGGTTGGTCAGCACGATCCAGTGGCCGGTGGCGGCGACCTGGTGGCGCGCGGCCAGCACGCCGAGGCCGGAGCCGTCCTTCAGGAAGATGTCGACGATGACGAGGTCGGCCGTCGCGGCGCCATCGCGCAGGGCGGCGATGGCTTCGGTTTCGCTGGAGGCGGAGCCCATCACGGTGAGCGGCAGCGTCTCGTGCATCAGCGCGAGCAGGTTGTCGCGGATGATCGTGCTGTCTTCCACCAGGTAGACGGTCAACGGATCGGCGGCGCCGCCGCGGGGGAACGGCGGGGAGGTCGGTTCGGTGGTCATGGCGTGGCCCGGTGGATGGGAGGAGGGTTTCCCCCAATGATGCCCGCCGGCGGAAAGGCCCTGGGCGCCGGCGGGATTGAGGCGCTGTGTCAGCGCCGTTTCAGTAGCGCGAGCGGCCCATCCACGACAGCAAAGCGGCGAGCGCGGCGCCGGTCGCGGCGGCGATCAGCAGCGACTTCATCGGCTGCTCCTCGATGTAGTGCTTGCCGGCGTCGGCCTTCGAGGAGACCTTCTCCATCAGCGGGCCGGCACGGCCGCGCAGCGACTCCACCCCGCCCGACAGCTTGTCGAAGGCCTTGTTGGTGGCGTACTGGGTGGAATGGATGGCGGAGTCGGCCGACAGTGCGAGGCGGTCGGCCAGGTTCGACTTGGAGTTTTGCATCGAGGTGGCAGTCATGGCGGATCCTTTCTTTGCCGTTTTTGGCGTCGCGCCCTGTGTGCGATGCCGAGCGGCCAGTCTGGACCTCGACGCTGGCGTTGGGAAGGGGCCGATCCACCAAAGCGGTGTCGGACGAGTCCGACCGATGTGGCCGGTCAGCCGCCGAGGACGCGGAGGATCTCGCTGCCGTAGGCCTCGAGCTTCTTGACGCCCACGCCGCTGATCTCGGCCAGCTCGTCGAGCGACGACGGCGCGACCCGCGCCATCTCGGCCAGCGTGGCGTCGTTGAAGACGATGTACGCCGGCAGGTTGTGCTCCTTCGCCACGGCCCCGCGCCACGCCTTGAGGGCATTGAAACGTGCGGTGCCGTCGGCGTCCATGGGGATCGGCGGCGGGCGTTCCTTGCCGCGGCCGGTGGCGCCCCGCGAGCCCTTCGAGCGCCCCTTCGTCTCGCTGGGCACGCGCAGCAGCAGCTGCACCTCGCCGCGCAGCACGTCGCGGGCGCTCGCGGTGAGTTCGAGCGTGTTCCACTCGCCCTCGGTGCGCACGTGGCCCAGCGCGATCAGCTGGCGCAGCACGGCGCGCCATTGCGTCTCGGACAGGTCGGCGCCGATGCCGAACGTGGAGAGGCCCTCGTGGCGGTACTGCGTGACTTTGTCGGTGACCTTGCCACGCAGCACGTCGATCAGGTGGCCCGCGCCGAAACGCTGGCCGTTGTTCTGGTGGAAGCGGTAGATGCAGCTGAGCGCCTTGCGCGAGGCCTCGGTGGCGTCCCACGTGGCGGGCGGGCTCAGGCAGTTGTCGCAGTTGCCGCACGGGCTGCTCGCTTCGCCGAAGTAGTCGAGCAGGCGCACGCGGCGGCAGTCGTGGGCTTCGGCCAGGGCCAGCAGCGCGTCGAGTTTGGCCCGCTGGCCGCGCTTGAACTCTTCGCCGGCCGGGCTTTCATCGATCATGCGGCGCTGGTTGACGACGTCGGCCAGGCCGTAGGTCATCCACGCGTCGGCCGGTGCCCCGTCGCGGCCACCCCGGCCTGTCTCCTGGTAGTAGCCCTCGATGTTCTTCGGCAGGTCGAGGTGGGCGACGAAGCGCACGTCGGGCTTGTCGATGCCCATGCCGAAGGCCACGGTGGCCACCATCACGATGCCGTCCTCGCGGAGGAAGCGGTCCTGGTTGCGCTTGCGCACCGAGGCGTCGAGGCCGGCGTGGTACGGCAGCGCGTTGAGGCCCTCGCTCACCAGCCAGTCGGCGGTTTCGTCGACCTTCTTGCGCGACTGGCAATAGACGATGCCGGCGTCGCCCTCGTGTTCGTCGCCGATGAAGCGCAGCAGCTGGGTGCGCGCGTTGTCCTTCTCGACGATGGCGTAGCGGATGTTCGGGCGGTCGAAGCTGCTGATGAAGACGCGGGCGTCCTGCAGCTGCAGGCGCTCGATCATGTCGGCACGCGTGAGTTCGTCGGCCGTGGCGGTGAGCGCGATGCGCGGCACGTTCGGGTAGCGCTCGTGCAGCACGTCCAGCGAGAGGTAGTCTTCGCGGAAGTCGTGGCCCCACTGGCTCACGCAGTGGGCTTCGTCGATGGCGAACAGGCTCAGCAGGCCGCGTTCATACAGCGAGTCGAGCTGGGCGAGGAACCGCGGCGTGGCGATGCGCTCCGGCGCGGCGTACAGCATCACGAGGCGGCCGCTCATCATCTCGCGCTCGATGCGCATGGCGTCCTCGCCGGTGAGCGACGAGTTGAGGAACGACGCGTGCACGCCGGCTTCCTCGAGCGCGCCCACCTGGTCGTGCATCAGGGCGATCAGCGGGCTCACCACCAGCGCCACGCCCTGGCCCGCGCGGTGCCGCGCGATGGCGGGCACCTGGTAGCAGAGGCTCTTGCCGCCGCCAGTGGGCATCAGCACCAGGGCATCGCCGCCGGCGGTGACGTGGTCGACGATGTCCGCCTGCTGGCCGCGGAACGCCGCGTAGCCGAACACCTCGTGGAGGATGTGGGACGGCACGGCGGACGAGGGGGAAGCGGAGGCGAGGACGGGTTCAGCGGACATGGCGGATCGGGGTGCGGCAGGCGGGTGCCGGAACGCATCGTACCTCCCGCCGCCGGCCCGACCCGCCGGAACCGGCCCCGAAAGGGCGTGGGCTACGACCCGGCGCCGGTGTTCAGGTACTCCCGGAACCGGTTGCCCGACGGGCTGAACGCCCGGCCGGACGTGGACGCCCCCCAGGGCGCCTGCAGCTTGATGTGCCCGTCCATCGTCGACTGCCGGATCACCGCCTGCCCGTTCGGGGACACGCCCGCGCGGTACATGCCCGTGGAGACCCCCTCGTCCCAGCTGCGGCCGATCGACACGCTGTTGCCCGAAGCGCCGTCGTGGGTGAAGCGGCTGTTCACGAACAGGAAGCCGTAGGTGTTGCCGGCCGCGGTGGCGGGGGCGATGTGGTTGCCGCCGTTGCCCTTGCGGCCCTTCAGGTACTTCACCGTGCAGCCGTCGAACACCGCGGTGCCGCGGCCGAAGATGAAGTCCACGTCGCCCTGCACGAGGCTGTTCTTGAAGTAGGACCGGGCCACCACGTCGTAGCCGCCGCTCGAGACGAACAGCGTGTCCTGGTGGCCGAGGAACCGCACCGAGTCGAAGATCAGCCGGTCGCCGGTCGACATCAGCGCGACGGCCTGCTGGCCCGAGCCGGCGTAGGTGTCTTCCACGTAGTCGTTCGAGAAGGTCAGGTTCTTCGCGTGGAAGTCGTTGGCCGCGACCGTGAACGTGGCGCTGCCGGTGGTGCCGTAGGTGGTGGACCCGGTGTTGGGATTGCACGCGTTGGCGGCGGTGTTCGACGACTTCGGCTTCGGGCCTGCGTTGTTGAAGACGATCACGGCCTTCGTGTTGTCGCTGCCGGTGCCGTACAGCGTGATGGGCGGCTTGCCGCGCGGCACGCACACCGTGGCCCGGTAGGTGCCGGGCTTCACCGCGATGTAGACACGTGCGGAGCCCGATGCCGCGTTGACGGCCGCCTGCACGGTGGCGTGGGTGCCGCTCCCGTCGGCCGCCACGGTGTACGTGGCGCGGAACCCGGCGGTGTCGCCCGCGCCGGCCGTGGGCGACCAGCCGTCGCTCACGAGCGCACCGATCGTGCCCGACCGTTGCAGGTACTTCTCG
Organism: Piscinibacter gummiphilus; assembly: GCF_002116905.1. Taxonomy (NCBI): domain Bacteria; kingdom Pseudomonadati; phylum Pseudomonadota; class Betaproteobacteria; order Burkholderiales; family Sphaerotilaceae; genus Rhizobacter; species Rhizobacter gummiphilus. The sequence goes on from NZ_CP015118.1 coordinate 333,237, forward strand.
AGGGTGTAGTTCGCCGCGGTGGTCGACGTCAGCATCGGGCGGCTGGCCGAGACGGTGGCGGCGTGGGCGGCGGCGGCGAGTCCGGCGGCGGCCAGCAGGGCGGCGGCGCGCAGGGTCGCGCCGGTCCGGTGGGACGGTTGCATGGTGTTGTCTCCTCGGTGCGCCGTCCGGCGGCGCGTTGTGGTGGATCGCGCCGGGTCGAGCCGGCGCCGTCCCATTGTGGGAAGGGCGCCCGGGGACACCATCCGGGGAACCCAGGCCGGCTGTTCCGTCAGGGAGATTCCGTCGGCCGCCCTGCCGCGCTTCGGCCCGCCTGCGTGAGCGCCTGCAGGCCCAGCCCGAGCCGGGTGACCGTGTGCAGGGCGGCGGACACGGGAATGTCGAGCGGCGTCACCCGGGAACGCTCCACCAGCAGCACGTTGCCGGCCGCCGGCGTCGGCGCGGCCGGCACGAACACGGTGACCATACCGTCCACCGGATCGGCCTGCTCGACGATGAACCCCAGCACGACGTTGTCGTCGAAGGCCACCAGCGCGGGGATGACCCCGGCGTCGCGCTCCTCGGTCGAGAAGCCCGAGACGATCGACTTGTAGAGCAGGAAGCCCGGGATCTTGCGCAGCACGATGCGTTCGATCCACGCGGAGAGGCGCCGCCCCGTCCCCGACCGGGCGAACGCGCCGATGACCACCAGGCCCAGCACCAGCACGGCCACGGCCAGCAGGTCCACCACGCCCAGCCCGAACCAGCTGGCGTCGGGCAGCAGCCGCTGCGCGGGGGCCAGCAGCTTCGTGATCGCCGCGATCACTTTCTGGAGCAGCACGAACACCACGGCCAGCGGCAGCGCCAGCAGCAAGCCGTCGACGAGGAGGTCGCGAAGGCGGCCGATCATGGGGCCTCCCGGGGGTGTGGCCCGGAGGATCCGGACCGGAGCGGGCAGTCTGGCACCGTCACGGGACGCGGTCCATTGGCCTTTGGTGCCGACCCGAAACGGCGGCCTCGCGAACCCGGTCCGGGTTCCGGCCTGAGCGATAATGCGCCGTCCGGCATCTGGGCTGGCCAGATCAGCCCCCCAGCGCGCTGCCCCTCGTGCGGCGCGCACTTTCAGGATTCAGACACCCATGGCGAGCATCAACAAAGTCATCCTCATCGGCAACCTGGGGCGCGACCCCGAGGTCCGTTACACCGCCAACGGCGCCGCCATCTGCAACGTCACCATCGCCACGTCGCGCAACTGGAAGGACAAGAATTCCGGCGACAAGATGGAAGAGACCGAATGGCACCGTGTGGTCTTCTACGACCGCCTGGCAGAGATCGCCGGCGAATACCTCAAGAAGGGCCGCTCGTGCTACGTCGAAGGCCGCCTGAAGACCCGCAAGTGGCAGGACAAGGACGGCGCCGAGAAGTACACCACCGAAATCATCGCCGACAACCTCCAGCTGCTGGGCGGCCGTGAAGGCGGCGGCGGTGGTGGTGGCGACGAAGGCGGCGGTGGCGGCTACGCTCCGCGCGAACGCAGCGCCCCGGCCCCGCGTCCGTCTGCCGCGCCCCGCCAGGCGCCGGCTCCTGCACCGAAGTCGTCGACCGGGTTCGACGACATGGACGACGACATTCCGTTCTAAGTCCTATCAAGCAGATTATCTGTTGGTAGAGGCCCCTGCTCCTTCGGAGCAGGGGCCTTTTTCTTTACCCACACACCTTTTTGTGCTGAAGTGTCGAGGAGCTCAACTGTTCCACAGATGAAATGGTGGGTAGATGACGCAGTTCGTGGCGAAGCGGGTCAAGTTCCGCAACGGTGAGCGCTGCTCAGTGCTCGTGCGTGTCGGAGGGCTGCCGGTTCACGAGGCGACCCTCTTCCTCAACAGATTCAGGATGCGGGGATGCGCAGCGAACACCCTGCACGGGGTCTGCACAACCTTGGCGTTCTTCTACCGTTGGCTAGAGGATATGGAAATAGACCTTCTTGCAAGACTGGAAGAGGGCAAATTTCTGACCGATCCGGAGTTGTACCGCTTGGCTGACATCACTCAGTATCGGGCGGAGGATCTCCCCGACGATAAGGACCGCAAAAGCAGCAAGACTCAGGTCATCAGCCTGAACCGCGTCGGCGTGAACGGAAAGCGTAAGCAGGACGTGCGCCAATCGGTAGTCGTGGGGAGCCAAGCGACGCGACTGCGCTACATCAAGAGCTACTTGGCGTTCTTGGCCGGCTACATCGCCGCGACGTTGACTGCGACAAAGAGTGCGAAGCTGGAGGTCGAAGCCAAGCGCGGAGTGGCGACGTTGTCAGCGCAGATTCCTTGGAAGTCCAACCGCGCCACTCTGGGATCCCGCGTGGGCGTGACGAAGGAACAGCAGGACAGGTTGTTGGCCGTCGTGAACCCCAATTCGCCGGCGAACCCTTGGGTTCGAGATTTCGTTAGGCAGCGCAACTGGCTGATCATCCTGCTCTTGCTTGCTTCAGGGATTCGCCGCGGAGAGTTGCTGAACCTCCAGATTTCAGACTTGATGCAGTGCGAGCCCAGATTCAATGTGCTCCGCCGACCTGATTCCGCGGCTGATCATCGGGTTCTTCAACCCACGCCGAAGACGCGGGAGCGGACCATCGAACTCCTTCCGGCGGTCATGAGGCAGGTTTGGAGGTACGTCTCCCTGAGGCACAAGATCAAGGCTGCTCGTCAACATCCTTTCCTGATCGTGTCCGAGGATGGTGATGCACTGTCGTACAAGACCATCGACAAGATCTTTGCGGACGTAAGGCGTGCTTGGCCCGACCTCAACACCGGCCTCTCCAGCCATGTCATGCGTCACACGTGGAACGAACGCTTCTCCGAGCAGGCCGAGGAAATGGAGATCGACGCTACCGCAGAAGAGCGGGCGCGTGTCGAGCAGCAAGGGTGGAAGGACAACTCTAAGACTTCGCAGGTCTACACCCGGCGGTACGCGGCCCGCAAAGGTCGAGAAATATCGCGCAAGCTACAGGAGAAGCTCGATGTCCCCGATCAATGATCTGAACGCGTCTGCCGAGCTTGGACAGATGCTTCCGACACGAGTGCTCACAAGAGGCGGCGCTCAACTTGATCCGCGACTCGATGTTTGGGAATGGACCGACGGAGTCTTCAAGCTCCGCATCGATTTCTCGTACTACAAGGGGGGCTACGAACGTCACGTGCCGTCGCTAAAGCTGGCACTCGTTCCGTACCTGAAAGGCCACTCCTCATCACATGTGGTCAACCTTGAGCGCGCATATCGGTTTCTCGTGGAGTCCTCGGGCCCTTGCTTGGAGCGAGAGTTTTTGCCGACTCATCTCTCCAACTTCATGGCCGCGCTTGGGCCAAATGAACAATGGAGGGTCGGCACACTTAACGGCCTCATTCAGCGGTGGGTCGCGCTGGGGCTACCTGGAATGCATTCCGAGTGCGCAACGTATTTGGCGCAGCGACGGAAGCCTGGCAACAAGAAGGGCGAAGCCGTCGCAACCAGAGATCCGTTCAAAGGACCATTCAGCGAACTCGAGTACACGGCACTGCATTCGGCCGTGAACGCTGCCTACGGGCGAGGCGACATCCCCCTCTGGCCTGTGATTCTCAGCCGACTTCTGCTTGCCTGTGGCGGTCGCATCTCTCAGTACGCATCGCTCAAGATTTTGGATTTTGATACTGACACGCGCGTGCTTCAGTTGCCGCAAGCAAAGAGTCGACAAGAACATTCGCGTGTGCAGTTCTTGGAATTTGACATCGGCTCGCAGACCAGCGGTTTGTTGGCGAAGTATGTCAATGAGTTGCATGCCGCAGGGTTTCCGGAAGTGGCGCCACTGTTTCCTGAAGATCTAGTCATGGCGCGAAAGGCCGCCAAGCAACTGAGAGCTCCGGAGGACCTTTTCTTTGGGCATTGCGACGCAGCGACCTTGTCTCGGCGCTACCAACGATCTATCGAAGATGTCGCTCCACCCACCCCTCGCCTTGACTTCGCTCCGATGCCGCTGAATCCTCAGCGCTTTCGCTACACGTACGGAACCCGGAACGTTGAGGAGGGCGCGAGTAAGGCCGTGCTTGCCAATCGACTTGGACATGTCGATCTTCAGCACGTGGACGTGTATTACTCGGCTTCACCAAAGGTCGTCGAGAACATCGACAAGGCGATCGGCGTGCAACTGGCGCCGCTGGCGAGGGCGTTCCAAGGTACTCTGGTGGAGGACGAAACGAGCTCCACCCAAAAAGGCGCTTTGGGGAGCCGCATCATCGACTTCCGCGTGTCGACAGATCCGGTGGGGGGATGTTCGCAATGTGCCCGCGATTGCAGCTTCAGCAAGCCTGTTGGTTGCTATACCTGTTTTCGGTTTGAGCCGTTCCTGGATGCTCCTCATGAAGCTCTCTTGCAACTCCTGCTGAGAGAACGCGAGAGGTGGATCGACGATGAGCGAATGGCAGCCATCAACGACGAATCGATCCGGGCGGTGGAGGAAGTCATTGCGCTCTGCAGGCAAGTTCGTGAGGAACGCGCGTTCGGTGAGGAGGCGAGCACATGAGCGCAGCCGTTCTGCATTTTGTACCTCATTCGGAGCTTGATGCCGCGACGAACGTCGAAGCGTTCGTTAGTCTCTGCAGAACGTCGAAGGTGCTCGACTCAAATCTCCAGTTCGGGAAGAACACGTGGAACGTGGGGCATTTCAAGGGCAGGAACGGACTGCATCGGGTGACGTTCAGCACCCTTGAAACCCTCGGCAGGGGGCAAGGGAACGATGCCTTCCCAACCCCGTTCCTGGACTTCGCCAAGGCGATGATCGTTTATTTGCAGGACATGCGACCGGTTAAATCTCAAGGGCCACGGATCGGCGCTCTTCGTTGCCTGGAAGCGGCACTTCGCCAGATGAACAAGGCCTCACGGCCGACAGCAGTCACCCCCGAAGTGCTGGATGTCGCCGTCGAATTAGGCAAGGACCAAGTGAGCCCATCAGTGGCTTACCGCTGGGCGGGGCAACTGGAATTGATCTCGAGGACCATGCACTTAAACGGGTTCATCAAGCTTCGTCAGGCATGGATGCATGGACAGAAGAAGCCTGCGGAGACCGGGACACGGATCTCCAGAGAAGCCCTGGAGGAACGTCAAAAGAAGCTGCCGTCAGGCGCGTGCCTTCGAGCACTGGCCGGCATTTTCAATCAGGCAACGGAGGCACCGGACGTTCTGGTGTCAAGCTTCACCGCCCTCATGCTTTGCGCGCCAGAGCGCATCAATGAAGTTCTGCGGCTGCGCCGGAATTGCCTCGTGCCCGGCGAAGGTGAGTTTGAGGGAAAGCTGGGGCTGCGCTGGCCTGGTTCGAAGGCGTTCCCGAACACGACAAAGTGGCTTCCAACTGAGATGGCGCCTGTGGCCCGCGAAGCATTGGCAAACCTTCTCCAGGCGACTGCAGAAGCACATGCGTTGGCCCACTGGTACACCCAAAACCCCGGCGTCGTCTTTCTGCATGAAGACGCCAAGCATCTCAGGACCCAGCCCTACTTGGCGGCATCAGATATCGCGCTGCTGCTGTGGGGCGACGAGCGGAAGAAGGTGTCAGCAGAGGCTTGGGCAGGCACCACCCACAAACTGTCGCGTTGCAAGGGGCCTGAGGGTGTCGCGCTGTACCGATTCGAGGATGTGGAGCGAGCCGTACTCGGCCTGCTGCCGCGGACTTTCCCGTTCATGCCTGGTGATGCGAATCTTCGATGTGAGGACGCGCTGGCGGTCATGGCAGTCGATGCCATGCACTCGCGCAAGCGCGCGTTCAAATGCATGTTCACCTCTATCGATCACCAAGCGATCTCCAACCGCTATGGTACGACCGACAAGATGGAGTCGATCTTCGAGCGGTTCGGCTACACGGAGGATGACGGATCCAAGATCGGGCTGCGCAGTCACGCCTTGCGCCACTACCTAAACACGTTGGCACAGACTGGGGGGCTTAGCAGCGCGGAGATCGCCCTGTTCTCTGGCCGGAAGGATCAGCGTCAGAACCGCTTCTACGACCACATGACGTCTGATGAGGTGCAGGCACCCATTTCTGTGGCGTTGAAGAACGGATTCACTTCGGAGTTGGTCCCCCTGAAAGGGCGCCGTAGCCTGATCGAACGGCCGGAGTTCCGTGGCTTGGGAATCCCCGCGGCACATACCACCGAATTCGGTTGGTGCCAGCACGACTTTGCCAGCGAGCCGTGCCAGATGTACCGGGACTGCATCAACTGCGAAGAGCATGAATGCATCAAGGGCGAGGCGACCAAGGAGCGCAACCTTAGGCTCCTCGAGGAGGAGACACGTTCTCTTCTGGAACGTGCCAAATCGGCATTGTCCGAGAGCGAGTACGGAGCCGACATCTGGGTGAAGCACCAGACCAAGACACTGGAGCGAGTGCAGAAGATGCTCGCCTTACTTGCCGATCCATCCATTCAGTCAGGTGCGCGGATTCGGCTCGACTTGACGAATGCGCCACTGATCACCACCGATCGAGCGCGGATCGCGTTCGCCGATCCACCCGTTCCGTCGGCGCTCCTGGAAACTCCGCTGGCGCGCTTGGCGAGGCGCGCTCCCCTTGGAAAGCCATACGTGACAGCCGTTGCATTGGTAGAACTCACGTGAGGAAGGCGCGTGCTCCCGACCTGACAGACCAGCTCATCTTGACGGTGATCGAGATCTTGGATGAATGGAAAGGCAAGCTGACCTGGGACCTGCTCCTGAACGTCGTTAAGGAAAAGACGGGCATCTCCTACTCCCGGTTCACGTTCGCGGAGTACCCCAGGATCGCTAACGCTTTCACGCTCCGAAAGAAGGCGCTCAGTGGCACCTGGACGGGCGAGCCAAGCCAGCCGAGAGACGCGCAGGTGCGTGCCGCACTTGAGCAGGCAGAACGGTACAGAGTAAAGGCAGATCGCCTTGAGCAGGAGAACAGGCTGCTGCTCGAACAATTCGTGACCTGGGCGACCAACGCAGAACGGAAGGGCGTCACGATGGCCATGCTCAATGCGCCTCTGCGGAAACCAAACCGCGATTCGTCCGAAGACTCGAAGTGAAAGCTGCCGCGGTACACCTCGTCTCACCGCGAGGCTGGTAGCCGGCTCGTGCTGATCATGAGAATCGCCGTAGCGCAAGGTGGAGACGTTCAAGTACCCCGGAGGCGCTGATTCCGGAAAACGGATGCGTGAGAATGAGGTTGTTCCTCGCATCCTGCGGCCAACCCTCGTCGGTGTCATCAACCGCAAGCCAACGTCGAGGCCTTCGGCGACCCACGTCTGCAAGCACCTCTTCTCCCCGGAGCGCCGTGGGAAACGGGCGCACACCGTCTTCCTTGCCTGTTCGGTGATGTCGAGAGTGGAAAGTGGCGCCGATGCAGCGCTGCTGCAGCTCGTGAGGGAGTCGGCCGCGGGCCCTGTCATAGCCTAGAACCCGCACCCAAGACGTCGAAAGTACTAGCCTCAGACTCGGGTACGGCTCCAGCTCATCGATCAGGACCCGAGCGTTCTCAAATAGCCTCCTGCCGAACGCGCCTCGCAGGTGGATGCCTCGATGCGCATCGATGAAAACGGACTCAGGGTGAAGCACTCCGTCGAAATCAAGGTAGAGGATGTCCGGGGCGTCGTCCATGGTCGTTACCGACTGGCCAGAGCCGTGCTGGCCGGGGAGCAATGGAACGGCGTGAAGCGGTCGAACGTAGAACGGGGCGGTTCCATCATGGTTTACCTCGCCGCTTCTCCTTCCGGTGACCCACCATCGCCGTCACTCCGCGAGGCTCAAGCTTCGCAGACCGAGCGATCGCCTGCGCGGTGAAGGGGCTCGCCGCGAGAGCTTTGCGCAGTCTCTCCTGGACCTCTTTGCGGATCATGACGTATTTCCCTGGTGCTACCTTGACTCGTTTCACGGCTCTTCGTCCTCGATCTTGTCCCGTTGGTCTTTGCGTAGTCTCCGGATTCGGAGCTGGCAATGCGAGCGGGGTGAAACCCACGTCAGTGGAAGACGTTCGACCAGCAGCGCCTTGGATGGAAGGGTTGAACTGCAGATGGCCTCAGATCCTCATCAGCAGGACCCTCTGTTTGAAGCCATCCGCTGTGTCGTGCCAGTTCAACCCATCGAAGAATTTTCCAGGCCGAACTTGAGCCAAGACTGTTCTAACGTTCATGTCGGGGACGGATGCACTCCAGAACGACTCGACATCGTGGCTGTCCCACCCGTCGCCGTGCTCAGCGGGCACCATGACCTGCACGGAGACAACACGCTCGTCGGCAATGGGTTGGAAGCAGTCTCTGAGATGCGGACCCCAACCAGTCAGTGTCGTCTGGAGGAAGCTGTCCCCGTCGTCGACGATCCGGCACGTTGCGATCAGCCACGGCAGTCGGGCAGCCACCTCCATTGACCGAAAGTGATGGCGACCCGGCCAAAGCCCAGCTGGTGAAGGAGCTTCGAAGTGCGGTGCGGATACGAACATCAGATGCATCGAGCAACCGGTGGGGCGCTCCCGTTGAACATCCAAGAATTGTGTTGGAAACCAACGATGGCGGACAGCAGGTTGTCGCGCCAGCTCGGATTTAGATTCAGATTCCGATTATTCCGATGGTGGCCGCAGGAAGTCTTGGTGCAGGAATGCAGATACGGCATATATGCCGTGGCCAAGTTCGAAGCCAAGCCCGAACCTTCGGGCCGTGCCGAGAGTTCCCAGTCCTTCCGCCAGCCCCGCCAAGCGTTCGACTTCGTTCGAGCCGGACGTTGCACGACTTTTGGGGCAGGTGATTCGCAGTGCACGAGAGGTACAGGGGATCGCGCAAGATGCGTTTGCGCTCCGTGCGGGGATCGATCGTTCCTACTACGGGAAGCTGGAACGAGGCGAACGTCAGCCCACCGTTGGCCTCTTGCTTCGGATCGGCCGCGCACTCGAGATTCCAGCCTCCGAGTTGCTCGCCCATCTCGAACTGAACCTGCGAGGATCAAAACCTCGTCGGCGTCAGAAGCCCTAACTAGGGCTCTTCTGGCTGGCCAACGACGCTACGCTCCCCTGGTTGAGAGCAGGAACCTGAACTGCCAGTACCGAGTTGCCCGTCGAGCTGCGTAACGAACGTGAGCAGGTCCGAGTCGAGGGCGCGCAACCAAGCCACGAGCTCCACGATATCGAGTCTGCGCTCTCCCGACTCCACACGGCTGACGATGGCTTGCGATCTCCCAAGGCGGCGCGCCAGATCAGACTGGCGCAAGCGGCGTGCCCTGCGCATGTCGCGCAGGAGGGAAACAAGAACGTCGTTCGGTCGGCTGTAGAGAGACTTGTGCATGGCTTGCTCTGCCCCCAAGCCTAGGCCCTACAGGACAGTATCCAGTTACTGCATGCGCATTCTTCATCCCCGAGGAGGCGCAAAGTTGAACATCGTACGGCATATATGCCGTGCATGCGGTAGATGGAATGCCGCTTACTCGTCCACAGCGAAGACACCGCCCCCCCAGTCGATGCGAGGAGAACCGTTGCCTGCGCGATTCGCAGACAGCGGCGGGCGCGGACCGGGATACGGCGGAATACATCACGCGTGATCGAAATCAGCCGGCACTAGCGTTCAAGCGAATAGCCTCCCTTCATTAGCGCAGCGCTCGGGGATGCAGAGGCGGGTGTCCGTTGTTATTGGCGGCTTCGTGCTTGGGGAAGTGGCCACGTAGAGAAGGCAACGCTCACGAATTTGGCTCAGAGCGGCTTGAGCGTACGCATGGAGCGGTGATCAGCATGTTCGAACGCGGATCGTCCGAGAGTCCGCTTGAACGAGAATTCGTGTTGCCGAGGCGCCGCGAAACGACGGAACACCGTGCTGGAAAGCGCGGATTGCGTTAACCTGGCGGGCCTCGCGCCGAGCTGCCCAGTGGCGTGCTACTCAAAGAATATCCAGCGAAGTTCGATGTTGCGCAAGACCATTCCTGTTGTTGACCTGTTTGCTGGGCCTGGAGGCCTAGGGGAAGGCTTCTCCTCCATCGTAGGCAACGATGGCCGAAGACGATTCGAGGTCAAGGTTTCGATCGAGAAGGAAGAGATCGCGCACCGCACCTTGACGCTACGCGCGCTCTTCCGTTCGTTTCCCAAAGGTAAGGTTCCCGACTGCTACTACGATTACCTTCGCGGTTCGATCACGCGCGAGGCTCTCTTTGCACACCCGGACGTCCCTGAGGAGTCGCGCCGAGCCGCGGAGGAGGCCAAGTGCGCCGAGCTTGGCGTCACGCCGCACGACGAGATCGACGGCTGGATCAAAGCGGCCTTGAACGGAGCCAAGGAATGGGTGCTGATTGGCGGCCCACCTTGCCAAGCCTATTCCATGGCGGGCCGGTCCCGCATGCGGCCGGGGGACTCTGAGAAGTTCGAGAAGGACAAGCGGCACTTCCTCTATACGGAGTACCTGCGAATCATCAAAGAGTTCGGGCCGGCGGTGTTCGTGATGGAGAACGTCAAGGGCATCTTGACGTCGAAGCACGGTGGGTCGCCCATCTTCGATCGTATCCTCGGTGATCTGCGCGACCCGGGAAACGGCTTCAAATATCGGGTGCGCTCTTTCGTGGTTGATGACGACGATCCGTCCCCTCAGGATTTCCTTATCGAGTCGGAGAAGTTCGGGCTGCCTCAAGCACGGCACCGCGTCATCCTTTTCGGCATCCGCTCCGATCTCGCAGAGGCTTCGTGGAAGTTGCTGGGGCAAGCGCGGCGCTTTCGATTGGCGGAGACCTTCCGCCAAGTCAGCGTGCGCGAGGCGTTGGCTGGCTTGCCTCCGCTTCGCAGCAAGCTGTCTCAAGAGCCTGACAGTCGAGAAGCGTGGCTGTCGGCTGTCAGGGAGGCACCCAACGGTTTGAAGGGGTGGCAGGACCCACTTCGCAAAGCGATAGAGACTGAGATGACACGGGCTGTTCACGCGGCGCGAAACAGTGAGGCCTTTGGGGGACGCTTCATCAAGCAGCCCGTTCCACTGGGCGTTGACATGCCCAAGAAATTACGAGACTGGATTGGCGATCCGAAGCTCGGCGGAGTGATACAGCACGAGACCCGAAATCACATGAGGTCGGACCTTAGCCGATACATGTTTGCCTCGTGCTTCGCCGCGATCCGCGGATGCTCGCCGAAGCTGCCGGAGTTCCCGCAAAAGCTGCTTCCTGCTCACGGGAACATGGACGCCGACACCGTACCGTTCCTCGACCGCTTCCGCGTGCAGGTCGCCGGACTGCCTTCCACTACAGTCGTGTCGCACATTTGCAAGGACGGGCACTACTACATCCACTACGATCCGTCGCAGTGCCGTAGCTTGACGGTGCGCGAGGCCGCGCGCTTGCAGACGTTCCCGGACAACTACCTGTTCGAAGGCAACCGCACCCAACAGTATTGGCAAGTAGGAAATGCCGTGCCGCCGTTTCTCGCGCGCCAGATCGCCGAGGTAGTCGTCGATTTCATAGATTCTTCGCGGCGCTGATTTCTCCGCGGTCTTCGAGGCCTTCGATCCATTCGGACAGCATTTCGGACAATTCCGCGACCGTCCTGGGATTGCGCGTGCTGCATTCCCAGACTGTCAGGACGCGCCAGCCAAGTAGTCTCAGCGCGTCGGCAGCGCGCGCGTCCCGGTCGACATTCGCCAGAAGCTTGGTCTTCCAGAACTCGGGACGGGTCGCAGGTAGCTTGGCGTTCCTGCACCCCGAATGCATGTGCCAGAAGCATCCATGCGTGAATATCGCAACCTTGTGGCCCGGGAGGACAACGTCTGGCGACCCCGGCAGGTCCTTGCGGTGCAGTCGAAAGCGGTAGCCCGCTGCGAAGAGAGCTTTGCGCACCACCATCTCGGGCTTCGTGTTCTTCGGCCGGATGTTGGACATCATGCGGCTCCGCACGGCAGGTGACACGACGTCCGTCATGGCGCTAGCTGTGAAGCGTCAAGAGGTTGTATCTCGGCCCGGGTAGTCGAGAGGCCGGCGGCACGCGACCGATGCCGTGGTGAGGCCGGTGCCAGTTGTAGTGATGCTGCCAGCTGTGCAGGACTTCGCGTCGCTCCTCGGAGTTCCGGTACGTCCAGCCGTAGGCCCACTCGCGCAGGGCCGACTGGATGAAGCGCTCGGCCTTGCCGTTGGTTTGTGGACGGTAGGCGCGAGTGAACTTCTGCTGGATGCCCAGCTGCTCGCAAGCGGCCCTGAATAGCTTGGAACGGAAGGCTGAACCGTTGTCGGTCAACAGCCGCTTGATGGTCACGCCCAAACGGTTGTAGTACGCCACGGCATCGCGCAGGAACTGCACCGCGCTCTCTGTGCGCTCGTCGGGGTGCATGGCCGTGAAGGCCACGCGCGCGTGGTCGTCTACTGCGACGAACAGGAACTCCCAGCCTGCGCCATTGACCGAGTCGCGGCGATTGCCGGTTACGCGATGACTCGGGCGCTCGATGCGTCCAAGCTTCTTTGTGTCGATGTGCAGCAGGTCGCCCGGCTGCTTGTGCTCGTATCGCTGTACGGGCTCGCGCGGCTCCAGGTCCGAGAGCTTGGACAGGCCGGCCCGTGCCAGCACACGGCTGACGGTCGCCTCCGACACGCCGACGCTCTTGGCGATGCGCGATTGCAGCATCCGGCGCTGGCGCAGTTCAACGATAAGCAACGCCTTGCCCGGCTCGATACTCCGGGGCGAGCGAGCCGGCCGAGACGATGCATCAGCCAGGGCGGCAACACCTCCTGCCAGGTACCGCCCCAGCCACTTCCTGGCCGTGGGGGGCGTTACCCCGTGCTTGGCGGCCGCTTCACAGGCGCTCAGGCCCTGCTCGGTCATTTCTTTGACCATCTCCGCTCGGCGCGCGTAGGTAAGTCGGGCATGCTTATGGGTGTTCATCCGGTTGGGCCCCTTGGGTGGATTGGGTGTTTGGCGACTTCCAGTCTCTCAAACCCAATCCGGATGAACACCGGATACAACCTATTGAAGCATCACAGCTAGCTAGCGAAGCTCAGGGATGCCCTTGGCAGGCTTGGAGAAGGTCGAACCCATGACCAAGTCGCGGCATTCGGGTTTTTTGGCCCATTCGGAGACCAAGCGGCCATTGGCGGATCGTACGAAGATGTCGTTCACCTCGCCGGCCCAGACCTTGATCTGCTCGAACAACTCGGGCGAGGGCCCCTGGGCGTTCCACACCCGCTCAAGGTCGATTCGATCACCGAGCTGTTGCGCGACGATCGAGATGGTGTAGGCCGCCACGTTGTTCTGACCGGCCTTGAAGGCTTTCAACGTGTACTTGGCGGTGTCCCGGAACAGTTTTGCCTTGGCGATCATCACCTTGTAGTCAGCGACGGTCGGCGCCGGGGCCTCCGCGCCTTCCACTGTGAGCGAACTCATGAACTTGTCGAAGTTCTTCTGCGCCCCAAGGCTCACGAAATCGGGCTGCTGATCCCAGGCCACGATGTACTTCGCGAGGTCCGTCTTCGTGATGCGCCGGGTTGCAGGAATGGCTTCCTTCAAGGCCTTCAGGCGGGCCTCGGTGTTGCCGTCACGCGCCAGCATGGTGGCATAGCTACCGGCTGCGCGCTCATAGAACCATCGCCCGACTCCGTCCGGGCAGTACACGGATAGCGAGAGCCGCTCGATCGCGACATGGAACGGTTTGTTTGCCGAAAGGTCCGATTGGCTCACAGCGTTCTGACTGTTTGCATACCTCGAAATATCCGAGACCAACGCCTCCTCGGCGGCCGCGTCCTGGGTCCGCATGACAATGATCTTGGCCGGGACACGCACTCGAGACAGGTCCGTCTCCGGATACTTTTTCTTCGCGAAGTAAAGCGACGCCGTGGTCTGACCGCCATTGACGATCTGCAGGCCCTTGAGCCAAGCGATTCCCTTCGCGCCATCGACGGCGGTCGCCATGCGCATCTCGTCCGCCACCAGCACGATGCCGTTGTTGTAGGCCATGAATCTGCCTGGAGTGGTCCGCAGCGTCGTCTGGATTCCGGCGTTTACAGTTTTGCGTCCCTTGACGCTCAGAAAGGATCGGACGTTGGCTTCGAGGAGGCGTGCGCCAAATTTCTCGTATAGCAACCGCAGCGCCTCGCCCGGAATGGCCGTGAGTGCGTAGTCGTAGTCGTCGTTGTCGCCCGGAACGAACACGCATGGCAGAGGGGCTCCCGAGACGTCGGTGAAGTCCACCAACAGTTCGTCGCGGGGTTTGCCTTCGGAAAGGTGGCGATGCAACCGCTCGATGTCCATGATCTCCATGCGAACGGCTTTGCCAGCGACCACTCTGGTCTTGAAGAACTTCGACTTGGCGACGCGGTCGGTGAGCAGATAGACGCGCACATTCTCCAGCTCGTCATAGGCGTCGTGCAGGATCTGGGCAAGCGTGCGCGCGTCGTCCGACTCGTCGAGCAGGGGGGCGAGTTTTCCCGCAGCGCTGAGGGAGAGAAAGCTCAGGCACTGCTCTGCAGCTTCTCTGATCTCGGAGGGCGGCACGGAGGTCGGTTTCTCCACTCCGTCGTACAGCGTCACGAACAGGTCGAGCTGAGTGTCGTCGTCAGAGATGGCGTAGCCGCTAAGGCGGAACTGCTCCCGATTCACCGAGTTCTTGACGTGGCATGCAACAGGCTCAAAAGTCATGCCGATCTCAGACATGTGCTTCATCACGATCTCCGTGAATGCCAGCTCGGAATGGGGAACGCCGTCTTCCACCATGGTCGCCACGTCCGCCTGGGTCTCTCGCAAGAATTCCGTCAGATCCATCAGATCGCTCCCAATTTTTTCAATGCTCCATCGAAGCCCACACTTGCTCCGGGAGCGTTCTCGAAGTCGACCTCATACGAGGCGGAAGTCACGCCATGCGGCACTTTCGACGGCGTCAGCCGCGGAAATCCGTCGTCTACGTGAAGAACCCTCGTGCCGGCGACGGTAAAGCGCCTGGAGTACCTGACTGCGTGCGAGTCTCGATAGCCTGCTGCCAAAAGACGGTCCTCCAGGAGTACCTTGGCGACCGAGGTTACGCTGGGGTCGGAGCGAAGCTCATCGACCGTCTCCGGAAGTGTCTTTCCCGAAGCTGTCTCGCGCAGTCGAACGCCCGCCAAGTAGAGTGGCTGCCGAACGGCGTCGTCCAGCTGTTCAAGCGAGCCGATGCGAACTTTGAACCCCGAAGAGGCGTTCGTTGTTTTCACCTCGATGGCCCCGGTTCCGATCTCGAAGTCACGCAAGCCGTCGTTGGGGCCGGTCCAAGCTTCGATCGCAGCGACGGGTTCGACACCTAGAATGAACATCGAGGACAGTGCGTGGAGTTCACCCAAAAGGCCGATCTCTTTTTCGGCGCTCAAAGCCAGCGCACCGTTGCGCATGAACTCCTGCCAGGCGCGGATGCGCCCAAGCATGACTCGCAATGCATGCGCCTCGTCGTCCCCGGGGCAGGCGTCGAGCGCTTCAGCCACGTTGCAGGCCATTTCCGAGAAAAGTTCCAAACCGCCCGACTCGGTGCGCGTCAACGCCAACCAGACCCCGCCGTCGGGCAACGGGCCTGCACGCTCGACGGTAAAACCCAATCCGGCAGGCAGATTCTGCGCAGCCGGTAGCGTCGCCCTGTCGAAGCGCGTCATCAGCGCCTCGAGACCACCGGGATAGCGCCTCCCCGCACGCAGAGGCATCGCCCCAGGTCGCGACATCGGCACAGCTCTCCACCCAGGTCGTGCGTCGCCGTCGACTGGCAACGAACTCCACGCGAGCGAGAGCTCTTCACTCAGACGCGCCATACTCGTTCTTCCAGTAGAGGTGATCGACCATGTATTCGACTTTGACGGTCTTTTCGCTGGACGGGAAACTGGCCGCGAAGGCCATGATCGGATCGTTCCAATCCTCGGGCACCGCGCCCGCCGCGCCGCTCGGCGTCAGCGGATAGAGAAGCAGCAAACCACGGCTGGCTTCACCAATGGCTTCCGGCGACACCAACTGGCGGAGCGCCTTCCCATTGGGGCGGGACGGCGGATCAAATCGGTTACGCGCGGGATCCGGTTTCCACGATTTCAGTGTGGCGTTGAGCGCACTCTTCCACATGTCATAGCCTACGTCGATGGCCTCATCCTCGGGCTCGGTCAACGCCCCGATCGAGTACCTGGACGCATCTCCGCGGTGTGACCGAGAAGGCAAACTCTTCAACGAGATGCCTCGCGGGAAGTGATACGTCTTCTCGCCGTCGGCTCCTTCCGCGACCAACGCGACTGTCCACTTCTTCAACAAACCGATCTCGTTCATCTTCTCGATGAACTCGGCCATCACGCTGCTATTGGCACGCTCGATGCCGGCGGGCACGACGTACGCCTTCAGGAAGTCAATGACGACGCCTGCATCGACCTCACGCCAGATGTACGAGCGCTTCCATTCGTCCGGCTTCTCGTCGCGCTCTTGTCTGGGGGCGCCGGAGGCCGGGGCGCCCATGGCTTGGATCAACTCGAAGGTCGCATTGAGGTTGGATTGAAGGGATGCCTTGTCGTTCTTGAACGTGATCGTCTGAACCGCGCTGCCACTGTATGAGAGGGACAGATTCTGCGCGGTGCGCATCTTTAGTGGGGAAGTAACGAGTAGCGTGTCATGAGAGGCGACCCGGAGCCCGTACTGCTCAGGTGTAGCGCCGCTGGCAGCCATGGCATCGAATTCCTCGCGAAGTTCCTCGGATGCGTCGGCGATGTGACCGAACCAGTCGACCAGATCCTCCGTGGTATAGAGGCGGCAAAGGTCCAAGTAGCCAGGACGGTACCCAAACCAACGTCCCATCTGCAGCAGCGTGTCATACATCTTTGTCGTTCGGACAAAGTAACTGGTGGTCAGGCCTTCGAGTGTGAGGCCACGCGCCAGCTTGTCGCCTCCGATTGCGATCACCTTGAGCCCAGTGGCCTCGCGCTCCGCGTATTCGAAGGCCTCCTTCGCCGATCCGTTGATCGTTCTGAGGGCTATGTCACCTATGGTCTCTGGCAGGATGGCCTCGATTTCGGACCAGGAGTGCATCGGCGAAGTCTCCTTCAGCTCGTCCATCGTTTTCGCGATGACGGCGCTGGTAGGCAAGAAGTCGCGCTCCCACAGATCGCGCAAGTCGGCCAGAACCTTTTCATGATTGATTCTTCGGGTCAGTGCCTGGCGCAGATCCTTGACGACCTGCTCGACCTGCCTGCGCACCTCTGCCTGCACACCCGTGAATCGGGTCACGTGGACCAGCATGGAGGCATGCTTGGTCTTCTGACCTCGGAGTGAGCGCATCGCACATGTGATCAGGAATGAATGGATGGCCTCGCGAAGTGAAGGCGTCACCATCTCTTGGCCCGCGTAAGTGGGCACATGATCTTTCTTGTGCTTCTCAGGCATCCAGCCGTGTGGGCCTTCCCCGTCGATGTGATCCTTGATGATTCGGGTCAGCGGCAACCCACCGACACGTCCGTTGGGCCCTCTCGCCCCGAAGACTCGTGCGGGGCCAACGTAGTTGGAAGGCGCAGTCAGATTCTTGATGAACGAGCGAGGAAAGAGGTCGGATCCTTCTTCCCTGGTTGCAGCCTGCCGGTGGATGAAGATGTTGGCGAACGGTGTCGCGGTGTAGCCAACGTAGGCCGACTTCGCGAAGGAACTGAGAATTCGGCGAATGAGGCTGTTGATTGCCTTCGGCTGATGATCTGGGTCGGCCACGCCCTCGGAGTCGAAAGTCTGCTCGCCGGTGTCCACGGATGCATGGTCGGACTCGTCGTCGATGACCAAGAGCGGCAACTTGGTGACGATTCGCCGTCCGGTGGCTGCGTCAGTTGCATCTGCCACGTGGTGGCCCTGGATCCATTTGAGCAGACGGGCCATCACCGTCTTGTTCTTCTTGATCACGAACAGCCAAGGCCGCTCCTCGGGCGAAATCGCAAAGTGTTTCGCAATGCCTGCATTGAAGTCGCCGTTGTCCTCGCGTGTGGTCGCGCAATGCGGGTGGATTTCCGGATCGCTGTCCTCAAAGAAGACACCGAGCGGCTTGCCAGGATCACGGTTGGGCGATGTCTCGTATCCGAGGAACGCCTCTTCAAGCCGGATCTGCGTCTGCGAGCGCAGGTTGTTGTGCAGACCTGCCAAGACAATGATGATCTTGTATCCCGCGTCTGCTGCTTTACAGATCAGCGCGGAATAGCTGCTGGTCTTTCCGGACTGAACGTGACCAACAACCAGTCCTCGGCGATCCCAGTGACCTTCGCGCTCCGGATCTTCGAGAAGCCCCAGAATTTCGTCTGTGGAGCGGTCAAGAGCGTCGACTACGTCGGCCGCCAGCGTCCTCTCCATGTAGCGGCTGAGTCGATGCCAGTAGCGCCAATCCTTCTTGCGAGCTGCGTTGAGCCAGTCGACATGGCCGGTGACGTCGCTGAGCGTTGCGTCGGTCGAGATCCAATGGCTGAACCGCCGGATCAGCTCCGCAACGGCGGCGGGTTGGTTGATTTCCTCAGCTCTCGACTTGAAGTGGAGTGAGGCGATACCCGCGACAACCTCGGCGATCAGCGTCGGAGAGCGTTTGGTCTCGTCGGGCTCATCGCGCAGCAAGGTCTGTGCGATAGAAATGAGCTTGCCTTGGGTGGGACTTGCATCTGCCATGTCTGGTTCCTAGCTTGCGGCCTGTGTGGATGCTTCGTCGCCCAACCGCTCGACGAGTGCGGGGTAGTTCTGAAAGGGTTCGGTCGAAAGCAATGCTTTGCGAGCGAGTTCGGCGCCCATTCCCTTGCGTCCGACCATGTCGTTGTAGAGCGTGCGCAGAACCTTGCTGACAGACTCATCGGTCTCTCCGGAGAATCCCGTCCGCGGCGTTGTCTTGTTCTCTGCTGTATCGAGCCAGATGCGCTGAACTGGGACCGTCTCTTCGAGGACGCGGAGCATCGCTCGAATCAGCTCACCTTGGTCGGCGCAGGCGTCGAGTACCGCAGCCACCGCTGGGTGTTTTTCGTCGATCCGGAAGCGCGCTCCCGAACTTCCGTGGTCAGTTCTCCAAGCCATCTCGATCGGCGCGCTACCGCGGGGCGCAATCGGGGCGCCGCGAAACGCGAAGACCTTGCGGGCCCTGTCACGCGTATCTTCCGCGAATCGGGTCAGCCAAGGGCGGATCGACACAGGCACCCGAGCTGTGGACTTGCGAATGTCGATCTTCCAATCGGCGTCGGCAGTGTTGGGAATGTCTAGGCGGATGCGCGCCAAGCGAAATGCTTCTTCGCGGTTCCAGGCTCGGCCTTGACCGAGACCGAGCCAGCCACCGGCCACCAACAGCCGCTCATTGCGATAGACGTAGAAGCCTTGCTGAGCATTCCAGCCGCTTTCGCCAGCGCCACGAGAGAAGTCTCCGGGCGACAACTTGTCCTTGTGCGGGAGGACGTGGCACTCCACGGCGACCACGCCGGAGTCGGACCGGAACCTTTCCACGGGGGAGTTCCACGTCTTGGCGGGATGACCCATCATGAACGGATCCCAGGGCTCGACGAGTTTTCCGTTGATGGTCAGTCGAAGCCGCGGCTTGGGCCCATCGAGCAGACGGTGAAACACCATGGCCAAATGCGCCTCGACGCTGTCGATGAGATCGAGGTAGTCCGCCGACGTGTAGCCTTGAGTGACGATGCGATCCATCTCCTCCCACAAGACCAGAGTGCCGTGCTCCTTTTCGGCAAGTGCGTTGAAGTGAGAGTCCGAGCCAGCCGCCGGCCCTTCAAACAAAAGCCAGCCCCCGGTCGGATCCTTCATCAACTCGTCGAGATCCCAACGAAGGCACGAGTGAGCGCCGTCGCGCGCAGTGCCTACGGTGAGCCGGCGGCACTGCGACAAGGATGCGGTCTTCAATCCCATTCCGAAGCGTCCGAGGTCGCCTGCATCGCGCGTGTCGAGAGGGCTCTTGTCGCCGAGCGTCATGGCGCTTTGCAGTTCTTCGTCATGCATGCCTCGCCCGTCGTCCAGTACGCTGACGCTGCTCTTGCTGCCCGCCCATGCGAAGACGATGTCAACCTGCGAGGCCTTGGCCGAAATGCTGTTGTCCACGATGTCCGCCAACGCCGCGCCGGTCGAGTACCCAAGCCCGCGCAGGGCCTCCAGCATTGCTCCGGCGCGAGGCGGCGCCGCTCGTGTGTTGCCGGTCATTTCAACTATCCGTTTCCGTCGTGATGGATGAAGTCCGTTCGCATCGATTCGATCAGTCCCGCGAGTCTGCGCTCTGCGACTGGTCGAACGGTATTCGTGTTGTCTTGGTACTGCCCGCCTCGGCGACGAGTGATCCCAACTTTCGTTGTCCGGCCTGGTCGAGCTCGTCGCCATGAGCCTGCTGCACGGCATCGTCGCTCGGGCGGCAGAGAGTCGCGTCGCGCCCGAGCGCGCTGGCCAGGGTGGCTAAGCGCGCGGGATGCATGAGCGTGAGAATCGCCTTGGCTTCGATCTGGCGCACGCGCTCGCGAGTCACGTCGTAGATCTTGCCGACCTCCTCGAGCGTGCGCGGCTCGACGTCTGCGAAGCCGTAGCGCAACTTGATTACTCCCGCGCTCTTCTTGCCAAGCGATTCCACCGCGTTCCTCAGAACCTTGGCGATGGCGCGCGACTCCGCCTCCGCGAACGCGTCTTGATCGCTGTGCCGTTTCATGTCCAGGTCGAGGGCCATCTCGACGCCCTCAAGAGGGAGGGGATCCGAGATGCATCGCCATAGCTGCTCGAATTTGGGTTCCGGAATGCCGACACGATGCGCAAGCTCAGATGATGTCGGTTCGCGCCCGAGCGCGGCTTCCAGCGCCGCGATCTCCCGCTTGAAGCGACTCGCGATTTCGTAGACGTGCGCGGGGAGGCGAATCGTGAGCGCCGTATTCGCGACCGCACGGCCGATGGCTTGACTGATCCAGGGCACAGCCATCGTCGCGAACCTCGTGCCTCGGCGCCAGTCGAAGCGGTCGACTGCCCGCATCAGACCCAGATTGCCTTCCTGCGACAAATCTTCGATCGGAAGTCCAGTGAAGAGATACCGCTTCACCTCGGGGAAGACCAAGCGAAGGTTGGCCACGGTCATTCGGTCCCGATGCCTTCGCAGTTCGAGTACTGCTGTTCGGAAGGCCAAGGCAGCGCTGGAACAATCGTCGCCCGCTTGGCTTTCAAGCTCGACCAAGAATGAGCGCCTGAAATTGATTGCACTCACCACCGGCCTAACAACGCTCGGTTCCGGCCAGCTGCCGCCGTTAGCAGCCGCGAGCGCATGAAGCTGTTCGAGAGCATCCACCGCATCAGTTTCAACTGCCTCAGGCAATGCCCGTGGGAGCTCGCTGCCAGCTTCTTCGAGATCGTCACCGATGTTGGCAATGCTCGCTGATATGTCGGCGGCTTGTACCGGCGGATCGGAGGGACCTCCGACGTCGTCGTGGCCATCGCCAGCAATCTGAGTCCGCAGCCGACGGCCGGCGCGAACGTCATCGACGATTCGTGCGACTGCGTACAAACCCGCAGGCCAAGCCGACATTGCGTCCAGACAGGTCTCGACGGCGAGATCCATGGCCTTGCCGATCTCGATTTCTTCATCCCGCGTGAGCAGGGGTAGCCTCTGGGTATGCTTCCGCTGCAGTCGCAGGGGATCTTTGGGGCGTCGAGCTGAGGCCTCCAACTCGGCCAGGCCATCGGCGATTGCATCGGCCTCTTCGCGGTTCGCTTCGGCGCCTGTTTCCACCCGGAAATCGTCGAACGGCGATGCGTACTCGAAGCGCTCGTCCACCTCAGCCCCGAGATCGTTGATGACACGCAGTAACGTCGCGTCCGCGTCGAATTCTTGCGAGTGTTCACCGCGGCCCAATGCGTAGACCTGTTCGACAATGTGCGCCGGCACGCTGCCCTCGCGCAAAGCACGCAGAAGCAGTGACTGGAGAGCCTCCTGCAACTCGGCGTCTTCAGCGCGGAGCAGGGGCGCTGCGGTTTCCGGCAGGTAAGCCGCAACTTCGGTCCAGTCGTCGGCGTCGTCGATGGGCACGTGATCGCTGATCGCGCGCTGCGCAGCTGCTTGGTCGCGCGAGGCTGCGGGGTCGTGCTGCGGCGGCGCGAGTTGTTCTTCCTCTTCCCAGTCCCCATAGCCTTCAGAACTTCCTGACCGGTCTTCACCGCAGGGCTTCAGCGAAGCCCCTTCGGGTTGGACGGCCCGTGGGGCAGCGGTCGACGTCAAAACAGCGCCAGTCCGCGTTGGTTCCTGCCGATCCTCTGTGCGGTCTGCGTTCTTCCCTGGCCCCGCTTCGTCAGCGAATGCTGAGATGGCTTCCGCCGCGAGGCCGGCACCTGCATCGAGGGCGATGGCCAGTGCGTCGCGTCCCGCCGCGTCGGTCACAGCCCGATCAACGCCCGCAGCCATCAAGAGAACGCAGACGCCTGCTCGATTGCGCGACGCCGCGATCATCAAGGGCGTAAAACCACGATCGTCGCGCCATTCGAGATCGTCGCCACGGGCGATGTGCTGCCGGACAGCGCTTTCAGAACCGGCGGCAATGGCCAGCTTGAGGAGCCGGTTGACCCCGCGGGCTGCAGGATGTGGGCGGTCGCTCATGGGCGCAGCCACGTTTCGCCTTGATCTGCGGCGGCCCGCGAGATGTCGTCGGCTGTTCTCCCCTTGCTCGACCTGGCTCGCTGATGCGCGGGGCGGTCGGCCACATTCCCGATGGCCATATGGGCTCTATTCCAAAGAATGCACAAATTCTACAGAGGGCCGATTCAGCTCCGCGCGAAATCCGACCGCTTTTTGATTCGGATCTCTGAAGTCGGACAATTGACGTCGTAGGCGCAAATGTGCCGAGGCGATCACCTCGGGTCGCAAGGATGTGGGACGGCAAGCTCATAGGATGAGCGAGCTTGCAAATTTCGTTCGTGCTCCGCTCGACTGAGGAGTCCCCGCTCAGGAAGCATGTGTTGCCGCGCCGCGGGTCGTTGAGCGCGCACGGCACCGAGCCGGTATCATGCGACCCATCCCCCCGGTAGCAGCTGACCCCTATGCAAAGAGAAGTGCAATGAGGATCGAGGCGTTTCAGCGCGTCGTCTATGAGCACAATCCTCTCGCCGAGGTTGTCTGCCAAGTGGCTTTTGAGCGGCTTGAATCCTTGGACGAACGAGTAAGTGCGGCGATGCGCGCGGCGTTTGCTGATTTGGGATATTCAGAGGCCGAGCAGGTCGGAGTGACCGTGGGACTTCCCCCGGGAATCGTCGTCGCGAGCAGTGGCGCCCAGCCCCAAATGACGCAGCACCTGCGGGTTGATCATTTTGGAACTCCGGACGGCGTGTGGAAGGTTTCGTTCTCGGCAGACTTCCTCGCTTTGACCTGCTTGAAGTACTCGGGTTGGAAAGAATTCCTGCCGCGGATGCTTTGTGCAGTCCAAACTGTCGTTGGTTTCTGCGTTATTGACTCACCGAAGCGGCTGGGGCTTCGGTACAGGGATGTGGTCGAGCGCGAGCCATTAGGGCTCGGAGGGAGTTCTTGGCATGAACTCATCGAACCATTTCTCCTTGGCCCGATGGCACCAAATGCTCTCGCGAGCGGGCAAATACCGTCAGAGGATGAAGTCGAGAGCTTCGTTTCTCAGTCGGTCCTGAAGCTCGATAACTCGATGGTTTTTCTCCAAAGCTCTCTCCTACGCTCGCTGGAGGGCAGTCGAAGGGCTTTCATGATCGACGCCGATTTCTACAACGACAGCGGCTTGGAGGCCGATTTGCTCGGCAATGACGCGTCGCTCGAGTTGCGTCTTAATACTTTGCATGAAAACGCCGGCGCGCTTTTCCGACGCGGTATAACGGATACCCTGCACAATGCATTACGTCCACGTTGAACCCTCAAGGGCGGTGATTCTTAGCCCGGCGGGACTCGGCAGTTACGCGGGTGCGCAGTTTCGTGACGCTTGGATGGATTCGGTGCGGGCGCCGCAAACGAATAGCGAATACTCGCAGATGTTCGTGCACGCCAGTTCCGGAGAGGTTCTGGAAGCTGCGAGCGTGAAGTCATATCGACTGGCCGCGGGTGCAAAGAGATGGCAGCGACACGTCTTGGATCCGCATGCTACGGCCGACGTCGATGCCTTGACGGAAACGGTGGAGGCTGCGCTTGAATTCATTTCTGAGTTCGGTCCACCCACTCTATCGCTGGAATATTTTCGAAGCGGCTCAGTCCAGTGCGAGCACTTGGCCGCTGTATTGCGCGCGTCGTGCAGTTGGCGGCAAGAAATCCCCGGTTGGGATGAAGCGGTGGAAGTCGCGAGAGTGGCGGCCGAAGCCGCTGGCCTCGACCCCGAAGATGTCCTCTACGGACTGATCTGACCGAACATGACCCTGGCGAATCTCACTGCAGTCCCTTTCACTCGGGATCAGATCGCAGTGGCCATTTCGCATAGTTCGATGGGGGCGGGCCATGTGGGGATCGG
The DNA here is from genome assembly GCF_002116905.1 of Piscinibacter gummiphilus. Classification (NCBI taxonomy): domain Bacteria; kingdom Pseudomonadati; phylum Pseudomonadota; class Betaproteobacteria; order Burkholderiales; family Sphaerotilaceae; genus Rhizobacter; species Rhizobacter gummiphilus. The sequence continues at coordinate 357,600 of NZ_CP015118.1, forward strand.
TTTTCACTCCGTCGCGGACGGACCCCAAGTGCTGCATCTTGCGTGGCACCGAAAACTCAAAATTGAACGAGTTCTTGACGAGCTCACCCAATGTTGGGCAGCTGAGCCTTGTGCCCTCCCTCCATCCGCCGGCAAGCAGGTCGTGGCCTTTGTTCGTGCCGTCGCCAAACGTGGTCCGACAATCAACTACGCCGTCGACTTTATTGCTTCAAGAGGCTCATTCAGTGGAAACGGTGCATATAAGGCGCCGAAGGGCAGTCACGGGTTGACGTGCGCGTCGTTCGTTGCAGAGGTGTTCCGTGGGGCCGGTGCTCCACTGGTCAAGAGTGAAACTTGGCGGGACGACTTCGCGAACCGTGAATGGGGCGAGCGGGTCTGCAAACAGCTGGAAGCAGACGAGCACGTCGAGGTTGGCCATGCCGAGGCCGTGCGCAAGACCATTAGTAGCCTTCGCCTGAGGCCATTCGAGGTGGCCGGCGCCTGTCGTGTGTCGCCAAAGGAATGGCCGGCGACGTTTGACGCGGTGCAAGGGCCAGCAGCGCAGATTGCTGCCGAGCTGCCGGGCATCTGCCCGCTTCCCGCGCAGCCCGCCTAACGAAGGGCGGCGTTGCCTCTTGCTCCTACCCACAGCCGGCTTTAGGGCATGAGGACTCCTGTAGACCATTCGGCCCGGAGCCTTCTTATCAACAAAAACATGTGGTGGAAGTGGTCGACCCCGCTCGTAACCCACACTTTTTGGTAGGCATAACCGTTCTGATCGGACCTTTCCGGGATTCGAACAAGGGACCGCGGCGAAAGCCCCGGTCCCTTTTTTGTCGCCTGCAACGTCATGGCTTCCACCGCGTGAACACGTAGTCGCGATCCTTGACCAGCGCCGCATGGCAGGCGAAGCAGGTCTGGTGCTGCGCGAGGTCGGCCGGCTTTCCGTCCACGAACCTTCCGAAACCCCAGCCGCCCGTCTCCGGGTACCGGCGGGCGTCCTTGACCATCACCTGCACCGTGGTGGCCGCGCCGGGCACCAGCGCGGCGCCGAACTCCTTCGAGGGCTCGTGTTTCCACGCGAGCTTCACGAGCACGGTCCCGTCCGGGAAGGGGAGCCGGCCGCGCTGGTAGGCCTCGATGGCCCGCGGGTTGCCGAGCACCGCCCGCAGTTCGTTCAGGGGCGCCGATTCGAGCGCCGGCGCCACCAGTTCCCATCGGCGGTAGCCTTCGGGCACCGTGACACCGTAGATCGGCGAGGCGTCCGGCTTGGCGGGCGGGGGCGCCGCGACGGCGGCGCACGACAGGACGGCCAGCGCGGCGCGGGCGAGGGACTGAAGAGGGTTCATGGTTGCTCCGGACATGTGTGTCACAAGGTCATGACGACCTTGGCCTCGAGGAAGGACTCGAGTCCCTGCACGCCGTACTCCCGCCCCCAGCCCGAGGCCTTGTAGCCCCCGAACGGGGCGAGCGGGTCGTGCTGCATGCCGTTGATGGCCACCCGGCCGACCTGCATCCGGCGCGCCACCGCCTGCGCCCGAGCGAGGTCGGACGAGAACACGTAGCCATGCAGGCCGTAGAGGGAGTCGTTGGCGATGCGGACGGCCTCGTCCTCGTCGCGGTACGTGAGGACGCACAGCACCGGTCCGAAGATCTCTTCCTGCGCGATCGCCATGTCGTTCGTCACCTGCGAGAAGACGGTGGGCCGGACGAAGTAGCCGCGCGGGAGTCCGTCGGGACGGCCCTCACCGCCGGTCACCACCGTCGCGCCTTCTTCGATGCCGCGCCGGATGTAGCGCTGCACGCGTTCGAACTGTGCGGCGTTGACCATCGGGCCGATGGTGGTGGACGGATCGGACGGATCGCCGACCCGCAGCGCGGCCACCCCACGTCGCACGCGGTCGAGCACCGCGTCCAGCCGGTGCTCGGGCACCAGCAGGCGCGAGCCGGCGATGCAGGCCTGCCCGCTGTTCTGGAAGGCCGCGGTCAGCGCGGCCGGCACTGCCGTGTCGAGGTCGGCGTCGTCGAGCACGATCGTGGGGGACTTGCCGCCCAGGCCGAGGCTGAGGCGCTTGAACGTGTCGATGGCCATCCGCGCGATGGCCTTGCCGGTGGCGGTGGAGCCGGTGAACGAGATCTTCGCGACGTCGGGATGCGTGCACAGCGCGCTGCCCACCGCATCGCCCCGCCCGTTGACGAAGTTCACGACCCCCGGAGGCAGGCCGGCCTCGTGCACCGCCTGGGCGACGAGGAGGCTCTGCAAGGGGCTGAGCTCGCTGGGCTTGACGACCGACGGGCAACCGGCGGCGATGGCCATCGCCACCTTCCCGCAGATGGAGCCGGCCGTGCTGTTCCAGGGCGTGATGAGGGCGGCGACGCCCACGGCCTCCATCACGAGGGTGGAGTGACCCACCGGACGCTCGAACGCATAGTCCCGGACCGTCGACGCGGCGTCGAGGAAGGTCTGCGCGGCGAACTTCGAGACCCACGTGGCACGGGAGACGGGGCCGCCGTACTCCTCGATCGTCGCGTCGCGCAGTTCGCCGGTGCGTGCGAGCACGGCGTCGTGCAGGCGCTCCAGCATGCCGATGCGCTCCGCCGTGCTCGTGCGCGAGAAGCCGGGCAAGGCCCGGTGCGCCGCCGCGACGGCGCGCCGGGCGTCCTCCGCGTCGCCCAGCGCGGCGGAGCCCATGGCGATTTCGGTGGCCGGGTCGATGCGTTCGATGCGCTCCCGTCCGTGCGGCTCGACGAAGGCGCCGTCGATGTAGAAGTGATCCAGGGTGTGCGGCATGGTGACGTCTCCCGCCGGTCAGCCGATGGCCAGTTCGATCTCGATGTTCCCGCGCAGCGCGAGGGAGTACGGGCACAGGTCGTGGGCCCCGTCCACGAGGGCCCACTTCTGCGCGTCGCTCAGGCCCGGCAGGTCGACCTTCAGCCGGACGGCGAGCGCGAAGCCGCCGTCACCGGCGACCCCGAGCGTCACCTGCGCCTCGATCGACGCGTCGTCGGGCACGCGGGTGTGGTCCGCCGTCTTCACGCGGCGCATCGCGCCGAGGAAGCACGCCGAGTACCCCACCGCGAGCAGCTGTTCGGGGTTGGTGCCGCGGCCCCCCGAGCCCGGCAGGCTCAGGGCCACGTCGAGCGCGCCGTCTGACGAGGTGCCGGTGCCTTCCCGCCCTCCGGTCGTGACGGTGGTGGCGGTGTAGATCGATTTGTCGATGGTTCGGATCATGGGAGGGTCCTGTTCGGAAAACATGGGAATGGCGTGGTCGCCGCGGGGGAGCCGCGGTTCACCAACGGCTGACGTCGACGATCGCCTTCACGAACGCGTCCGGCGCCTCCTGCGGCAGGTTGTGGCCGATGCCGCCGGTGAGGTTGCGGTGCTCGTACTTGCCGGTGAAGCGCGATGCGTAGGACGCCGGCGCCGGATGGGGGGCGCCGTTGGCATCGCCCTCGAGGGTGATGGACGGCAGGGCCACCGACTTCACCTTGGCGAGCTTCTCCTCCAGCGTGTCGTACTGCGGGTCACCGTCGGCGAGGCCGATGCGCCACCGGTAGTTGTGCACGACGAGCGCCACCTGGTCGGGGTTCACGAGGCTCTGCGCGGAGCGCTCGAACGTGGCGTCGTCGAAGTGCCATTCCGGCGAGGCCTGCTGCCAGATCAGCCGCGCGAACGCCTTCAGGTTCTTCTCGTAGCCGAGCCGGCCGCGTTCGGTCGCCAGGTAGAACTGGTACCACCAGGACAACTCGTCGGCCGGTGCGAGCGGCACGGCTGCGGCCGCCCGGTTGATGACGAGGAAGCCGCTGACCGAGACCAGCGCCTGGCACCGTTCGGGCCACAGCGCCGCCAGCACGCAGGCGTTGCGGGCGCCCCAGTCGCACCCGGCGACGATCGCACGGCGAATGCCGAGCGCATCCATCAGCGCGATCGCATCCGCGGCCAGTGCCGTCTGCTGCGCCGATCGCAGCGTCGCGCCCGACAGGAAGCGCGTGCTGCCGTAGCCGCGCAGGTGCGGCACCACGACCCGGTAGCCCAGCGCGGCCAGCTGGGGGGCGACGTCCTCGTAGCTGTGGATGTCGTAGGGCCAGCCGTGGAAGAGCAGGACGGGCGTGCCGTCGCGCGGGCCGAGGTCGACGTAGCCGACGTCGAGCGGGCCGGCGTCGATCTGGCGCACGGGGCCGAAGGCGGATCGCGCGGTGCCGGCCGGCGACGATGCGTTGGCGGACGCGGCCAGCCCGGCCAGGGCGATGCCGGCGCCGCTGGCGGCGGCCATCGACAGGAACTTGCGGCGAGAGGTTTCGTGGGTCATGGGAATCTCCGGGTGGGATTGGGGGCGGGCGGTTTCAGTCGGCCGACCGGGCCGCGGCTTCGATCAGCGATGCCACGGCGTGCGGATGGCTCACCTGCGGCACGTGCGAGGCGTGCTGGATGACGACCGCCTGGCGGGCGTGGGCGCGCTCGGCCATCCATGCCATCGCCGCCGACGGAATGTTCTTGTCGCCCGAGCCGTAGATGAAGTACGACGGGATGCCCTTCCACGCGCTGCCCGGGCTGCCCTCCTTGAGGGCGGCCTCGGCCACCGGACGCTGGCCGATGGCCATCAGGCGGGCCGCGCCGGGGTTGACGTCGGCGGCGAACTGGCCGCGGAAACGGGCCTGGTCGATGTACAGGTCGACGCCCCCGTCGGGCAGCGGAACCGGCTTGGCCAGCGCGTCGCCGAGCGAGCTGCCCGGGAACTTGCCCGCCAGGTCCGCGACCGATTCGCCGGCCTCGGGCGCGAAGGCGGAGACGAACACCAGCGCCCGGACCTGCGCCTTGCCGACGGCCGCGTTGCTGATGATCGAGCCGCCGTAGGAGTGGCCGACCAGAACGATCGGACCGGTGATCTGGTCGAGCACGCTGGCGGTGTAGCGGGAGTCGCCGGACAGGCTGCGCAGCGGATTGGCGACCGCGACCACGGGGTAGCCCTTGCCGCGGAGTTCACCGGCGACGCCGTTCCAGCTGGACGAATCGGCGAACGCCCCATGGACGAGCACGATGGTCGGCTTGGCGGCCGCCACGGGGTCCTTGGCGACGGTGGCACCGGCCGCGGCCACGAGGGCGAACGGCAGGACGAAGGAGCGGAAGAATCGACGGGACATGGTGGGCCTCTGATGGAGTGGATCGGTCGCCTGCACCCTCGCAAGTCAAGGGTGCCGCGATGTCCCGTATCAGAGCAGTCCGGCCGCGTTCGCAGTATTGAACGCTGGTGTCCCGGACTCATACCTCGGTTTACCCGCCGGCCGCCGGTTTGTCGGGACCGCGCACGCTGTGTATGATCCGCATCTCATGTAGTGATCACTACATGTAAATGATCGAGAGCACATGACGCAACTCAAGCAAGGCAAGCCGGTGCGTGGCACGGGTGTGCGCGAGGCCGCGGCGCAGGCCACGCGTGACAGCATCCTCCGCGCGGCCACGAAGGTCTTCGCCCGCTACGGCTACGACGGCGGCAGCGTCGAGAAGATCTCCCAGACGGCCAAGACGTACGATCGGATGATCTACTACTACTTCGGCAACAAGGAAGGCCTCTTCATCGCCGTGCTGGAGGACATCTACCAGCGCATGGACGACGCCGAGGCGAAGTTCGCCCCCGACCCGTCCGACCCCGTCGAGGCCTTGAAGACCGTCGTGCGCTTCAAGGTCGCGTACTACCGGAAGAACCCCGACTTCATCACGCTGCTGAACACCGAGAACCTGCACAAGGGCAAGCACGTTTCCAAGTCGCCCCGCGCCCGCGAGTTCTCCGCCCAGGCGGTGACCCTGATCGCCGACATCCTCGCCGTGGGGGCCGAACGGGGTCTTTTCCGAAGCGACCTGGACGCCCGCGACGTCTACCTGCTGATCGTCTCGATGTCGTACTTCTACACCTCCAACCGCTACACGATGTCGGCATTCCTGGGCGAAGCCCTCGACGGCGCCGAGGCCGTGGCGCGGTGGGAGGCCGTGGTCATCGACTGCATCCTCCGGACCGTGCGCGTGGACGCACCCTCCCGCTGAGCCTGGCCGTGACCTACCTCGTCGCAGACCGCCTCGACGACGCCCTGTCAGCGCTCGCGCGCGAGCCGCACCGCATCGTGTGCGGCGCGACCGACTGCTACGCCGAGCCGGTGCCCGGCACACCGGGCCCGTGGCTCGACATCAGCCGCATCGGGGCGCTGCGGGGCATCCGGCACGACGGTGACTGCGTCCACATCGGCGCCATCACCTCGTGGGACGACATCGACACCTCCCCGCGGGTGCCCCGAGGGCTGCGCGAGGCGGCCCGTGGCATCGGCTCGCGCCAGATCCGCGTGCAGGGCACGGTCGGCGGCAACCTGTGCCATGCGGCACCCGCCGCCGATGGCGTGCCGGCCCTGCTCGCGCTGCAGGCGCGCGTGCAGCTCGCCAGCGCCCGCGGGCTGCGGGAGCTGCCGCTCGAGCAGTTCGTGCTCGGCCGGCGGCGCACGGCCCTGCGTTCCGACGAACTCCTGAGCGCCGTGGTGTTCGACGCGCCCGGCGCGGCCGACACCACCGCGTTCGTCAAGTGCACCCATCGCGAAGGTCCGGCCCTGGCGGTCGTGTCGGCCGCCGTCCGCCTGCGCTGGCGTGAATGCGGGGTTGTCGCGAGTGCGATGGTGGCGGTCGGCGCGGCGTCCGAGGTCCCCTGCCGCGTGCGGGCCGTCGAAGCCGGGCTGGAAGGCGCCGACCCATCGGAGATGGCCCGGCGCATCGCCGCGTCGCCACTGCCGGAACTGGCCCCCATCGACGATTGCCGCGGCTCGTCCGCCCTGCGGCTGCACCTCGCGCGGGTGGCCATCGCGCGGGCCTGCGAACGCGCCGGGAGACCTGCATGAGCCACGACCCGCACGGCTGGATCGTGGTCAACGGTCAGCGCCACGCCGCGCCGGCCGACGGCTCGCGGCCGGCCACCGACTACCTGCGCGACGAGCTGGGCCTCACGGGCACCAAGGTCGGGTGCGGCCAGGGCGACTGCGGCAGCTGCACCATCCAGGTCGACGGCGAGGCCCGGTACGCCTGCCTGATCCCGGTCGCGCAACTGACGGGCCGCCACGTGCTGACCGTCGAGGGGCTCGCCACCGGCAGCCGCTGTGGGCAGCGTCTGCAGCAGGCCTTCCTCGCCCACCAGGCCGTGCAGTGCGGCTTCTGCATCCCGGGCATGCTGATGGCCTCGGCCGCGGCGATCGACGCCGGCCGCGTCCACGACCGCGGCAGCGCCTGCGATGCGATCGACGGCGTGCTGTGCCGCTGCACCGGCTACCGCAAGATCGTCGAGGCCGTCACCGAGGTGGCGACCGCCGCCGCGCCGCGCGCCCTCACGGTGGCATCGGAAGATGGCCCCGCGGTGGGCCAGCCGGTCACGAGGCTCGACGGACCCGGCAAGGTCGATGGCAGCCAGCAGTTCGGCGCCGACGGCTTTCCGCCGCACTGCCTCTACCTGCGCGCGGTGCGCAGCCCGCACGCGCGGGCCGCGTTCCGCTTCGGCGACCTGGAGTCGTTCGTGCGCGCCCATCCGGGCGTCTCGCGTGTCCTGACCCATGCCGACGTCCCCGCGCTGAACCTGCATGGCGTCGCCACCCCGTACGCCGACCAGCCCGTGCTGCCGGACCGGGAGGTGCGGCACCACCTCGAGGCGGTGGCCCTGGTCGCCGGAGAGCGCGACGCGCTGGCCGCCCTCGACCTGTCCGTGTTCCCGGTGATCTGGGATCCGCTGCCGGCGGTCTTCGATGTCGACGACGCAGCGGGCGGCGACAGCCCGCGGCTGCACGCGCACCGGTCCGGGAACCTGCTGATCGAGGGACTCGTGCGGCAGGGCGACGCGGCCGAAGCGCTGCGCACGGCGCCGCACGTGGTGCACGGCACGTTCGAGTCCAGCTTCGTCGAACACGCGTACCTGGAGCCCGAGGCGGGCTGGGCCCGGCGGGTCGGTGACACGGTCGAGGTCCACACGACCACGCAGGCGCCCCACCCGCACCGCGCCGACCTGGCGCGCATCCTGGGCGTGCCGCCGGAGCAGGTGCGTGTGGTGCCCACTGCCGTGGGTGGCGGGTTCGGCGGCAAGCTCGACATGACGGTGCAGCCGCTCCTCGCGCTGGCGGCCTGGCACCTGGATCGTCCCGTCGCCATGGTGCTGACCCGCGAGGAATCGATGGCCACGTCGACCAAGCGCCACCCCGCCCGCATGGTGTCGAGCATGGCCGCCGACGCGCAGGGCCGGCTGTGCGCCGTCTCGTTCGAGGGCCGCTACAACACCGGTGCCTATGCCTCGTGGGGCACGGCCGTGGCGAACCGCGTTCCCGTGCACGCCGGAGGCCCGTACCGCGTGCGGCACTACCTGGCCAGCGCCCGGGCCATCCACACGCACATCACGCCGGCGGGGGCGTTCCGCGGCTTCGGCGTGCCGCAGACGTTGATGCTTCAGGAGCAGCTCGTCGACGAACTCGCGATCCGGGTGGGCATGGACCCGCTCGAGTTCCGGGCGCGCAATGCGCTGCGGCCCGGTGACCCCATTCCCACCGGCCAGGTGCTCGACGGCAGCGTGGGCTTCCTCGCCTGCCTCGAGGCGCTGCGCCCGGCCTGGGCCGAGGCCCAGGTTCGGGTGGCCGCGCTGAACGCGGCGGCCCCGGCCCACCTCCGCCACGGCGTCGGGCTCGCGGCGTTCTTCTACGGCTGCGGCAACACCGCGCTGCCCAATCCGTCCACGGTGCGCATCGGCCTGCGGCCCGATGGCGCCCTGGTGCTGCACCAGGGCGCCGTCGATGCCGGACAGGGCGCCAACACCGTCATCCCGCAGATCGCGGCCGACGCCTTGGGCGTCCCCCTCGACCAGCTGGTGATCGTCGGCCCCGACACGCATCTGACGCCCGACTGCGGCCGCACGTCGGCGTCCCGGCAGACCTTCGTCACGGGCCGGGCGGCGTTCCTCGCCGGCACGTCGCTGCGCCGCCAGGTGCGGCGACTGCTGGATGCCGGCGAGGACGCCCCCGTTGCCTTCGGCGACGGCTGGGTCGCGGCGGGCGGCGCCCGGATGGCGCTGCAGTCCCTGCCCACGGACCGGCACGGCTACGTGCTGGCCGCGGAGGAATCCTTCGATCCCCCGTCCACCGCGCTGGATGCGGACGGACAGGGACGCCCCTATGCCACCTACGCCTTCGGCGCCCAGCTGGCCGAGGTGCAGGTCGATTGCGAGACCGGGCGCGTGCGCGTGCGCCGCGTCGTCGCGGCCCACGATGTCGGCAAGGCGGTGAACCCGACGCTGCTCGAAGGACAGGTGGAAGGCGCCGTCGCACAAGGGGTGGGCATGGCGCTGATGGAGAAGTACCATCCGGGCCGCCACAACAACCTGCACGACTACCTGATCCCCACGGTGCACGACATGCCCGACGTCGAGACCTTCTTCATCGAGTCGCCGACCCCCGACGGACCCTACGGGGCCAAGGGCATCGGGGAACCGGCCCTGGTGCCCACCGCGGCCGCCATCCTCAACGCCGTCCACCACGCCACCGGTGCGCGCGTGCGCGAGGCACCGGCATCGCCCGACGTCGTGTTGCGCGCGCTGGCGGCGCGCGGTGACGCGCCGTCGCAGGCCACCCCCTCCTGACCATGCGACTGCACCACGCCATCGGGCTGCTGCCCTTCGCCTTCAGTCTGGGCGGTCTCGCCTTCGCCGACCGGGTCCATCCGTTCGTGTTCGGCCTGCCGTTTTTCCTGGCCTGGACCATCGCGGGCGCGCTGCTGTGCGCGGCCGCGATGGCCTGCGTGTACTGCCTCGATCCCGCCAACCGGGGCCCGGACGAATGAACGCCGCCGCAGCGGTCATCGCGCTGACGCTGCTGCTGTCGGTGGGGGTGGGCCTGCGTGCGCGGCGCGGTGCGGCGATGAACCTCGAGCAGTGGGGCGTGGGCGGGCGCGGATTCCCGGCGGTGCTGGTGTTCGTGCTGATGGCGGGCGAGCTCTACACGACGTTCACGTTCCTCGGCGCCAGCGGCTTCGCCTACGGACACGGCGGGGCGGCGTTCTACATCATCGTCTACACCTGCCTGGCGTTCGCGATGTCGTACTGGCTGCTGCCTCCGATCTGGCGATTCGCCCGGCAGCACGGGGCCATCACGCAGCCGGAAGTGTTCGCGAAGGCGTACGGCAGCCCGGCGCTCGGGTGGCTGGTGGCGGTGGTGGCGCTGGTGGCGCTGGTGCCGTACCTCATCGTGCAGTTCAAGGGGCTCGGCCTCATCGTGCAGCTGACCTCGTATGGCGCGCTGACCCCCGCCACCGCGGTGTGGCTCGGTGCCGCCGCCATGACGCTGCACGTGACGCTGTCGGGCATGCACGGCTCGGCCGTCACCGCGGTGGTCAAGGACGTGCTGGTGCTGGCGGTCTGCGTGTTCCTCGGGCTCTACCTTCCGTTCCACCACCATGGCGGACTGACCCCGATGTTCGAGCGCATCGAGGCCGTGCGGCCGGGATTCCTGGCACTGCCGGAGACGGGGCAGAACCGGGTCTGGTTCGCCTCCACCGTCGTGCTGTCGAGCCTCGGCATGTACCTCTGGCCGCATGCGTTCAGCGCCACCTTCACGGCGAAGTCGGAACGCAGCTTCCGCAAGAACGCGATGGTGATGCCGCTCTACGCGCTGGTCATGCTGTTCTCGATGTTCGCGGGCTTCGCCGCCGTGCTGCAGGTGCCCGGCCTCGCCGGCGGGCAGGTGGACCTCGCCCTGCTGAAGCTGTCCATCCAGACCTTCGACCCCTGGTTCGTCGGCGTGATCGGCGCCGCGGGCATGCTGACCGCCCTGGTGCCCGGTTCCATCATGCTGATCTCCGCAGCGACTCTGCTGGTGCGCAACCTCTACCTGCCGCTGCGTCCCGGGAGCAGCGACGCGCACCTCGGGCGTGTGTCCCGCATCGCGGCCCCGCTGTTGACGCTGCTCGCCGTGTCGCTGACCCTGCATGGCGGCTCCAGCATCGTGTCCCTGCTCATCATGGGCTTCAGCATCGTGACGCAGCTGGCCCCGAGCCTGCTGGCCGCGCTGATCGGCCGACCCCGCGTCAACCGGTTCGGCGCGATGGCCGGCATCCTGACGGGGGTGGGGATGGTCGCCTCCACCGTGCTGTCGGGGGCCACGACGAAGACGCTGCTGCCCTTCGCGCCCGGCTGGGTGCACGACCTCAACGTGGGCGTGGTGGGGCTGGCCCTCAACGTGGCGGTGATGCTGGGGGTGAGCCGCGCGACACGTGCCCGCGGTGCCGGCGCGGCGATGCGCGGGGTGCCGGTCCGGTCGCCTGCCTGATGCCGGTGGTGCGCGGCGGCGGGTGAACGTCAGCCGCGCGCCGCGGCCGACAGCGCCCGGCGCACCCAGTCTTCCAGCTCCGCCGCGTCGATCGGCTTTTCGATGACGCACAGCGCGCCCTGTCGGAGCGCCCGTTGGCGGACGCCCTCCGAAGCGAGTGCGGTGATGAACACGGTCGGGACCTGCTGCCCGTTCTCCTGCAGGCGCGCCAGCAGGCCGATGCCGTCGAGTTGCTCCATGCCGATGTCGCACACCAGGCAGTCGGCGAGCGGTGCCACGTCCGCCGCCAGGAAGTCCAGGGCGGACGGAAAGGTGCGCGCATCCCAGCCGAAGGAGCGGACCAGGCTGCTCGTGGCCGTGCGGACGAACGGGTCGTCGTCGACGATCGTGACGAGCGCGCGGACGGTGGAGCCGGTTGTCACTGCGGACGCCTCAACCGACCTCGGGGAGCACACCCAGCGCCTGCATCTTGCGCACGAGTTCCGCGACCGAACGCGACCGCATCTTGCGCATGCCCTGGCCTCGGTGGATCTTCGCGGTGATCTCCGCGATGCCCATCTCTCCGGCGATCTGCTTGTTGAGGCGCCCGGCGGCCACGTGCCTGAGCACTTCACGCTCGCGCGGCGACACCTGCGCCCAGCAGTCGCGCAGCCCGTCGAGCGACCGCTCGGCGGCCAGGCGCCGCGCGTCCGCGTCCAGCGCACCGACGACCGCGTCGATCATGTCCTGCTCGCGGAACGGCTTTTCGAAGAAGTCGCGCGCGCCGGCCTTCATGGCCCGGACGGTCATCGCGATGTCCCCGTGGCCGGTCATGATGATCACGGGCAGGCGGGCGAGGCCGCTGTTCGCCAGCGACTGCTGGAACGCCAGCCCGCTCTCGCCCCGCAGCCGCACATCGAGCACCAGGCATGCCGGGCCCGGCGCCTTGGGCGCCGCGAGGAAGTCCTCGGTGGCCCCGAAATCGCAGACCTCCAGGCCCATGGACCGGAACAGCCCTTTCAGCGAGGTGCGCACGAGGGGCTCGTCGTCGACGACGTAGACCGTGCGCGCATCGGGTGGCGTGGCCACGCTCCGGTGGGGGGTGCCGGCCTCGCCGGCAAAGGAAGCGGAATGCTGCATATCGGGACCTGGGTGGACGCTGGATCTGAAGGTAGCAGAAAGCACGTGCTGCGCGGGCCCACCTATACCAACGCATAGGTCGGTGCGGGCACCACCGTTCAGCCGAACGTGAAGGCGTAGGCGCGGACGCCCGGATCGAGGAAGCGGATCTCGACGCGCCGGTCCCCCGACACCGCCGGCTGTCTCACCAGCTGGTAGAGCCGGCTCGCGTCCACCGTGCCGTGGCCCTGGGCGTCCACGTCGACACCGTGTGCATCGCCCGGTGGTTGTCCGTCGATCGTGAGCACGAAGCGCAGCGGGGCGCCTTGTGGCGGGCGGCCCATCACCAGGTGCAGGTCACGGGCATGGAAGCGGACGGTGAGCTGGCCACCCGCCTCGTCCAGCGTGGCGAACTCCGGGCCCACGGTCCAGAGGCCCGCGAGCGCCCATTCGTCGCGGCCCAGCGGTCCTGCGGCGTACCGGTGAGCCTGATCCCGCACGGCGGCACCGGGAGGCGCCATCGCCGAGGCCTGGTCGTAGCCCAGGTAGGTTTCCGGAGACGCCAGGACCGCCGGGTCCGCGGGCAGGCCCACACCGGTGGTGTCGGGGATCGCCGGCGTGGCGGTCGGGCCCTCTTGCAGCAGCGACTGGATGACCCGCTCGGTGTCCTGCTCGCCGCCTTCGCCGAACTGGTGGTGGCGGATGCGCCCCTGGGCATCCACCACATAGATCGCCGGCCAGTAGTGGTTGCCGAAGGCGCGCCAGATTCGGTAGCCGTTGTCGAGCGCGACGGGGTACGCGACCTTCAGGTCCTTCGCCGCGCGAGCGACGTTGCCGGCGTCCTTCTCGAAGGCGAACTCCGGCGTGTGGACCCCCACCACGGCGAGCCCGTCGCCGGCGTACCGCTCGGCCCAGGCCCGCACGTACGGCAGGGTGCGCAGGCAGTTGATGCACGAGTAGGTCCAGAAGCTCACCACCGTCACGCGGCCGCGCGCCGCGACCGGCCCGCCCGGTGCGGCGTTGAGCCAGGCGGTGGCGCCGCCGAATCCGGGGGACAGCCCCTCGATGGCTGGCGACGGTTCGTTCGCCGAGGGGCGAGTGTCGCCGCCGCCCCACCACGCGGCCCGCTCCAGGCCTTCCGGCACCTGGGCGGCGCCGTCCACGTCCGCGGGGCCGCCGTTGGACCGTGACAGGCGAAGCAGCGTTTCCTCCAGCGTCGCGGTGGCGGCCGACGGGAGTTGCAGCAGCGCGCGTTCGGACACCCCGCTCGCCAGCGCCGCCGCCGAGAGCAGCACCAACGCGCCGAGCACGCGGCGCGGCACGTCGCTGAAGGCGGAGGCCCGGCGAAGGGCGCGTGTCAGGCGCGCACCACCCGCCAGCGCCAGGGCCAGCGCACAGGCCGCCCCGGCCGCGAAGGCGAGCAGCTGCAGCGAGGTGCCGAGGTGCAGACCGCCCAGTGCGGCGCCGGTCAGCACGAGGCCGAGGATCGGTCCGGCGCACGGCGCCCAGAGCAGACCGGTGGCGATGCCGGTGAGCACCCGTGGCCACCATCGTTCTCCTTCATGAGGGGGCGGCAGCAGCCGCTGTCCCAGCGCGACCAGTGGCGAGGCCAGCCGCGTGGCCAGCGCCGGCAGCAGCAGGGACAGGCCGAGCAGGCACAACCAGGCCAGCGCCAGTGCCCGGCCACCCGCACCGGCCCGAGCGGCCCATTCCCCGCCCAGGGCCGTCAGTGAAGCGGCACAGGTGAAGGCCCCGGCCATGCCGAGGAGGACCGGCAGCGCACCGCGGCGGAACGGCCCGTGCGCGCCGGCCAGCACGAACGGCAGGACCGGCAGGATGCACGGGCTCAACAGCGTGAGGGCACCGGCCGCGAACGAGAGAAGGAAGAGCGTCATGGAGGACTCCATCGGGCGAGCGGGTCGCCGCCCATCGCGGAGCGCGAAGGCGGCGACGGGCGGTGCGGGACCGTCAGCCGGCGTGCCCGCCGTGCTGGCCGATCTCCTTCACCAGCGCGGCATAGCGGCCGTTGGCGCGCAGCGCCGCGTAGCGGGCCTGGGCGGCCTGGTAGCCCGGCAGGTCGCCACTCGACACACCTTCGCCGCGGTCGTACTCGTCGAGTCCGGCTTCGCGGTAGATCTGCAGGTCCGCCAGCACTTCGGCGCGGGTGAGCGGGCGGGCCTGCATCATGTCGTTCATCGCGAGGGCGTCGTAGCGGGCGCGCGCCTGCTGCAGCGCGCGCGTCTCGATGCTGTCGTCGCCGTCGCGCTGCCCGAACGCCGCCAGGCCGGACGCTTCATAGCGCTTCAGGTCGGCGACGACCTCGGCGCGGGACAGCATGCGACCCGAGGTCGGGTCGATCATCACGTGCCGCAGCGCCAGGTAGCGTGCGCGTGCGGCCTCCCAGGCGGGCGTGCCGACGCGCGACTGGGTGTCGTCGCTCTCCAGGTCGGCGAGGCCGGAAGCCCGGTAGGCGTCGAAGTCCTGGCGGACCTCGGCGCGCGTGAGCGGGGCGGCGGCTGCGGGCTCGTCGGCCAGCGCGACGGACACGAAGCCGGCGAGCAGCGCGAAGCCCAGGGTGCTCGCGAGCAGGAACTGCTGCGGCATGGAGCGGGAAGGAATGTGCGGTGTGGTCATGGTGGAACTCCTTGGGGTCAGGGGGGCCCGCCGGCAGGGTCGCCGCCGGGCTGGCGGATCGCGGCAATCAGCCCCTTCGAGGCCCTGTCCGCGATGGCATCCATCTGACCAAAGAAGGCCTCGCCGGCCCATCAGACCAAGCGTCGGCCGGGTCCATACGACCGTATGGCCCGGACCCTCCGCGCGATGGCAACGCGCGAACCCCCGAGGGGTCACACCTGTACGAACCGCTCATCGGTGCGCTGCGACGGGACGGGCGGAAGCGAGCGGGTCGCTCGTGGCGGGGCCGGGCCCGTCCACTTCGGAGGGGATCCGGAAGGTCACGCGGGTGCCCCCTTCGCATCGGGCAACGAAGGTCAGCGTGCCGCCATGCGCGTCGGCGATGGACTTGCAGATGGCCAGCCCCATGCCCATGCCGGCACGCTTGGTCGTGAAGAACGGCTCCATCAGCCGAAGTGCCGCTTCGGCGGAGAGGCCCGAACCGCAGTCCTCGACCACGACCTCGACGAAACCTTGCCCGGCGTCCCGCCAGGACAGGAGGAGATCGCGCGTGCCGGCAGGCCGGTTCGCCATCGACTCGGCCCCGTTCATCAGCAGGTTGACGACGACCTGCTGGAGCTGGATCCGGTCTCCGCGGACGCGGCACGCCGCCTGCGGCCCGTCGATCGCCAGCGAGGCGCCCAGGTCCGCCAGCGCGCCGGTCGTCAGGCTCGCGCATTCACGCAGGGCGTCGACCAGATCGATGTCCGAGAATTCCGGCTCGGCTTTCCGTGCCATCGCACGCAGCCCCTGGATGATGCTTTTCGCCCGCTTCGCGCTGAGGCCGACGTGCGTGATCATGGCCCGCGCCTCGTCGATCTCCGGCTCGGCACGGTCGAGCCAGCGGCCGGCCGCGCTGGCCGACGTGTCGATGGCACTGAGCGGCTGGCCGATCTCGTGGACGATGGATGCGACGAGTTCTCCCATGGCCTTCAGCCGGCTCGAACGCTCCAGCTCGGCCAGTGCCGAGCGAAGCTGCTCCTCGGCGCCCATCCGCTGGCGGTGCTGCTCGATCAGCGCTTCGTACAGCCGCATGTTCTCGAGTGCGAACGAGGCCTGGGAGGCGATCACGTCCAGGAGCTCCGCCTTGGCCGCCGTGAACACCCGGGGTGCCAGGTCGTTCTCCAGGTACAGGACCCCGACCAGCTTCGCATAGCGCATCATCGGCACGCACAGCAGCGAGCGGGGACGAGACCGGTTGACGTAGTCGTCCTGCGCGAGCGCCTGGACCGTGCGGACGTCGTCCACCTGCGTGGCCTGCTGCGTGCGTGCCACGGTGAGGGCCACCGTCATCGGCACGACGTCCGCGGAAAGCGCGACGGGCTCCTGTGTCACGACGATGCTGCGGCCTGCCGTGCGCGCGCGCGCGCGCACCTGCCAGACGCCCTCTCGCCACAGGGCCAGTGCACCATAGGACGCTCCCGTGTTCTCGAGCGCGGTGCGCATCGTGGTCTCGATGAGGCGCTCCGGCACCAGGTCGCTGGCGAGGGCGTTGGTGATGCGCAGCACGGCCTGCACATCGAGTTCCCGGAGCCCGCGCGCCGACGGGTCGGGCACATCGGCGTCGAGCAGGCCCGGAAATCGCAGCTGCAGTTGCCGGGCCTTGGCGGCGGCACCCCACCGCTGCCAGGTGGCCACGGCATGGCGCGCATAGGCTCGGGCCTCGATCTCGCGCCGGCGGCCCGCATGAAAGCCGGCGGCCAGCTCGGCGGCCAGGGCCTCGACCTGCGTGAAACCGTGCTCGCGGGCCTCGGACACCGCATCCGCGTAGTGCACGAGGGCCTCCGCATCGTTGCCCGTCACACGCGCCAGTTCCGCCCGCACGAGCGCATGCCGGGCGCCGAAGTTCTCCGGGCAGGTCGCGTCCCACTCGGCCAGCGCGGCGAGATGGCGGTGGAGCAGGGCCTGCTGATCGGGATCACGTGCCGGCAGGGCCAGCAGGGCGAGCGCACCGTAGTACGGCAGCTCCCCGAATTCGGCGAAGGACCGTGCCACCATCTTGCAGGCCTCGGCACGCCGGCCGGCCTCGAGCGCGCCCGGCAGGTCGCCGAAGAGCAGGTCGACTTGCAGGCGGTGCACCCAGTAGGCGAGGTCGACGAGCGTGGCTGGCGCGCCCTCGACGGGTTCGGCCATCACGTCGGCGTCGTACCGTCCGTCCTGAAGCTGGCCCAGCAATGCCCGCTGCGCCAGCAGCGCATCGACGACCAGAACGAAGTTGGCGTCGCGCGCGCGCGCCAGGGCCTGCTCCACCGTCTCGCGCACCTCTTCCAGCGACTCTCCCGCGAAGAGCATGCCCGTGGCCTGGTTCCTGCCGCAGTACAGCGCGAAGGTGTGATCACCCACGCGGTTGGCGATGTCGAAGGCCTTCACGATGTAGCCGCGGGCCTCTCGCGCCGGTGCGGTCCACGGAACCACGAAGGTGCCGTACGTGTGATAGACCCGCGCCTGGTAGCGCCGCAGGCCCCGTTCGTCGACGAGGTGCAGTGCGAGCGCACCGAAGTCGCGGGCCTGCGCGTGGTCGCCGTACCGCATGCCGACGATCTGGTTCATGCACACGTAGCCGTTGGCGGAGGCGTCGGTGTGCCCGTTCCGGATCGCCAGGTGCACCATGCGCACGAGCATCAGGTCGAGCAGGTTCTGGTCGGAGTACAGCGCCGGCGGCAACAGCTCGGCGAAGATGTCGACGATCGCCCGGCGCAGCGGGTCGGTGTCGATCGGCAG
Source organism: Piscinibacter gummiphilus (assembly GCF_002116905.1). Lineage (NCBI taxonomy): Bacteria > Pseudomonadati > Pseudomonadota > Betaproteobacteria > Burkholderiales > Sphaerotilaceae > Rhizobacter > Rhizobacter gummiphilus. The sequence continues at coordinate 375,396 of NZ_CP015118.1, forward strand.
GTCTCGCAGCGCCTGGACCCCGTTCACGTCCAGCCAGTCCCGCAGTCGCAGGTACTCGTCCTGCACCTCGGTCTCGCCGGGGTGCGCGGGCACCTCGATGCCCGCCTTGGCGAGGAACCCGAGGCCGACATCGAGCGCCTGTTCGAACGCCCCGAGCGTGGTGTAGAGCGCCGCGCGCAGGCGGGCCAGATCGGCGCCGAACAGCCCGTCGCCGGCGCGGCGCTGAAGCGCCGAGAGCCGGTCTTCCGCGGCTTCGAGCGCGCCGGTCAGGAACTCCGCTTCGCCGCACAGCAGGGTGGCTTCCATGGCGAGGGGAGAGGTGGTGTCGTCCGCGAGGCATTCGAGCGCGGAGCGGAAGAAGGTCAGCGCGGCATGGTGCGCCGTGGCCGCCCGCGCTCGCTTGCCGGCCTGCACCTGGAGGTCGGCGAACGCAAGCCGCTCTTCGCGCGCCTCGACCGCAGGCCGTGCGAGCCGCGCCTGAAGGGCTCTCGAGAAGACGGGCACCACGTCGGCGTGCGCCTGCTGGCGCCGCACGATGCCGAGGTGCCAGGCGGCCCGTTCGGTTTCGGGGATGGACGCGTAGGCGGCGTCACGGAGGTGGTCGTGGGTGAAGGCCCACGCGTCGCCGTCGCGCTCGACGAACCCCGACGCGATGGCGGCGGCCAGCCGCACGGGCACGTCGGTGTCGTCTCCATCGGTGGCAATGGCGAGATCGATCGTGGAGGCGCGGTCGCCGAGGCAGGCCAGTGCCCGCAACAGGCTGCGGGTCGTTGGCGGAAGGTCCTGGACGTCTCGCGCGAGCAGGTCACCGATGCCTGCCAGGTAGTCGTGGGCGGCGGCCGGCCCATCCTGCCAGGTCCAGCACCCGTGCAGCGGGTCGTAGGCGATCACGCGGTCGTTGACGAGGCGACCCAGCAGGCGCCGCATGAAGAACGGGTTGTGCCCCGTCCGCCGCGCGACCACGTCGACCAGCGGACCGAGTTCGCCTGGGTCCCGGCCGAACATCTGGGCGAGGAGTTGGTGCGCGGATTCGGCGTCCAGGGGATGCAGCTTGATGTGCACCGCACGGGAGGTTCGATACAGCGGGGTCGCGCACACGGGATGCTCGTCCGGTGCGCCGGTCGAACGCAGCGACCCCAGCAGCAGGAGCGGCACCTGGGCATGATCGGACAGCAGACGTTCGAGCACGTGGACCGTTTCGACGTCGGCCCACTGGAGGTCGTCGAGCAGGAGCACCAGCGGCCGTTCGGGCACCGCGAAGCAGGTGATCAGGCGCGCCATGGCCCGCTGCACGATCTCGCGCTCGAACCCGCGCGAAGCCTCCACCGGAGCGATGGACGCCGGCACCTGCGGCGAGGCGGCTCCCAGGATCGCGCCGAGGCTCGGCAGGAGCCGGACCAGCGTGGAGACGGCATCGCGTGCCGCATGGGAGAGCCGCTCCCGCCACGTGTCGAACGCCGCATCGGGACTGCCCAGCACCATCTGGAGCAGAGGCTCCAGGGCCTGGGCAAGCACATGGAACGGTTGACCGCCCCGATCGGAAGAAGCCTTGCCCGTCGCCACGCGGGGGGCGGCGGTGGACGTCGCCATGCGTGCCACCGCTTCCCGCAGCAGGGCCGACTTGCCCAGGCCGGGCAGGCCCGACACCCAGCAGATCCCCATGCCGGCGCCGGACTGCACCTCGGCATGCACACTGAGGAGCTGCGCCAGCTCGCGGTCGCGGCCCACGAACACGGAGAGATCCTGGGAGCCTCCCGCGATGGCCGCCCCCGCGTCCAGCGGAAAGGCGGGGATGAGGCCATCGCGCTGGAACAGCGCTTCGCTGGCGCGCAGGTCGGTCAGCAGGCCGGCCGAATCCGCGTACCGCCGTTCCGGCGCCTTCTCCAGCAGCCGGAGCACCAGCCGTGACAGCTGCTCGGGCACCTCGGGTCGCAAGCGGTGGAGAGGCTCGGGGGCGAGGGTGGCGTGGGCGTGAAGGCGTGCCGTCGTGTCGCCCTCGTTGAACGGCGGCACGCCGACGAGCAGCTCGTGGAAGATGCAACCGAGGGAATACAGATCCGCTCGCACATCGATCCGGCGGTTCATGCGCGACCCGAGCTCCGGCGCCAGGTAGTCGATGTCTGCGGCCTCCCAGGCCATCGAGTCGACGATCACCCGGTGCGTGGCGTCGTCGCCCAGGCGCAGCGCGCAGCCGAACCCCGTGAGCATCACGCGGCCCGTGTCTTCGTGCACGAGGATGCGATCGGGCGCCAGGGCGCAATGAACCAGACCCGCGGCATGCATCCGCAGGGTGGCGGCGGTCAATGCAACGGCCAGTGCGAGGAAGCGCCCGGGCGCCAGCGGCCCGGCGTCGCGCTCACGCAGCGGCACGGCTCCGGTGTCCCGCAACAGCAACCGGGTGTCGCCGTTCCGGGACACGAGTTCCAGCGGCATGACCGCCCAATCGTCGTGCAGCGCCACGCGCAGGTCGTACTCGTGTTGCAGCGCCGAGGGTGGAGTTCCGCCCTCGCTGCCCGCTGTTCGAACGAGCACGGACACCCCATCGGAGGTGAAGCCGCGGCGCAGGCGCTCCCCTGGACGGGGTGACTCGGGACAGGCTGACATGGGCAGTCGAATCTTCGTTTGATGTAGGGAACACTACATGAACGAATCATACGCGATGCGTGTCGCCCGGTGCAAGCGGCGCACGTTCTGGTCTCTGTTCCGGAAAAGCGCGAGGGCCTCCAGCAGGAACTGCTGAAGGCCCTCGTGGAGAGCATGCGGCGCCGATGCGGCGGCTTCTCAGTCGCGGGACGGACGTTCGCGCACGGGTTTGAACGCGGCTCTCATCTCGCTGGCGAACAGCTCGGGCTGCTCCCAGGCGGCGAAGTGCCCACCCTTCGCGACTTCGTTGAAGTAGCAGAGCGTGGGGTAGGCGCGCTGTGTCCAGCTCTTCGGCGCACGGTAGATCTCGTGGGGAAACACCGTGACCGCCACCGGAATGGTGATCTCGGTGGTCTTCTGTGCCGCCGAACTGAAGTTGTTGTTGTTGTTCTCCCAGTAGAAGCGGCTGGCCGAGGCGCCGGTGTCGGTGAGCCAGTACAACGTGATGTTGTCGAGAATGCCGTCGCGTGTCAGCACGCGCTCGGGGTCACCATCGCTGTCGGTCCACTCGTAGATCTTTTCGTACAGGAACGCCGCGAGGGTGGCCGGCGAGTCGCACAACCCGTACCCGATCGTCTGGGGCCGCGTCACCATCAAGGCGCCATACGCCGCGTTGCGGGCGAAGAACCTGGCCAGCGTCTCGAACGCGAGGCGCTCGGACTCGGACAGCCCGGGCGGTGGCGGGTCGCCCGCGTTGATCCCTCGGACATGCTCCGCGGGAACGGTGGGCGGCATGTTCACGTGAATGGCCAGGAGGCCGGGGGGCTTCTGCCGGGCCATCGCGTCCGAGATCACCGAGCCGTGATCGCCGCCCTGTGCGACGTAGCGCTCGTGGCCGAGGCGCTTCATAAGCACGTCCCAGGCGCGCCCGATCCGCTCCGGACCCCATCCCGGTTCGCGTGGCTTGCCCGAGAAGCCATAGCCGGGGATCGAGGGGATGACCACGTCGAAGGCGTCCTCGGCCCGGCCGCCGTGAGCTTCGGGATGGGTGAGCGGGCCGATCGTGCCGACCATTTCCAGGATGGAGCCCGGCCAGCCGTGGGTCATGAGCAGCGGCAGTGCGTTGGCGTTGCCCGAACGGACGTGAATGAAATGGATGTCCACCCCGTCGATCTGGGTGATGAACTGCGGCAGGGCGTTCAGGCGTTTCTCCAGCTTGCGCCAGTCGTAGGCTGTCGCCCAGTGCGCGCACAAGGCCTGCAGCCGCGCCAGTTGCACGCCCTGCGAGGTGTCGGCCACCGTCTCGCGGTCAGGCCAGCGCGTGGCAACGAGACGTCGCCGCAGGTCGGTGAGTGCAGCCTCCGGAACGCGGATGCGGAATTCTCGAACCCGCTCGTCGCCGAGCGCGACGGAGGTGGCGCCCGAGGGGTTCGCAGCGCCGACGCCGTCGCTCTGGGCCGCGTGTGTGCCGGACGAGAGCTGCAGCAGGCCGAGGCCAGCGCCGCCGATGGCGGCGGAGCGGGCCAGGAACTGGCGCCGAGGAGGTGGTGCGGTGGGGAAGTCGGACATGTTCTCTCCTGTGGGGATGGGTGACTGCGTACCGGCCTGCTGCGGGCCGTTGCACAGGAAGAGATGACATCAGAACGGGGGCCGGTCGAACATCCAGCGGACGTCTCGTGTGCTCCTACCTAGGTGTTACCCAGCGATGCGGACGCAGGCTTCCGTTCGCGGCACGCCTCGCGGCACCATGTGCGGCACGTCGGCGATGTCGCCGGCCAGCAGGCCCCGCCGCTGCGCGACATGGGCGGCCTCCGTGCGCGTTCGGGCATTCAGCTTTTCGAGGATCGCCTTCACGTGGGTCTTGACCGTGGCCACCGCGGTGCCGAGTTCGTTGGCCACCATTTTGTTGCTCCAGCCCGCTGCGACGAAGTGCAGCACTTCGGCCTCGCGGCCGGTGAGGGACTGGAAACACAGGTGTTCGGCTGCACGCATGGCAGCTGCCTGCGTCAGGTACCGCTGGCCACGGGACAGCGCCGTCACGCCGTCGACGAGGTCGTCGAGCGCGCTGCCGAGCAGCAGGTAGCCCTGCACGCCGCGCGACAGGGCGTGCCGGACGTCGGTCTCGCCATCGCGGTGGGTCACGATCATGACCCGCGGTGGACGGCCGACGTGGCGGGTCGCTGCGGCGAAGGCCACGCCATTCTCGTGGTCGGCGACCACCACGTCCGCGGCGCCCGTCGTGGCGAGGGTGTCGTCCGTGCGGACGCTGAAGCGACCGTCGTCGCGCAGCGCCGCCACGATCCCGAGATGCAGCAGGGGATCGCGATGGCGCACCACGACGGTGATCGCAGGTTGGAGAGATGCGTTGAGGGTGGATGCCACGATGTGCTCCTGCGGGTGGAGTTGAAGGTCACTCCACGATAGGAGGTCGTGCCCGCGGCGCCCATCACGCCTTCGTATAGGTCGCCTGCATCCTGCGGGCGGCGGCACGGGCCTTCCGGATCCGGAAGGCCCGTGCCGCGGGTTCCTCAACGCGCCACGTCCTTCGACCACGCCGCATACCAGGTGCGGAACAGCTGGTACTGGTTCTCCGCGTAGTGGCGCTGCGCGTCGGTCAGCACGTCGGTTTCGTTGAAGTGCAGGGTGTACTCCTTCTGGCCGTTCAGCACGAGCAGGTACTTGTAGTACAGCACCAGGTCGGTCCCTTCGTCGAACGAGGACAGCACGGCCAGCGCCGCTTCCAGTTCGCGGGCCTGGCGGCGCGCGACGACGTCGCCCTGCGCGGCCTTCTTGCACAGGTCGACGAGCTGCAGCACTTCCTTCGGCAGCGCGTTGCCGATGCCGGTGATGGCGCCGGTGGCGCCGCAGTTCACGAAGCCGTGGAAGACCTGGGTGTCCACGCCGACCATGAGGGTCACGGCGTCGTCCTGCGAGGTGATGTGTTCCGCGGCATAGCGCAGGTCCGCGCCGCCACCGAATTCCTTGAAGCCGATCAGGTTGGGGTGCTGGCGGCGCAGTTCGAAGAAGAGGTCGGCGCGCGTCGCGAACCCGTAGTACGGGCTGTTGTAGATGACCGCGGGCAGGTTCGGTGCGGCGTCCAGGATGGCCGAGAAATGGGCTTTCTGGGCGGTGGCCGAGGATCCGCGGGACATGACCCGCGGAATCACCATCAGGCCGTGTGCACCAACCTTGGCCGCATGTGCCGCGTGCGACACCGCTTCCTTCGAGTTCACCGCACCGGTGCCGACGATGACCGGGATCCCGGCGGCCACCAGGCGGGCCACGCCTTCCTGGCGCTGCGCCGCGGTCAGCAGGGGCCAGTCGCCCATGGAGCCGCAGTAGACCACCGCGCTCATGCCCGCGGCGATGAGCTCCTTGCCCTTCGCGACGAGCGCGTCGAAGTCGGGCTGCCGGTCCGCGGTGCAGGGGGTCATCAGGGCGGGGATGGTGCCGGTGAAGATGTTGAGGTTCATGAGATCTACCTTTGTCGAAGAAGAATCACGCCGGGTTGGCGCAAATAGGCTGGAAATATATTAAAGAGACGGAGGTGAGGGCGGCGTGGTCGTTCGGATCAGGGGTGTGGAAGGTGAGGCGCCACGCGAAGCGGCGCGGGCGCCGGGCCCGGCACCGCCACGGGTCGAGGGCGGCGGCCGGGCCGGACGTGTGTCAGAGCGTGGCGCCGACCTTGCGCAGTTCGGCGATCTGCGGCGCCTTCGGCAACCAGATCTTGTCGAACGCCTCGATGGCGGGCTTGATGTCGAAGTCGTTCAGGTCGCGGATGGTGATCGACTCCTTCTTCAGCTTGTCCAGCAGCCCGGCTTCGGTGGTGACGATGTCGTTGATCTGGGCGTCCAGCGCCTGCGCGGTCAGCTGGCGGATCAGCTCGCGGTCCTTGTTGTCCAGCGTCTGCCAGACACGGCCCGAGAACAGCGGCGCGAACGGCATGAACAGCGCGTTCATCGGCATCATCACCTTCGAGACCTTGTCGAAGCGCTGGTTCCAGGAGAACTCCACGTCGGCCTCGAGCCCGTCGACCTGGCCGTTGGTCATGGCGTCGAACACGGCGGGGGTCGGGATCGGGGTGGGGGCTGCGCCGAAGTACTGGTAGAAGTCGCGGTAGACCGGCGTGGGGTTGATGCGCAGCTTCAGGCCCTTGAGGTCGTTCGGGGTCTTGATGTCCTTGGTGGCGAACACCACGCGCATGCCGGTGATGCCCCAGCCGAGGCCCACGCAGCCCGTCTCGCGCGGCAGCACGTCCAGCAGCTTGAGCGCGGTGGGCGTCTTGACCAGCTTGCCCACCGCGGCGGTCGACCGCACCAGGTACGGCGCGTTGATCGACGCCACGCTGGCGACGCGGGTGCCGAGTTCCGCGGCCTGGATCCAGCCCATGTCCAGCGCGCCGGACTGCATCTGCTGCATCATCACCGACTCGTTGCCCAGCTGGCCCGAGTGGAACACAGTGACCGTCAGGCGGCCGTCGGTGGCCTTGGACAGCGCCTCGCCGAAGCGCAGTGCCGCGCGGTTCCACGAGTGGCCGGCGGGGGTGATGATGCCCAGGCGAAGTTCCTTCGCGGCGGCGGCGCGCGAGGGGGTCACGAACGCCATCGGCGCGGCGGCGGCGGCCGAGGTCAGGAGGAAGTTGCGGCGGTTCAGGGTCATGGAAAGCTCCGGGGGAACGACAGGACTACAACAGCCCCAGCGACAGGCTGGGGAACAGCGACAGCATCACCAGCGCGATGCAGCTGATGATGAAGAAGGGCAGGGTGACGATGAACATCTTCCCGGGCTTGGCGCCGGTCACCGCGGCGGCCACGAAGAAGCTCAGGCCCACCGGGGGCGACATCAGGCCCAGCACGAGGTTGATCACGATGACCACGCCGAAGTGGCGCGGATCGATGCCGTAGACCTCGGTGGCGATGGGCAGCAGGATGGGGGCGGTCATGATGAGGCCCGGGATGCCGTCGATCACCGTGCCGATGATCAGCAGGATCACGTTGACCAGCAGCAGGAACGTGACCGGGTCCTTCGCCACCGTCTGGACCCAGGCGGTCACCATCTGCGGCACCTTGCCGTAGATCAGCAGCCACGAGAACACCGACGCCGCGGCCACCAGGAACAGCACGATGGCCGAGTAGATGGCCGAGCGCAGCATGATCGCGCGCAGTTCCGAATACTTGAACTCTCGCGTGACGTAGCGGCCCACCAGCACGGCGCTGACGGCGCCCACCGCGGCCGCCTCGGTCGGGTTCGCGAACCCCGTCAGGATGGAGCCCACGATCACCAGCGGGATCAGCAGCGTGGGGCTCGAGACCAGCACCGTGCGGGCCCGCTCGCGCAGCGTGCGCTTGGCGCTGCGCGGGTAGTTGTACACCCAGCCCATGCACGCGATCACGATGAAGAACAGCACGGTCAGCAGGATGCCGGGCAGGATGCCGGCGATCAGCATGTCGCCCACCGCCACCTGGGCCAGCACGCTGTAGACCACGAACATCACGGACGGCGGGATGATGGGCCCGAGCATGCCGCCATAGACCGTGAGGCCGGCGGCGAAGGTCTTGTCGTAGCCCTGCTTCTCCATCTCCGGCACCATCACCTGCGACATGATCGCCACCTGCGCGGTGGCCGATCCGATGATGGAGGAGACCAGCATGTTGGCCAGGATGTTCACGTAGGCGAGGCCACCCTTGACCGAGCCGATGAAGGCCATGGACAGGTCCACGAGGCGCTTGGTGATGCCACCGCTGTTCATCACTTCGCCGATCAGGATGAACAGCGGGATCGCGATCAGGCCGTAGCTGTCCACGCCGGCGAACATCTGCGTGGCGTAGGACTGCAGCAGGACGGGGTTGTCGATGCTGTAGATGTAGAAGATGCCGGACAGGCACAGGCACAGGCCGATGGGCACGCCCACCAGCATGATGGCCAGGAAGAAGGCGGAGGTCAGCATGTCAGTTCACCACGTCGGCGCTGCCGGTCTTGAATTCGGGGTGCTTGCGCGGGGGCGCGAGCTTCAGGTCTTCCAGCAAGTTCGCCAGGGCGTGCACGCTCATGCACACCGCGAAGAGGGGCATGATCAGCTGCAGCACCCACACCGGCCACTCCAGCGTCTGGGTGCGTTCGGTGTAGAGGAAGTTGAAGGACTCCGCCGCGAAGTCCTTGGCGTCGAAGCCGTGGCGGGCGATGCCCACCGGGTCCATCCAGAGCCAGCACATGGCGATCAGCGCGAGGGCGAAGAACAGCACGCCGCCGGACGCCAGCAGCTTGGCCACGTGGGCGGCGCGCGGACCGAGTTTGTCGGTGACCATGGTGACCGCGAAGTCGAGGCGAAGCCGTGTCATGACCGAGGCGCCGATGAAGGTCAGCCACACCACCGTATAGACCGAAGCCTCGTCCACCCAGTAGAGCGGCATGCCGGTGTATCGGGTCACCACGTTCAGCAGCACGAGCCCCACCAGCAAGGTCATGGTGTACGTGAGCAGCCCGCGTTCGACACGCAGGAGCGCATCGGACGCGTCGAGGACAAGTCGGACGGGCAGCCGCGGCGGGCGGGGGTGATCGGGGGCGAGGGCGTTCATGGGCGGCTGGGGCGGGGTTCGGGGAAAAGCGTGCTGCGCGGAGCTTCGAAAGATGTCTAAAATATATTTACCGTATCCTGATCGGACATCAGCAGAAACCATGCCTAGCGCTCCGCACGTTTTCGTGGCATACCACCGCGCTCGGTGCGTTGCCGCGAATGTGCGTGCGCACCGGCATGGGGATGTTGTCCGATCGGGCTGATCCATCAACACCAATCCGGGGCAGCCGTGCGCTGTCCGCACTCGTCCACCCTTGGAGTCCGTCATGTCCCAGATCACCGGCGAAATGCTCATCGGCGCCCAGGCCGTCCGCGGCCAGGAAGGCCAGCAACGGGCCTTCAACCCGGCCACCCATGCCGACATCCCGGAGCCCGTGTTCGGCCAGGGCGGCACCGCCGAGGTCGACCGTGCCGCCCTGCTCGCGAGCCAGGCGTTCGACACCTACCGCAACCTGCCGCTGGAACGCCGCGCCGCGTTCCTCGAAGCCATCGCCGACAACATCGTCGCGCTCGGCGATGTCCTGATCGAGCGCGCCCATGCCGAGACCGGCCTGCCCGTGGCCCGCCTGCAGGGCGAACGGGGCCGCACCGTCGGCCAGCTGCGCCTGTTCGCCAAGGTCGTGCGCGACGGCCGTTTCCTCGGCGCCACCATCGACCCCGCGTTGCCCGAACGCCAGCCGATGCCCCGCGCCGACCTGCGCCTGGCCAAGGTGCCACTCGGCCCGGTCGCCGTGTTCGGCGCGAGCAACTTCCCGCTGGCATTTTCAGTGGCGGGCGGCGACACCGCGTCGGCCCTGGCCGCCGGCGCCCCGGTGATCGTCAAGGCCCACGGCGCCCACCTGGGCACGTCGGAACTGGTCGGCCGCGCCATCCAGAAGGCCGTGAAGGACATTGGCCTGCCCGAAGGCGTGTTCTCGCTGCTGTTCGGCGCCGGCCGGAAGATCGGTGAAGCGCTGGTGGCCCACCCGGCCATCAAGGCGGTGGGCTTCACGGGCTCGCGCCAGGGCGGGCTCGCCCTCGTGCGTGTCGCCAACGCCCGCCAGGAACCCATCCCGGTCTACGCCGAGATGAGCAGCATCAACCCGGTGTTCCTGCTGCCTGCCGCGCTGGCCGCGCGCGCCGAGGCCATCGGCAAGGGGTTCGCGGATTCGCTGACGATGGGCGCGGGGCAGTTCTGCACCAACCCGGGCATGGTGATCACCATAGGCGACGACCACGTGCAGCGTTTCATCACGGCCGCCGGCCAGGCACTCGCGGCCAAGGCCGCGCAGACCATGCTGACCCCCGGCATCCACGAGGCCTACCTCGCCGGCACGGCGAAGGTCGACGGTGTGGACGGCGTCGAGAAGGTGGCCCAGGGCCTGCCCGCGGACGCGCAGCCGAACGCGGCCCAGGCCGCGCTCTACGTGACCGACGCGGCCCGCCTGCTCTCGTCGCCCGCGCTGGAGGAGGAGATGTTCGGTCCGGCGTCCATCGTGATCCGGGCGAAGGACTTCGACGAAGTGTTGCGGATCGCCGAGCACCTCGAAGGCCAGCTCACCGCCACGCTGCAGATCGATCCGGACGACCATGAGCTGGCCCGCCGCTTGCTGCCGGTGCTGGAGCGCAAGGTGGGCCGCATCCTCGCGAACGGCTTCCCCACCGGCGTGGAAGTGAGCCACGCCATGGTGCATGGCGGCCCGTTCCCCTCGACCTCCAACGCGATGTTCACGTCGGTCGGGGCCACGGCCATCGACCGGTTCCTGCGCCCGGTGTGCTACCAGGACCTGCCCGACGCGCTGCGTCCGCAGGCCCTGCAGGACGCCAACCCGCTGGGCCTGTGGCGTGTGGTCGATGGTGAACTGAAGCGGGCGTGACGGCATGGGGCCGGCCTTGCCCGGCCCCGCACAAACACTCGTTGCATATCTTGTGGATATATCGCACAGTGCGTCAACTTCGCGCTCCCACCAACCTGAAGCTCTCGCCAGTGTCCGCAGCCACCTCCAAGCTCCCGAAGCGTCGCGCCGCGGACGTGGCGTACGACGCCATCGAATCGCTGATCTCCACGATGCGGATCGAGCCGGGCAGTCCCGTCGTCGAAGGTGAACTCGTGGAGCTCACCGGCCTCGGCCGCACGCCGGTCCGGGAAGCCCTGCTCCGCATGACCGCCATCGGGTTGATCACGCAGCAGCCGCGCCGCGGGTTGCTGGTGTCGAACATCGATCTGGCGGACCACCTGGACGTGATCCAGACGCGCCGCGTGCTCGAGGACGTGATCGCGCGCTGCTCGGCGCGGCGCGCTTCCGCGGCGCAGCGCAAGGAGATCGTCCGCTGCGCCGAGCGCATGGTGAAGGCGGCCGAACGCGGCAACCTCACCGAGTACATGCGCGCGGACCACGAGCTCGACCTGATCAACCACCTCGCGTGCCAGAACAAGTCGGCCGTGAACGCCGTCGTGCCGCTGATCGTGCAGTGCCGGCGTTTCTGGTACGCGTACCAGCACCAGGGCGACATCGTCGCCGCCGCGAACGCCCACCTGCAACTGGCCGAGGGCATCGCGACCGGCGATGAAGACGACGCAGTGACCGGCGCGAACAAGCTCCTCGACTACCTCGAGGCGTTCGCGCGGCGCATCATCGACCGATAGGCTCCGCCGCTACAGGTCCACGCTGGCCGACAGCGCGAGCGTGCGCGGCGCCCCGGTGGAGAGCTGCCCCGACGAGGCGGAGGCCGAGGCCCAGTAGTCGCGGTCGAAGGCGTTGGTCAGTCGCGCGCGCAACGTGAGCGGCCGGCTCGCCACGTCCAGGCGATAGGACACGCCGAAGTCCGCTCGTGTCCAGGCCGGGATGGACAGCGCGTTGTTCGCGGTGACGTACTGCCGTCCGGTGTGGACCAGGCCCGCGCTCAGCGTCAGCCCGGAGGCGGCCGGTACGTCCCAATCGATGCCGGCATTGGCCTGCACCCGCGGCGCGCCGACGGCGTGCGCACCGTCGTTCACGCCACCGGCCGTCTTGCGCTGCTCGGCATCCAGCAGCATCAGGCCGGAGATCAGGCGGGTCCCTCGGGCCACTTCGCCGAAGGCATTCAGCTCGACCCCGCGGTTGCGCTGTTCGCCGTCGACGCGGTAGACCGGCAGGCCGCCGCCGGCCACGGGCACGCTGAAGGCGCTGGGCTGTTCGATCTGGAACAGCGCGATGGTGGCACCCCAGTCGTGCTGGTCGAACTTGGCGCCGACCTCGTGCTGCCGCGCGACGTAGGGCGCGAAGACCTCGCCCGCATTGGCGGTGCCCACCGGCGCCACCGGCCCCTGCGCGAGGCCTTCCATGTAGTTGCCGTACAGCGTGATGCCGGGCCGGACCTTCACCGCGAGGGCGACGGCCGGGGTGGCCTTGCGCCGGTCGTAGACGGGCGGGTTCACCGTGCCGTTGGCCGCGTAGTTGGTGTTCTTGACCGACTGCTGCCGCACGCCGAGCGTGAGTTGCACCCGCTCGTCGAGGAGGGAGAGCGTGTCGGCCAGCGCGACGCCGGACAGGCGTTGCCGGTTGATCAGCGGCGGGTCGGTGGCATAGGCCGACAGGTCGGGCGGCGGCAGGAACACGGGGTCGTAGAGGTTCGAGGTGCCCGTGGAGACGGTGTGCGTGAGGTTGTGGCGTTCCTGCCGCAGCGTGCTGGCGTTCAGCACCACGCGGTGGTGCACGCCGCCCGTGTCGAACCGGCCGCGCAGGCCCACCTCGCCGGTGCGCGAGGTGACGTCGTCGAAGAAATAGAGGTTGCGTTCGGTGAACGTGCCGTCGGTGCGGGTGAGGGTGGGCACGCTGACCAGCAGGTCGGTCGGGTTGTCGCGAAAGCCGACGGCCGCGTAGGCGGTGAGGTTGCGGTTCAGGTTCACTTCGCCGCGCACCGCACCGTGCAGCGACTCGAGCGTGACGCTGCCCCAGGGCTCCGCGAAGTTCGTCCCCGCCTTCGGCGCCGCGGGCACCGCGGTGAGGCCGGCGGCCACGCTCGCCGCGCGCATCGGCGCGCGGGTCGTGCGCTTGAGCGAGCCCAGATCGGCGCTGAGCCGCACGCCGTCGGTCCGGTAGTCCATCCCCGCGGCCAGGTGGCGGATGCGTGCGCCCTGGCGATCGATCGCCGTGTCGCCGTCCCCGTAGACGGCGTTCACGCGCAGGCCCAGGTCGCCGGTGGGGCCGAAGCGGCGGCCCACGTCGATGTGGGCTTCGGCATAGCCGCCGGTCTCGACACTCGTGGTCACGCGGGCGAGCGGGGTGTCCCCGGCCCGCTTCGGGACCAGGTTGATCACGCCCCCGAGCGAACCCCCGGGCGACACCCCGGACAGCAGCGCGCTGAGCCCGCGAAGCACCTCGACACGCTCGACGCTCTCGAGCGAGGTGAAGGTGCGCGGCACGATGCCGTAGAGCCCGTCGAACGCGATGTCGCCCGCTCCCAGCGCGAAGCCGCGCATCGTGAAGCTGTCGCTGTAGCCCCCGCGCGAAGACCAGTCGCTGCGCACCGAGGCCTCGTTGGCCAGCAGGTCCCCGAGCGACTTGGCCTGCTGCTGTTCGATGAGTTCCGACGTGTAGCTGGTGATGGAAAACGGCGCATCCATCAGGTCCTCGTTGCCCAGCACACCGACACGCCCGCCACGCGCGACCTGGCCGCCGGCGAAGGCCGGGGGCAGCGAGCCGCCGGACTCCGCGCTGGCGGTCACCCGCACCGCGCCGAGGGTCGCGCCGTCCGCGGAGGGGGTGGCCGCCGCCGGGTCCTGCGGCTGCAGCGTGTAGCCGCCCGTGGCCGTGGCCCGGAGTTCGAGCCCCGTGCCGGCCAGCGCCTGGCGCAACGCCGCGGCCGCGTCGAATCGCCCCTGCACCGCGCCGGCGCGGCGATCCGCCACCAGGCGTGCGTCCACGGTCAGCACGAGACCGGCGTCGAGCGCGATGCGGTTCAGCGTCGTGGCCAGCGGTCCGGCGGGCAGGTCGTAGTCGCGGACGGTGCCCGTGTCGGGCACGGCGGGCGTCGTGGCGGCGGCGGCCGCGGGCAGCGGCTGGGCGCAGGCCAGCAGGACAGCGAGTGCCCAGGGGGCGAGGTGGAACGGCGGACGGGACAGGGGAATCGGGCGGACAGGCACGGCGGGCTCCGGCAAGAGGAACGGTCGACAGGGAGAGTGGCTTTCATTCCCTTGCCGTTCGAGCGCGCGAAAGTGAGAGGGGGTGCGAGAAAAAAACTCAGGGCCTGGGCCGCACGCGCACCCACCACCGTGTGTAGGAGACCACTTCCACGGGCACGGCCGCCTCCAGTGCCGCCAGCGCGTGGTCGGTGTCGTCCAGCGGGAACGTGCCGGTCACCCGCAGGCCGGCCACAGCCGGGTCCACGGACACATGCCCGACGCGGTAGCGCGCGATCTCTGCCACGGCCCGGGCCAGCGGCTGGTCGTCGAGGGCCAGCATGCCGTCCTTCCAGGCCGGCGCGGCTGCCGGCACCGCCACCGGCGCGTCGACCTGGCCGCCGTGCAGCAGCACTGACTCGCCACGCTGCACGACGCGCTCGGCCGAACACACGACGGAAGGGGCGGCGATGCAGCCGTCCGGCCGGGCCGCCACCGCCGAGGCGACGACGGTGAGCCGCGTCGCCTGCGGCCGGGCCAGGCGCTCCACCGTGAAGCGGGTGCCGAGGGCTCGCAGGCTGCCGTCCGGCGTGCGGACGACGAAGGGGCGGGGCTCCGGCGACACACCGTGCGCGGTCTCCACATGGATGGCGCCCGCGCGCAGCACCACGGTGCGTTCGGTGCCGCTGAAGTCGACGTCGATCGCGCTGCCGGTGTCGAGGTGGACCACGCTGCGGTCCGGCAGCGTGACCGCGAGCCGTTCGCCCGTGCCGGTGCGGTGGTCCGCGAGCCAGGCGCCGGCGGGGCCGGCCTGTTCCAGGACGGCCCACCCGAGTGCCGTGGCGGCCAGGACGAGCGCGAGCAAGGGCCCGCGGCCGCGCCAGCGCGGGGAGGGCGCCAGCACCGCGGCACGTGCGGCCGGACCCGCGGCGGGGCGCAGCGATGCGTCGATCTCGCCGAGCTGCCGCCATGCCCGCGCGTGTTCGCTGCGGGCCGACAGCCATTGGCGCAGGCCCGATTCGTCGGCCGCGGCGGCCTCGCCGGAGCCCATGCGGAGTTGCCAGGCGATGGCCTCGTCCAGCACGGCATCGGCGACCGGCTGCGAATCGTCGGGGGGGTGGGCGGAGGTCATCCGCGGACGGTTGCGTCCGGCGCCGGCCCGAAACGCAGCCGATAGGCCTGTCGCGCCGCGCTGGCCAGGTACTGCCGCACCCGGGGCACGGAGACCCCCAGTTCACCCGCGATCTCGGCGTGGGACAACCCGTCGAGCCGGCTGAGCAGCCAGGCCGTGCGGGTCTTCGGTGTCATCGACTCCAGCAGCCGGCCCACCGCCTCCAGCATCTGCAGGGCCTCCAGCCGGTCCTGCGGCGACGGCTGGAGGGCCTCGGGCAGCGTCGCGAGCGCGGCGAGGTAGGCACGCTCCAGGTCGGCGCGCCGGAAGAAGTCGACGACGAGCGCGCGCGCGATCGTCGTGAGGAAGGCCCGCGGTTCACGCAGGCCGGGCAGGTCGTCGGCCCGCGACGTGCGCGAGGCGATGCGCACGAAGGTGTCCTGCGCCAGGTCCGCCGCGTCCTGGGCCGACCCGAGTTTCCTGCGCAACCAGCCCAGCAGCCAGGCGTGGTGGTTGTCGTAGAGCGCGTGCAGTTGCTGCTGCTGGAAGGACTGGGTGGTGGCCGACATCGTCCGCGGCGGACGGACGTGTGGCGCCCGTCAGTGGCAAATGGGAATTGTTCGCATTGTAGGCAGTTCCGGACGCGCTGTCGGCCCCCTGCCTTCAGCGCAGCGGGATCTGCAGGCCCTGGTAGTCGGCCACGACGGGATGAGAGGACGCGACCGGGTGCGAATGCGTGGCCGTGATCACGAGCACCGCCGCCCCGGCCGCCTCGCCGGCCGCGATGCCCGCCGGGGCATCCTCGAACACGAGGCAGTCCTCGGCCGCGACCCCCAGCCGCCGCGCCGCGAGCTGGTAGCCGTCCGGCGCGGGCTTGCCGCGCTCGACGTCCTCCGCCGTGACCATCACCGCCGGCACGGGCAGCCCGGCGGCGGCGAGGCGGACGGTCGCCAGCGCGCGCGACGCGGAGGTCACGACGGCCCAGCGGTCCGGGTGCAGCGATGCGAGGAACGCGGGTGCCCCCGGGATCGGCGCGACGCCTTCGGTGTCGGTGATCTCGGCCTCGGTGACCCAGGCGACTTCCGCGGCCACGTCGATGCCGGGCAGGTTCTGGCGCCGCACGGTGTCCTCGCAGCGCACGCCATGGATCGTGGGCAGGAACGTGTCGACGTCGAGGCCGTGGCGGCGGGCCCAGGCGGCCCACACGCGCTCGGCGGCCAGGATCGAGGTGAGGAGGGTGCCGTCCATGTCGAACAGGCAGGCGGCGAAGCGGCGGTCGGGGAAGGGCGTGTGGGTCATGGGGGTCGGAACTCCAGCGTGGGAGTATCCCTGGTTCGTGGTCCTGACACGTGCACCGCCGGGCTGCGATGATCTCGCCATGAGCTCCACCTTCGCGAACCCCCTCAAGGTCGTCGTGCTGTCCGGCGCCGGCATCAGCGCCGAAAGCGGCCTCTCCACCTTCCGCGGCGCTGGAGGCCTGTGGCGGCAGCACCGCTTCGAGGATCTGGCGAGCCCCGGGGGCTTCGCCCGCGACCCCCAGCTGGTGCTCGACTTCTACAACCAGCGGCGCCGCGACGCGTGGGCGGCCGAGCCCAATGCGGCACACCGCGCGCTCGCGCGGCTGGAGTCGACCCACGAGGTGGTGGTGATCACGCAGAACGTCGACGCGCTGCACGAACGCGCCGGCTCCACGCGGGTGCTGCACGTGCACGGTGAGCTCGCGTACGCGCGTGGCCAGCGCGAAGGCGGCCACCGCGTGCGCCTCGACGACCGCCCCATCGCGCTGGGCGACCTGTGCCCGCGCGGCAGCCAGCTGCGCCCGGACGTGGTGTGGTTCGGCGAGAACGTGCGCTTCCTCGACGAGGCCCGCGACCACCTCCGCGGCGCGGCGAAGGTGCTGGTCGTCGGCACCTCGTTGTCGGTGTGGCCGGTGGCCGGCCTCGTGCACGAGGCGCCCGACGCGGCCGAGAAGGTGCTGGTGGCGCTGGAGGTCGACAGCCCGCCGCCGCGGTTCGAGTTCCTGCGCGACCTCGCGTCCGAGGCCGTGCCGGGGCTGGTGGATCGCTGGCAGGCCGAGGCGCGGTCCTCCTAGCCGAACACGGAGTCCTGCGCCGCCGGCACCGACCGCAGCCACGTGCCGAACGCCTCGGGCGGCAGCGGCTTCGCCAGCAGGTAGCCCTGCGCGACGTGGTAGCCCTGGCGGGCCAGCAGCGCATGCTGCGCGTCCGTCTCGACGCCCTCGGCCACCACGGTGAGCCCGAGCGTGGACCCGATCTGCGCGACCGCGCGGCTCAGCGCGCGGGCCGTGGGGTTGCGCTCGAGGTCGTTGATGAAGCTGCGGTCGAGCTTCAGCTCGCTGATGGGCAGGCGGCGCAGCGAGCTGAGGCTCGAGTAGCCGGTGCCGAAGTCGTCCATCGCGAGCCGCACGCCCATCGTGCTCAGCGCCTGGATGGTCGAGGCCACGCTCGGGTGTTCGTCCATCAGCACGCTTTCGGTGATCTCCACCGTGAGGTCGGTCGGGTCGAGGCCGTGACGGGCGAGGGTCGCGGCCACGAACTCGGGCAGGCCCAGGTCGTGGAAGCTCGTCGGCGAGAAGTTCACCGACACGGATGGCACGCGCAGGCCCTCCGCCCGCCATGCGGCGAGCTGCGTGCAGGCGAGGTTCAGGGCCCACTGGCCCAGCTCGCCGATCAGGCCGCAGTCCTCGGCCAGCGGCACGAAGCGGCTGGGCGGCACCGCGCCGAAGTGCGGGTCGGTCCAGCGCGCGAGGGCTTCCACGCCGTGCAGTTCGCCGGTGTTCATCGACACCTGCGGCTGGTAGTGCAGGGCGAGCCCGCCGTTCTGCAGCGCGAGGCGCAGCGCGTCCTCCATCGCGAGGCGCTCCTGCGCGGCGACGTTGAGCTCGTGGCTGAAGAACGCGAACCGGCCGCGGGTCTCGCCCTTGGCCTGGTACATCGCCATGTCGGCGCGCTGCAGCAGCGTGTCGATGTCGTTGCCGTCGTGCGGGAACATCGCGATGCCGATGCTCGCGGAGCACTGCGTCCGCGTGCCCGCCAGCTCGATGGGCACGGCGAGGCTCGCCTGCAGCCGCTCGACGATGTCGGTGGCGTGGGCCGCGCTGCAGTCCGGCAACACGAGCACGAACTCGTCGCCCGACAGTCGCCCGGCGATGTCGCTGTGCCGCCGAGCCGCGCCGATGCGGTCGGCCACGTGCCGAAGCAGGTCGTCGCCGGCTGCGTGGCCCAGCGAGTCGTTCACGCGCTTGAAGCGGTCGAGGTCGATGAACAGCACGGCCACCGGCGCCCCGTTGCGGCGGGCGGTGGCGAGCGCCTGCGCCGCCTTGCCGAGCAGCAGCGTGCGGTTGGGCAGGTGCGTCAGCGCGTCGTAGAAGGCGAGCTGGCGGATGCGCTCCTTGGCGCGCTCCCGCGTCAGCGCGAGCGCGCACAGGTGCACGGCCGCGTCCATCAGTCCGCGCTGGAAGGCGTCGATGGGCTGCGGCTCGCGGCCGTGCAGCACGACGCCGCCGATGAGCTTGCCGTCGCCGTCGAACACCGGGAGTCCCCACACGTGGCGGTAGCCGAGGGCCAGCAGTTCGTCGCGCAGCGGCATCTCCGCGTCGGCATCGAACTGGAATTGCACGAGCGGGTCGACACCTTCCACGGCGCGGTCTCCGCCGGGCCAGCGCACGCGGCCGCTGTGGCGGCGCAGCGAATCGGTGGGCAGGCGCGGGGCCGCCAGCAGGTGCACCATGCCGTCGGGCGAGGCTTCCAGCACGGCCGACGCCATGTCGGGCAGCATGCGCTCCACCTCGGCGCAGATCATCTCCAGCACGTCGAGCAGCGGGCGCTCGTGCACGATGGCCTCCAGCACACGCTGGTGCAGCACCTGGTGCATCTTCGACTGCGTGATGTCGGTGATCACGGTGACGGTGTTGACCAGGCGGCCCTGCTCGAACACGGGGCTCGTCGCGATGCTGCACCAGTAGCGCTCCTGGCCGCGGGCGCGCAGCACCTCCTCGCGCCGAACGTCGCGGCCCTGGCGCAGTTCGCGGCGCATGTCGCGCAGCACGTCGCCCGACAGGTGCGGCGCCAGCGTGAACGTGGGCTGGCGGCCGCCGATCTCGTGCGGCTTCAGGCGAAACTTTCGAACGAAGCCCTGGTTGACGTACACGGTGCGCCAGCGGCCGTCGGTGATGAGCACCGCGTTGTCGGTGGCGTTGGCCACGAGCGAGAGGCGGCGCACGTTCTCGTGGGCCAGGTGGTCGCGGTGCACGCGTTCGGTGACGTCGCTCGCCATCTTCAGGATGCGCGTGATGACACCGTCCTCGCGCACCGGCGCGTAGGTGGCCTCCAGCCAGCAGACGGACCCGTCCTTGCGCCGCCGCTCGCAGAGGTCCGTGTACGCTTCGCCGGCGCGCAGGCGCTGCCAGAAGTGCGCGTACTCGGGCGAGGCCACGAAGGCCGGGTCGCAGAAGCGCCGGTGGTGCGAGCCGATCGCCTCGTCCCGCGTGTAGCCCAGCAGGTCGAGGAAGATGTCGTTCGCCGTCACCAATTCCCCCTGCGGGGAGAACTGCGCGAAGGCCTTGACGTGGTCGAGGGTCGAGACCAGCGCGTGCTGGCGCAACGCGTCGTCGGAGAGCGGCGTGATCGGAGGGTTCGGCGAGGTCATCGGGGCCACCAGGGGGATCCGCGCACCGGTGGCGCGCGCACTGCCCCAGGGATATCGGCACGGCCGGTCAGCCGCTTCTGCCCCGTCTTCGTGTGCCATTTCACGCGCCGTACGGGAAAGTCCCCGTGCGGCGGTTCAGCGCGGCAGCTGTTCGGTGATCACCGACCCCTCGTAGAGGAATCCGGGGTACTGGCCGTTGAACCACGTGGCGAACGCCTCGCGCGACGTGCGCTTGCGATAGGCGTCGTGCAGCCGCGTGAGGAACGCGTCGTTCTCGAACTTGCCCTTCATCGGCAGCGGCTTCGCGTACGGGTCGGCCTTCAGCCGGTCCGTCAGGTTGCGCAGCCAGGCCATGAAGGCGGTGTCGTCGGCCGGGGCCACGGCGGGGTCGGGGGTGCCCGCGCAGGCCAGCAGGACGGGGAGGGCGGCGATGGCGAGCAGCAGATGGCGTTTCGGGAGCAAGGCGGTTCCTCGGTCGGGCGACGGGTCGGACGAGTCTAGCGCGGCCGCGTTCACTTCTTCGTGCCCCGCCCCGCCGCGATTGGCAACGGCCTCTCCGCCCCTTTGATTCGATACTGACCGCGTTGATGCAACAGGCCGGACGACCGGTGGAGAGCGACAGATGATCAGTGCCGAGCTGAACGACTTGATGACCCGCGTGGGCCCGGGTGCCCCGGCCGGAACGCTGCTGCGGCGCTACTGGCAGCCGGTGGCCCTCGTCGACGAACTGGCCGGGCCGCGGCCCGTGAAGGCCGTGCGGCTGCTCGGGCAGGACCTCGTGCTGTTCCGCGACGAACACGGACACCTGGGCCTGATGGACCGCGACTGCCCGCACCGCGGCGCCGACCTCGCGTACGGCCGCCTCGAAGGTGGCGGCCTGCGCTGCCCGTTCCACGGATGGCTGTTCGACAAGAGCGGCCAATGCCTCGAGACCCCGGCCGAACCCGCGGGCAGCAAGCTGTGCACGCGCATCCGCCAGGCGGCCTACCCCGTGGTCGAACGCAGCGGCATCGTGTTCGGCTACCTCGGCGACGGCGAGCCGCCGGCCTTCCCGGAGTTCGACTGCTTCGTGGCGCCCGACTCGCACACGTTCGCGTTCAAGGGGCTCTTCGACTGCAACTGGCTGCAGGCGCTCGAGGTGGGCATCGATCCGGCCCACGCGTCGTACCTGCACCGCTTCTTCCAGGACGAGGACACCTCGGAAAGCTACGGCAAGCAGTTCCGGGGCGCATCGGCCGACTCGTCGATGCCCATCACGCAGGTGCTCCGCGAGTACGACCGTCCCGAGATCCGGGTCCACCCCACCGACTACGGCATGCGCCTCACCGCACTGCGCCAGCTCAACGACCGCGACATGCACGTGCGGGTCACGAACGTCGTGTTCCCGCAGGCGTTCGTGATTCCGATGAGCTCGGAGATGACGATCTCGCAGTGGCACGTCCCGGTCGACGACACGAGCTGCTACTGGTATGCGATCTTCACGAGCTTCACCGGCCCGGTGGACAAGCAGCAGATGCGCGCCCAGCGCCTCGAACTCTACGAACTGCCCGACTACGTCCCGCGCAAGAACCGCGCGAACGGCTACGGCTACGACGTGCAGGAGCAGCTGACCGAAACCTACACCGGCATGGGCATGGACATCAACGTGCACGACCAGTGGGCGGTGGAGTCGCAGGGGCGCATCCAGGACCGCACGCGCGAGCACCTCGGCACCACCGACAAGGGGATCATCGCGTACCGCAAGCTGCTGGTGAAGGCGATCGAGGACACGCAGGCGGGTGAGTCCGCGCCGATGCTGATCCGCGCGGACGAGGCTGCGAACTTCAGCGGCCCGCCGTCCATCGACGGCATCGGCCTCGCCGAGAACCCCGATGCCTACTGGCGTGACGCCGACCTGGAGCGTCGCCGGAAGTCCGATTGGGCGTCGGCGCGCCTCGGCGCCTGAAGGGACATGCCATGAGCTTCGTCGAACGGCACGGCCTCTGGTCGGACGCGCAGCGGGATGCGGCCGCCGAGATCGCGGGCCGCATCGAGGCCGGCGACATCGAGGTGCTGCGTTTCGCGTTCCCCGACCAGCACGGCATCCTGCGGGGCAAGACGCTGATCGCGTCGGAGGCGGTGTCGTGCCTGTGGAACGGCGTGAACATGACCACCACGCTGCTCGCGAAGGACACGTCGCACAAGACCGTGTTCCCCGTCTTTTCGGCCGGTGGCGGCTTCGCGTTCGAGGGCATGCAGGGTGGGGCCGACTTCACCATCGTCGCCGACCCCACGACCTTCCGCATCCTGCCGTGGTCGCCGAAGACGGGCTGGGTGCTGTGCGACGCGATGATGGCCGACGGCCGGCCGTCGCCGCTCGGCACACGCCAGGTCCTGCAGCGCGCGGTGCGCCAGCTCGACACGCACGGCCTCGAGTTCGTGGCGGGGCTCGAGGTGGAGTTCCATGCGTTCCGGCTCGACCGCGAGAACCTCGCGCTCGCCGACTCAGGGCAGCCCGGCACGCCGCCCACGGTGTCGCTGCTGTCGCACGGCCACCAGTACCTCACCGAGCTGCGCTACGACCGCGTGGAGCCGCTGATGGAACTGCTGCGCACGAACCTGCAGGCGCTCGGCCTGCCGCTGCGTTCGCTCGAGGTGGAGTTCGGGCCGAGCCAGTTCGAGCTCACGTTCGGGCCCACGGCGGGCACGACCCCGGCCGACACGATGGTGCTGCTGCGCAGCGCGGTCAAGCAGATCTGCCAGCGCCACGGCTACCACGCGACCTTCATGTGCCGCCCGCGCATCCCGAACGTGATGTCGAGCGGCTGGCACCTGCACCAGTCGCTGCGCGAGCGCAGCACCGGTCGCAACGCCTTCGTGCCCACCGAACCGGGCGCGCCGCTCAGCCCGCTGGGCATGGCGTACCTGGGCGGGCTCAAGGCCCACGCGCGCGGCGCCGCGGCCCTCGCGAGCCCCACGGTCAACGGCTACCGCCGCTACCGCCCGATGTCCCTCGCGCCCGACCGCGCGAGCTGGGCGCGCGACAACCGCGGCGCGATGCTGCGGGTGCTCGGTGCGGTCGGCGATCCGGCCTCGCGCATCGAGAACCGCGTGGGCGAGCCCACCGCGAACCCGTACCTCTACCTCGCGTCGCAGCTCTTCTCCGGGCTCGACGGCATCGAGCGCCGGCTCGACCCGGGGCCGTCCGCCGATGCCCCGTACGAGACGCAGGCCGATCCGCTCCCGCGGTCACTCGGCGAGGCGATGCAGTGCCTGCGCGAGGACCCCGTCCTGCGCGAACAGCTGGGCCGCGGCTTCGTCGACTACCTGTGCCACATCAAGGACGCCGAGATCGCACGCTTCAACCTCGAGGTGACCGAATGGGAACACCGCGAGTACTTCGACCTGTTCTGACACCATGCCCGCCATCCACTACATCCTGAAGGACGGCGCGGTGCGCACCGTCGACGTCCGCGACGGCCTTTCCGTGATGGAGGCGGCGGTGCACGCGAACGTGCGGGGCATCGACGCCGAGTGCGGCGGCTCGTGCGCCTGCGCGACGTGCCATGTGTACGTCGCCGAAGCCGACCTGGACCGCCTGCCGCCTCCCGACGAACTCGAGGCCGAGATGCTCGACGCGGTGGCCGCCGAACGCCGCCCGACCAGCCGGCTCTCGTGCCAGATCATCATCGGCCCCGCGCTCGACGGCCTGACCGTCGAGGTGCCGGCCACGCAGTCGTGAGCGCACGCACGCTGGTGATCGCGGGGGCGTCGTGCGCGGGCGTGCAGCTCGCCGCGTCCGCGCGCGAGATGGGTTTCGACGGCCCCATCGTGATGGTGGGCGACGAACCGCACCTGCCGTACCAGCGGCCGCCGTTGTCGAAGGGTGTGCTGAATGGCCGGACCGCGGTCGACCAGATCGGCCTGCGTGGCCCGGCCTTCTACGACGAACAGCGCATCGAGCTGCTGCTGGGCCGCCGGGCGGTCGCGCTCGATGTCGCCGCGCGCCGTGTCACGCTCGACGACGGGTCGGCGCTGGCCTACGACCACCTCGCCATCACCACCGGCGCCCGGGCGCGTGTGCTGGCGTTGCCGGGTGCCGCGCTGGACGGGGTCTTGAGCCTGCGCTCGCTCGACGACGCGCTCCGAATCGCCGGGGAACTCGGCCGGGTGCGCCGCGTGTGCGTGATCGGCGGCGGGTTCATCGGCCTGGAGACCGCTTCGGCGCTGACGGCCCGTGGCATCCACGTCACGGTGGTCGAGACCCAGACGCGGCTGCTGCCGCGCAGCTTCACGCCGCGCCTGTCGAAGTACATCGCCGACGTGCACTGGCACCGCGGCGTGAACGTGCTGTGCGGGCGAGGGGTGCGCGCCTTCCTCGGCACGTCGCGGGTGGAAGCCGTCGAACTCGACGACGGCCACCGTGTCGAATGCGACCTGGTCGTCACCGGCATCGGCGTGATCCCGAACACCGAGTGGGCCCGTGCGGCCGGCCTGCCAGGCGACCGCGACGGGGCACTGCTCGTCGACACCCGGGGCCACACGCCCGTCCCCGGCGTGCTGGCCGCGGGCGACTGCGTGGCGATGCCGAGCCCGTTCACCGCCCGGCCAGGCCGGCCGGTGCGGCTCGAGTCCATCCAGGCCGCCAACGATGGCGCCCGTGCGGCCGCGGCCACGCTGGTGGGCCGCGATGCACCGTGCGTGGCGGTGCCGTGGTTCTGGAGCGAACAGCACGACCTCAAGCTGCAGATGACCGGCCTCGGCGAGGCCTCCGACACACTCGTGCTGCGCGGTCGTCCGGATGACCACCGCTTCACGGCGTTCCACCTGCGCGACGGCCGCGTCGCCGCAGCACACTCGGTGAACCGGCCGGCCGAACACCTGCTGAGCCGCAAACTCGTGGCGGCCGGCGTGGCGATCGATGCCGAACGGCTCGCCGACGAATCCTTCGACCTCAAGTCGACGCTCGCACCTGTCTGACGGTTCAGCAGCCCGCGCAGCCCCAATGGCCGCGCACCGCCTGGTGCAGCCGTTCGATGGCGGGCCGGTCCGGGGGCGACACCCGCTCCACCTCGCGCGCCTCGGCGAGCAGGGCCGCTTCGAGCGCCGGCAGGTCGACACGGCTGCAGGCAGCCTCGTGCACCACGGTGCGGCCCGCCACGACAAGCCGGTGCACGTCGCGCCGGGTTGCCCGCCCCACCAGCAGGTCCAGCAGTGCCGGCCGGTCGTCGGTGATGCGGTCGCGGGTCGAGTGGCGCGTGTCGAGCACGAGCAGGTCGGCGGGTGCACCTTCGGCCAGCACGCCCCCGCCGTCGGGGCCGGTGACGGTGGTGCGCCCGTGCACGCACGCGGCGCGGAAGAGGTCGGCGAAGGTGAAGCGCCCCCGACGGTCGCTCGCGGCCAGCAGGTGCCAGGCGAGGCGAAGTTCGCGCAGCATGTCCTCGTCGTCGTCGAGGCTCATGCCGTCGAGCCCGAGGCCGAAACACACGCCGGCGTCGAGCAGGCGGGTCCATGGCGGCACGCCCGAGCGGAGCCGCAGGTTCGACGAGACGTTCACGCTTATCGTCACGCCGCGCCGGGCCAGCAGCCGGCAGTCCGCATCGTCAAGCCAGACGGCGTGCGCGAGCGTGAGGCGCGGGCTCAGCAGCCCGATGTCGTCGAGGTGGTGCAGCAGGCCGCCCGGGTGTTCGGCGTCGGCCCACGCACGCTGGCGTTCCGTCTCGAAGAGGTGCATGTGCACGCACCGGCCGGTGTCGGCACTGGCGCGGGCGATGGCCGCGAGCGTGGTGTCGTCGACCCATTGCGGGCCCACCGGGCCGTACTGCACCGAAAAGCAATCGTGTTCCAGCCGCGCGATGGCGTCGACCAATGCGAAGTTCTCGGCCGTGGTGCGCGCGGGCGTGCGCATGCGCTTCACGCGTGCATGGTCCCCGTCGGGCAGGCGCGCGAGCAGTGGCTCGATCGGTCCGTACACCACGCCGTTGCGGCCGGCGAACGGCACCGCGAAGGCCACGCGCACGCCCACGTCGCGGGCCGCGCGGGACACCCCCTCGGCCTCCTTCAGAAGCGCCGTGCCGTCCTGCGTGTTGTGGCAGTGGTTCGCCACCGCGATGCCCCCTTCGGCCATGCGGGCGAAGCCCACCGCGGCGCGCAGGTAGGGATCCACGCGCGGCTCGTACGCCAGTTCGGGCAGCCACGTCTCGAGCGACTGGTCCCGCGCGCCGAAGGCGAGGGTGCGCAGGCCGCGGCCGTGGTCGTGCGCGTTGGCGAGTGCGGGCAGCGCGACGAGGTGGCGTGCGGCAGCGGGCACCTGCGGCAGCGCTTCGATGCGCGCGATGCGGCCCTCGCGCAGGTGCAGCCGAGACGGCCCGAGCGGCGCCTCGGCGCCGGGCCGCGCGAACACGTGCGCGACCTCGATCGTGTTGTTCACAACGCGGCCCAGCCGCCGTCCACCGGCAGGTCGACCCCGGTGATCTGGCGTGACACGTCGGACGCGAGGAACAGGCACGCATTTGCGACGTCGGTCACCGTGGTGATGCGGCGCAGCGCGTACTCCTCGGCGTGCCGCACCTCGGCCTGTGCCTCGTCGAGCCCGAACTTCGTCATCGCGTCGGGGATCCACTTCTTGCGGAAGCGTTCGTCGTCCACCATGCCCGGGGCCACGAAGTTGACGTTGATGTTGTGCGGGCCGGCCTCGATGGCGGCCGACTTGGTCACGCCGCGCAGGCCCCACTTCGAGGCCGAGTACGCCATGCGCCCGGCGCGGGCGCGCATGCCGTAGGTGCCACCCACGTTGACGATCTTCCCGTAGCGGCGCGCGATCATGCGCGGCAGCACCGCCCGCATCGTGTTGAAGCAGCCGAGCAGGTTCACCTGCATCGTGTGCTCGAACTCGTCGGGTGACGTGTTCCAGGTCGCGTCGCCGATGGGGCCGGTGTCGCTCGCCACGTTGATCAGTGCGTCGATCTGCCCGAAGTGCTGCACGGCCAGCTCGGCCATGCGGTCCGTCTCGGCCGGCTTCGTGATGTCGCAGCGCACCGGCAGCGCGAGGCCGCCGTTGCCCTCGGTCTTCATCGCGATGGCCTCGATGGCATCGAGGTCGCGGCTCGCGAGCACGAGTTTGCAGCCTTCCTTCGCGAACGCGAGGGTGATGGCCGGGCCGAGGCCCTTGGCCGGTCCGGTGATGACGACGACTTTGCCGCGCAAGCCGAGATCCATGGTCGATGCTCCCTGTTCGTGATGTGGTCCGCTGTTGTCCGACAACTGGCACCTCGCTTGCTTGAAGGAACCCGCGTCTGCCGCGTGAGTGCCCCTTCTGGTGCGTGTGTGCGGTGATCACGTTAGTGGATCGCCGTTCAGCTGTGGGGTGCCAAATTCGCGCGGGTGCGTTGACTTTCGTGTTCGAGGAGTACCCCGTGGCCTTGAGAAACATGCGCGTCTGGCGCTACCTGGAAGAAGTCGCCCGAGTCGGGTCCGTCCGGCAGGCCGCCGAACGGCTTCATGTCACCCCGTCGGCGCTGCTGCGCCGCATCCAGGACGTGGAGTCCGACCTCGGGGCCGCGCTCTTCGAGCGCACCTCCTCGGGGGTGCAGCTCACGGCCGCCGGCGAGATCTTCATCGGCTGGATCAAGAACCAGAACGCCGACCTGCGCCGCGTCTATTCGCAGATCGAGGCCTTGAACGGCCTGCGTCGCGGCGAGATCCGCATCGCGGTGAGTCAGGCGGTGGCGCGCGGCTTCCTGATGAAGGAGATGATCGAGTTCCGCGCTAAACACCCGCTCGTGAAGCTGTCGATCACGGTGTGCGACCACACCACGGCCATGCGCCACCTGCTCGCCTACGAGGCCGACCTGATCCTCGTGTTCCGGCCGCCGCATGCGGCCGAGCTGCAGCCGGTGATGTCGATCGGGCAGGGCATGGTGGCCGTGATGGCGCACGACCACCCGCTTGCCGCGAAGGCCCGCCTGCGCGTGCGCGACTGCCTGATGTACGACCTCGCGCTGCCCGAGCCGAGCTACTCGGGCCGCGAACTCATCGACCAGATCCTGGCCCGCGGCTCGGTGCAGCCGAACCCGGTGATCGAGTCGAACTCGTTCGACCTGCTGGCCGACATGGTCAAGGGCACCGAGGTCATCAGCTTCCAGGTCGACATCGGGGCGAGCCGCTGGCGCGAGGACCCCGAGCTCGCGGTGCGTCCCATCGACGAGGCCGACGGCGCCCATGGCCCGCTGGTGCTGGGCCAGCTCAAGGGCCGCACGCTGCCGCTGCCGGCCGCGCGGTTCGCCGAGCAGCTGGCGCGCCGGCTCGACGAGATGCGCTCGCTGCCGATGGACGAGGCCGCCGCGCGGGCGCTTCACACCGCCAAGGCGACACGGTCCAAGGCCACCGAGGCCGAGACCGAGGACGAACTCGACTGAGCGTTTCCGAAAGCGTGGCGAGGCCGCGCGGAAACGGCGACACGCGCCGGCCCGGGGCTGCCTAGGATGGGCCTTCGATCCACACGAAGGTCCGTGCCGTGTCCCCGTTCTGTTCCCATTGCCAGGAGGTCGGTGCCCTCGGCCGCCGCGGCTTCCTGACGTTCGGCGGTGCACTCGCCGCGGGCCTCGCCACCGACTTCGCCTGCGCGGCGCCGGCCGAGCCGTTCGATGCCCCGCTCGACGAACAGGCCGAGTGGGGCGACTCCCCCGTCGTGCTGACCCAGGGCACCAACCTCGCGATCGCACTGTCGCCGGACGGGCGCACGCTCGCGATGGACCTGCAGGGCCTGCTGTGGGCGCTGCCGCGCGAAGGGGGCCCCGCGCGCCGCCTCACCGGTTACCTGCACGACGTGGCCCGGCCCGACTGGTCGCCCGACGGCACCACGCTCGTGTTCCAGTCCTACCGCGACGGTAGCTTCCAGCTGTGGACGGTGGGCGCGGACGGGCGGGGCCTGCGCCAGCTCACGCGGGGCGAGGCGGACTGCCGCGAACCGCGCTGGTCGCCCGATGGCCGCGAGATCGCCTTCGCGACCGACCGCGACGGGCGGTACGCGGTGCACGCGCTCGACGTCGCGAGCGGCCGCACGCGGGTGCTGGCCGACACCGGTGGGCAGGACGCCGAACCCGTTTGGTCGCCCGACGGCGTCCGGGTCGCCTTCGCGAGCAGCGGCCGCATCCTGTCGGTCGGGGTGCTCGGCGAAGCGGTGTCCGGCGTGCGGGTCGAGGCCGAGGGGCCGGGGGCCAGCGCACCGGCCTGGTCGCCCGACGGCCGGCTGAGCTGGCGTTCGGTCGCCGGCACGCCGCGCGACATCCGCGAGAGCCGCCTCGTCGTGGCGGGCATTCCCGTCACCGACGTGGCCGAGGACGTGTTCCCGCTGCCCGCCGTCTGGCTGTCGAAGGACGAGCTGCTCTACACCGCCGATGGTGGCATCCACCACTGGCGCCGGGACCAGGGCCGCGTCGGCCGGGTGCCGTTCGCGGCCACGGTGCGGGTCACTGCGAACCGGCCCGCCGCACGGCGACGCCGCGATTTCGACAGTGCGGCGCCGCGGCGCGTGAGGGGGATCTCGTTCCCGGTGCTGTCGCCCGATGCGGGGCGGGTCGCGTTCACCGCACTGGGCCAGCTGTGGGTGCTGACCGTCGGGGACCCGCACCCGAGCCGCCTCACGTCGGACACGAGCGCGAAGCTCGGCCCCGCATGGTCGCCCGACGGGCGTTCGCTGGTGTACGCCTGCGACCGCGGCGGCTCGATGCAGCTGTGGCGCCTGGACGTGACGGGCGGCGAGGCCCGCCAGCTCACCTTCGCTGACAAGCCGCTGAAGCAGGCGGCCTGGTCGCCCGATGGCCGCACCATCGCCTGCGCGAGCGAGGACGGCTGGCTGTGCCTCGTCGATCCGGACTCCGGTGTGCTGCGCCGCGTGGCGCGGCAGACCGTGTGGTCGGGGCGGCCGAGCTGGTCGCCCGACGGCAGCCGGCTCGCGCTCGCCGCGGTGCGGCCGCTGTCCGCGCGGTACCGCGAGAGTTTCACCGCGATCCTCGTCGTGCACCTCGCCACCGGCGCGATGCGCTACCAGCTGCCCGCGCCCGGGACCTCGCTCGACGTGCGCAACGTCAACGGCCCGCTGTGGTCGGCCGACGGACGCCACTTCATCTACACGCTCGGCGGCACGCCGTGGCGCTCGCCCATCGAGGCCGATGGCACGCTGCGCGGCGCCCCCGAACCGCTGGGCGACGACACGGCCGACGCCCTCAGCCAGAGTGGGGACGGGAAACACCTGCTCTACCTGTCGAACGGCACGCTGCGCCTGCGCGACCTGGTGTCGGGCACCACCCGCGACGTGCCGTTCGGCCTGCGCTGGCAGGTCGCGCGCCCGGAGGGCGTGACGGTGGTGCACGCCGGCCGCCTGTGGGACGGCGTGGCCGACACGTGGCGCACCGACGTCGACGTGGTGATCCATGGCCACCGCATCGCGGTCGTCGAGCCGCACCGTGCCCACCGGCCCGGGGTGCGTTGGATCGACGCGAGTTCGCAGACGGTGATGCCCGGCCTCGTCGACATGCACACCCACCGCGAGATGGGCATCCAGTTCGGTGCACGCGAGCCGCGCCTCTTCCTCGCCTACGGCATCACCACGACGCGGGGCCTGAGCGACAACGCCTACCTCGCGCTCGAGAACAAGGAGTCGGTCGACTCGGGCCGCCGCGTGGGCCCGCGGCATTTCGGCACGGGCGAGGCGCTCGACGGGGCCCGCGTGTTCTACGACGGCATGCACCCGGTGCGCGATGCATCGCAGCTGGTGCGCGAGTTCGAGCGCGCCCGCGCGCTCGACTACGACCTGCTCAAGACCTATGTGCGCCTGCCGCTCGACCTGCAGGCACGGGCCGTGCGCATCGCGCAGCGTCTGGGTGTTCCGATCACCTCGCACTACCTGTTCCCGGCCGTGGCCTTCGGCGCGCCGGGGCACGAGCACATGGGGGGCACGAGTCGCTTCGGCTACTCGCGCACGGGCAGCATGCTCGGCGTGGGCTACCAGGACGTCGTCGCGATTGCCGGCGCGAGCCGCAGCTTCCGCGTGCCGACGATCTTCGGGCTCGAGGGATTGCTCGGCGACACGCCGGACGAGGTGCTCGCCGATCCCCGCGTGCAGGTGCTGATGCCGCCCGACGAACGCGCGCCGCTCGAACGCGCTGCGCGCGGCGGCCCGAGCCGGCCGGTGCGGATGGTGGTCAACCAGGTCAAGACGATCCTCGCGCAGCAGGCCGCGGGCGTGACCATCGTGTGCGGCAGCGACTTCCCGATCGTGGCGCCGGGCCTGAGCCTGCACCTGAACCTGCGGGCGATGGTGAAACACGGCATGCGGCCGGTGGACGCGCTGCGCACCGCCACAGCGAACGCCGGCCGGGTGCTGGGGCACGACGTCGGGACTCTTGTGCGGGGACAACTCGCCGACCTCGTGTGTGTCGACGGCAATCCGCTCGAGGACATCGGCGATGCGTCGCGGGTGCGGCGCGTGATGGTGGGTGGGGTGGACCACACCGTGGCGGACCTCGTCGCGCCGTTCGGGGCGCTGTCTCCGACGCCGGCGGTGGCACGGACGGCCCGCCCGCTGGCCGCGGACGAACCGTGGTGGCACGACCCGCACTGGGTGGCGCAGGTGAGGGAGGGATGCTGCCTGCCGATGGTGTGACCACCGGCCGGCGTGGGAGGGTCAGCCGACCAGCCCCGCCTTGCGGTCCGCGGCCAGGGCCGACGGGTCGCGCGCGGCCGGATTCCCCAGCCCCGCACCGCCCGGCAGTTCGAGCACCAGCCGGTCGCCGGCCGGGATGACTTGCAAGCCCTTGGCGCGCAGCGGCGCGCCGGACCCCAGCCGCACGACCCCGGCCGCACCGTCACCACCGCCCGACCGGCCCTTCGCCGGCGTGGCCACCCGCTCGTACATCGCCAGCACCTCGAACGCGCTGCCGTCCCGCGTGCCCACCTCGACCGTCTGGCCGAGTCCGCCGCGGTGCCGTCCCGCGCCGCCGCTGTCCGGCCGCAGTTCCTTCTTCCAGATCACGATGGGCGCACCGTGTTCGGTCACTTCGACCGGCATCGCGCGCACGCCGCTCGGGAACGCGGTGGCGTCGAGGCCGTCCTGCCCGGGGCGGGCGCCGGCACCGCCGCTGTTGAAGAACACGGTGTCGAACGTGGCCGCCGCCGAGCTCGGCACACGCCCGCGCAGCTGCACGCTCCACAGACACGACGATCCCTCCGCCGGCACGCGGTCCGGCAGCGCCTGGTCGAGGCAACCGAGCACCACGTCGGGCAGCATCTGGCCGATCACGTGGCGCGCGGCGACGGGCGAGGGGCGCTGCGCGTTGAGGATGGAGCCCTCCGGCGCGTGCACGACGAACGGAAGCAGCGCGCCGTGGTTGTTGGGCACCTCGGGCGAGATCAGGCACTTGAGCCCGAACACCGTGTACGCACGGCAGTAGTTCATCACCACGTTGATGCCTTGCGGCACCGCGCCGTCGGTGCCGGCGTAGTCGACGGTCACGGTTTCGCCGTCGACGGTCAGCGCGGCGCGCAGCGTGATCGGGTGGTCGTAGCCGTCGATCACGAGTTCGCTCGTCCACGTGCCCTTCGGCAGCGCCGCGATGCGCTCGCGCGTGGCGGCCAGGGACTGCGCGAGGATGTAGTCGCCGAGGGCGTCGAGGCTCTCCTGGCCGAACTCCTTCAGCATGGCGACCAGGCGGCGGGCGCCCGTGTCGTTGCTCGCGATGTACGAGAGCACGTCGCCCTCGACCTGCAGCGGCGTGCGCACGTTCTGCTTCAGGATCGCGAGCAGGTCCTCGTTGATGCGGCCACGCGACGCGAGTTTCATCAGCGGGATCTGCAGGCCCTCCTCGTAGATCGAGCGGCCGTCGGGCCCCTGGCCCAGGCCGCCGATGTCGAGCTGGTGGCAGCAGCAGCCGAGCAGGCCCACCACCCGGCCGCCGGTCACCACCGGGCTCACGACGGTGATGTCGTGCAGGTGCCCCGCGGTCAGCCACGGGTCGTTGGTGATGTAGTGGTCACCCTCGGCCATTGTGTCGATGGGGAAGCGGGCGAGGAAGTGGCGCACGCCCTCGGCCATCGAGTTCACGTGGCCGGGGGTGCCGGTCACGGCCTCGGCGATCAGGCGGCCCCGGGTGTCGAAGACGGCGGCGGACAGGTCGCCGGCGTCGCGCACCGTGGTCGAGAACGCCGTGCGCATCAGCGCCTGGGCGGCCTCCTCGACGACGGAGATCAGGCGGGTCCACATCACCTGCAGCCGCAGGTCCTGGAGCGTGTCGTGGGGGGATGGAGCGGTCATCGGAGGCTTTCAGTTCGTCACGCCGCGAGGCGGCGGGTCATCACGATGTAGCCGTGGCCGTCGATGTGGGCATCGAACGACGGCGACACGACGGTGGTGGTCTCATCCTCGACGATCAGCGCCGGTCCGGCGAGCCGGTGGCCCGGCCGCAGGTCGGTGCGGCGGTACAGCGCGTGGCGCCGCACCTCGCCGAGGCCGGGGTCCAGCACCTCGCGGTGGGCATGGGGCGTGGCCGTGAAGGGTTTCGTCGGGTCGGCCACGGGTTCGGGCGGCGGCAGCACGGTGGCCACGGACACGCGCCATGTCAGCACCTCGATGGGCAGCTTCACCGCGAGGCCGCCGTAGTGGGCGCGGTAGGCGGTTTCGAAGGACTCGGTCAGTGTCTGCGCATCCGCCGCCTCCAGCGTGCGGGCGGGCACGTCGATCGCGATCTCGTGGCCCTGGCCGCGGTAGCGGGCGAACGCGGTGCAGCGCACGGCGCGGGGCGCGGCCGCGTCGCCGTGGCGCACGATCGCATGGGCCTCGGCGGTCATGGTCGACAGCAGCGTGTTGACCGCGTCCACGTCGAACGTGTCCAGCGCCTGGTGCAGGCTGCGGGCGATCTCGTAGGCGATCGGGGCGTTGAGGAAGCCGACGGCCGAACCGACGCCCGCGCTGCGCGGGATCACGACCTCGTCGAGGCCCAGCTTCTCGGCCACGCGCGCCGCGTGCAGTGGCGCGCAGCCGCCGAACGCGACCAGTGTGCGCCGGTCCAGCGTGAGGCCGAGTTCCACCGCGTGGACCCGCGCGGCGCTGGCCATCGCCTCGTCGACGATCTCGCTGATGCCGAGCGCGCGGGTCGCCGCGTCGGCCTGGCGCAGGCCGGGCAGCGCGAGCAGCGCGCGTTCGCACGCGGCGGTGTCTAGGGGCAGCTTGCCACCCGCGAAGGCATCCGGGGCGATGCGCCCGAGCATCAGGTCGGCGTCGGTCACGGTGGGTTCGGTGCCACCCCGCCCGTAGCAGGCCGGCCCGGGTTCGGACGCCGCGCTCTTCGGGCCCACCGTGAGGCGGCCCGCGCCGTCGATGCGGGCGATGGAGCCGCCGCCCGCGCCGATCTCCACCATCTCGACGACGGGGATGCGCAGCGGCAGCCCGCTGCCCTTGCGGAAGCGGTGAACACGCGCCACCTCGAACACCTGCGAACTCTGTGGCCGGCCGTCGTCGATGTAGCAGATCTTCGCGGTGGTACCGCCCACGTCCAGCGCGAGCATGCGCGAGATGCCGCGTTCGGCCGCGACCCCCGCGGCGAACAGCGCGCCGCCGGCAGGGCCCGATTCGACGAGCCGCACCGGGAACTTCGCGGCGGTCTCCACCGTGGTGAGCCCGCCCGACGACAGCATCAGGAACAGCGGGCAGCCGAAGCCGAGCGCGCGCAGCTTCGCGTCGAGGCGGCCGAGGTAGCTCGCGACGATGGGCTGCACGTACGCATTGGCGGCCGTCGTCGAGAAGCGCTCGTACTCGCGCATCTCGGGGGACACCTCGCTCGACAGCGAGATCGTCACGCCCGGCAGCGCTTCGCGCAGCAGTTCGCCGGCCCGCTGCTCGTGGACCGGGTTCACGTAGCTGTGCAGGAACGCCACCGCCACGCTCTCCACGCCTTGCGCCTTGAAGAGCGTCGCGGCCTCGCGTACCGCCGATTCGTCCAGCGGCAGCAGTTCGGTGCCGTCGGCCGCGAGGCGCTCGCGCACCGTCACGCGCAGGTCGCGCGGCACGAGCGCGGGGGGCTTGTCCATCGCGATGTCGTACTGGTCGAAGCGGCTTTCGGTGCCCATCTCCAGCACGTCGCGGAAGCCCTCGGTGGTCAGCAGCGCGGTCTTCGCGCCGCGCCGTTCGATCAGCGCGTTGGTGGCGAGCGTCGTGCCGTGCACGACGAGGCCCACGTCGCCGGCGGTCAGGCCGGCCTCCGCGAGCAGGACCGCGATGCCGTCGAGCAGCGCGCGTTCGGGGGCGTCGTAGGTGGTCAGCACCTTCGTCGAGTGGCGCTTCGTCGGCGTCTCCAGCACCACGTCGGTGAAGGTGCCGCCGATGTCTGCGCCGATGCGGGCGAGGCCCCTGGCCGTCGTCGTGGGGTTCACGTCAGGCTCCGGTCAGAGGAAATCGCCGGGCGACTTCTCGAGCCGGGCGTAGAAGCGCTTCAGGTGGGTCGCCACGTGCACGGGCTCGAAGTTCGCGACACCGCCGTCGCGCGCGACCAGCTCGGGAAGCGGGGCGACGATGGTGTCGCGGTCCGGGTTCAGGAAGAAGGGGATCGAGAAGCGCTCGACCCCCGCCTTGTTGCGCACGCGGTGGAAGTTCGAGATGAACTTGCCGTTCGACCACCACATCATCATGTCGCCGATGTTGATGGTGTACGCGCCCGGCACCGGCGGTGCCGAGATCCACGTGCCGTCGCGGCGCTTGACCTCGAGGCCGCCCACCGAGTCCTGCGCGAGGATGGTCAGCGGCCCTTCGTCGGTGTGCGACACGGTGTTCGACACCTCGACGTCGGACCCCTCGGGGATCGGGATGTAGTACAGCAGGCTCAGCTGGCAGATGGGCAGGTCGAAGTAGCCGTCGAAGGTGTCCTCGGCCACGTCGAGGCCGATCGCGAAGGCACGCAGCAGGTCGCGCGACAGCGCGAGCATCGCCGCGTAGTGGGTCTCGCAGGCGTCGCGGAACGCCGGCATGTCTTCCGGCCAGCGGTTCGGGCGGTTGAAGATCGGGTCCGGGTTCGGCACGTCGGGGAAGTCGGCCTGGATGCGGTACTGCTCGAAGAGGCGGCTGTTGCGGTCGAGCGCGCCCTCGCGCTTGGGCATCGGGATCCAGCCGCGGTACCACTGCAGCGTGGCGGCCGACGCGCGGCGCTCCTCGACGGGACGGTGGAAGAACGCCTTCGACTGGTCGAATGTGTCGCCGAGCACCTTCGGCGGCACGTCGTGCCCCTTCAGGTAGAAGAACCCGATCTCGGTGCAGGCGCGCGCGATCTCCGCGGCCACGGCGCGCTTGCCGGCCTCGCCGCCATGGCGGAACGGCGAGAAGTCGATGATGGGGATCTCGGCGAGGTCGACCGTCTTCGCGACGATGCGGTCCTCCACGCCTTCGGTGCTGCGGCTCATGGGAACGGGTCCTTTCAGTGTCGGGGGCGTGCCGGCTTCGCGGGGCGGTGCGGCGGCATCTGGAACGTCACGGTACCGGCAAGGTCCTTCGGGCGGGCTGCCTTTTGCGTCACCGCGGCTTGCGCAAACGGCTACAGGCGGCGCGCCCGTTCGTGGGCAAGATGAAGGCTCAACAACCCCACGACCCCGATGCCTACGAGTCTTCCGTCCGCCGCGAGAGTGAACCGGCGTGGTGCGCTGGCCGCGCTCGGCGCACTGCCGCTGCTCGGGATGGGTGCGCTGTCCGTCAACGTGCTCGCGCCCGGCGCCGCACCCGCTTCACGAGGTCTCATGAAATTCGAACACCAGCTCGGCTGGGTCAAGGGCATCCAGTTCGGCGGCTACCTGGCCGCGCTGGACCGGGGCGACCTCGCGCGCGAAGGGCTCGACGTCGACATGGTGGCCGGCGGCCCCGGCACCGACTACCGCACGCTGGTGTCGAGCGGCCGCGCGCTGGTCAGCGAGAGCAACGTGGCCGGCATGATCGACGGCGCGCTGCGCGGCCAGCCGCTGGTGGCGTTCGCCGCGGTGATGCAGCGCGACCCCGGCGCCATCATGAGTCCGGCCGACCGGCCCATCCGCACGGTGCACGACATGGTCGGCAAGACGCTCGGCGTGCCCAACAGCGTGCGCGCGCAGCTGCTGCCGCTGATCCGCCGCGCGGGCATCGACCCCGAGAGCGTGCGCCTCGTGCCGGTGGGCAGCGACCCGTCGCTGCTGGCGTCCGGCCAGGTGGACGGCTACTACAGCTGGTCCACCACCGCCGTGCCGGCCCTGCGCAAGATCGGGTTCGAGCCGCACTGGCTGCACGTGTCGGACCTGGGCGTGCCCGGCTACGGCCAGGTGCTGATCGCGCGCCGCGACACCTTCGAGCAGCAGCGCGACGTGCTGGTGCGCTACACCCGCGCGCTGATGCGTGGCTGGCGCTGGGTCGTCGACCACCCGGCCGAGGCGGCCGAACTGATCGTGCGCAAGTACGCCCCGCCGGGCACGGACCTGACTGAACAACTGGGCCAGGCCGAGATGATGCGCGACTACATCCTGGCCGGCGACGCGCGGCGGCACGGCCTGCTGTGGATCGACCCGGGGGTGTTCGAGAAGGCCGTGGCGCTCGGGCGCGAGGCGGGCAGCGTGCCGGCCGACGCGGTGGTGGACGTCTCGCGCCTCGTCACGCAGGACATCGTGAAGGCCGCCACGGCGTGATCCCGATGCCCCCGGTGACATTCCCGCACCGCCGCGCGAACCAAACGGCACCCCGGCGGCGGGCGGCCTTCGGTAGCCTGATCTCACCCTCCGACACGCGCCCCTGACGCGCGCCAGCCGAAAGCGATCCCGATGTCCGGCCTTTCCATCCAGAACGTTTCCAAGTCCTTCGCGCTCGACGGCCAGGCCGTGCCCGCGCTGTCGGGCGTGAGTCTCGACCTCGAGCCGGGCCAGTTCGGCGCGCTGATTGGGCCGTCGGGCTGCGGCAAGTCGACACTGCTGCGCATGGTGGCCGACGTGTTCGCCCCCACCGACGGCCGCATCACGATCGACGGCGCGCCCACGCAGCAGGCGCGGCGCGACCACCAGATCGGCTTCGTGTTCCAGGAGGCCACGCTGCTGCCGTGGCGCAGCGTGCTCGAGAACGTGCGCCTGCCGCTCGAGGTGCTCGGCCGCGACGGCCCGCCGGCCGCGCGGTCGCCGGAGGAGCTGGTGCGGCTCGTGGGCCTGTCCGGCTACGAACACGCGTGGCCGTCGCAGCTGTCGGGTGGCATGCAGCAGCGCTGCGCGATCGCGCGGGCGCTGGTGGCCTCGCCGAAGATCCTGCTGCTCGACGAACCCTTTGGCGCGCTCGACGAGGTGATGCGGTACCGCATGAACTTCGAGCTGCTGCGCATCCGCGCGGAGACGCAGACCACGGCGCTGATGGTCACGCACTCGATCGAGGAGGCGGTGCTGATGGCCGACCGCATCTTCGTGTTCGCCGCGAAAC
The DNA here is from genome assembly GCF_002116905.1 of Piscinibacter gummiphilus. Lineage (NCBI taxonomy): Bacteria > Pseudomonadati > Pseudomonadota > Betaproteobacteria > Burkholderiales > Sphaerotilaceae > Rhizobacter > Rhizobacter gummiphilus. The sequence goes on from NZ_CP015118.1 coordinate 413,851, forward strand.
CCGGCCGCATCGTCGAGCGGGTCGAGGTCGACCTGCCACGCCCGCGCCGCCTGACGACGATGGACGATCCGCGGTTCAACGCGACCGTCGACCGCGTGCGCCGCGCGCTGTTCGGCCAGCTGCCCCACGCGCTCGACCACGAGATCGCCCATGCCTGACGTCTTCGGCTCCTGGGCCCGGCGCGGGCTGCCGCCGCTCGCGGTGTTCGGCGTGCTGCTCGCCGGCATCGAGGCCTGGGTGGGGGCCGGCCGGGCGCCGATGACCATCCCGCGCCCGAGCGACGTCGCCGCGCTGCTGTGGGCCGAACACGCGGCGCTGCTGCACCAGCTCGGCATCACGCTGCTGACGGCGGGCCTCGGCTTCGGGCTCGCGCTGCTGGCAGCTCTGGCGATCGGCTTCGCTGTGTACGCCTGGCCGCGCACCGAAACGCCGGTGCTCACCGCGGGGGCCGTGTTGAGCAGCATCCCGATGATCGCCATCGCGCCCATCCTGAGCGTCTGGCTCGGCCTGTCCATCGGCACCCGCGTGCTGATCACCGTGGTGATCTGCGTGTTCCCGCTGCTGGTGTCGGTGGTGCAGGGGTTGCGCGAGAGCAAGGCCACCGAGCAGGAACTCTTCACCGTGCTGGCCGCGTCGCCGCTGCAGCGCTTCCGCCTGCTCGCGCTGCCGAGCGCCGTGCCGCTGCTGTTCGTGGGCCTGAAGATCGCCGCGCCGCTGGCCGTGCTGGGCGCGCTGATCGGTGAATGGAACGGGGCCGAGACCGGCCTCGGTGTCGTGATGCTGAACGCGATGTTCGGCCTGCAGGTGCAGCGCCTGTGGGCCACCGTGCTGATCGCTTGCGCCGTGTCGTCGCTCGCGTACGCCTACATCTGCCTGATGGAACGGGTGGCCGGCTTCGACCGCAGCGCCCCGGGAGCCGCATGAACCCCGCCGAGATCTCGATCCCCGACGCCGCGGTCGCAGCGTCCACGCCCCGTGTCCGCCGCGGCCTGCCGCTGGCCGGCGCCGCCGTGCTGAGCGCGCAGCGCCTGGCCGGCTACGTGGCCGTGGTCGCCGTGGTGGCGCTGCTGTGGCAGCTCGCCATCTGGCTGTTCGACGTGCCGCCGTACCTGCTCCCGAGCCCGGCCGACGCGGGCGCGGCCCTGGTGGCCCACGCCGGCGAGGTGGGCGAGGCCGCGTGGCTCACCGTGCAGAGCACGGTGATCGGCATGCTGGTGGCCACCGTGGTGGCCGTGCTGTTCGCACTGGTGTTCATCGCCTCGCCCTCCCTCGACGCGGCGCTGATGCCGCTGATCGTGTTCGTGCGCACCGTGCCGATGATCGCGATCGCACCGGTGCTCGTGCTGATCTTCGGCCGCGACCGCTGGAACGGCGTCGGCATGGTGGCGCTGCTGTCGTTCTTCCAGATCATGCTGGCCGCCCGCAAGGGCTTCGAGGCGCCCACCCGCCACATGCTCGAGCTGATGCACTGCTGCGGCGCGGGCTTCTGGCAGACCCTCTTCAAGCTGCGCCTCCCGTGTGCGCTGACCCACCTCTTCACAGGCCTGCGCATCGCCTCGGCCTCGGCCATCCTGTGCGCGATGTTCGCCGAGTGGCTTTCGGGCGCGCCCGGCCTCGGCAGCCTGATCCTCGACGCCAACTCGCGCCAGCACTTCGCGCTGATGTGGGCCGCCGTGGGCGCGGGCACGACGGTGTCGTACCTCTTCTTCACCTTCACGATCGCGCTCGAACGTGCGGTCAAGGACTGGAACCACTGACCATGGATGCGTTGAAAGGCAAGGTGGTGTTCGCCACCGGCGCCACCAAGGGACTCGGTGCGGAGCTGGCGCTCGCGATGGCGCGCGAAGGCGCCCACGTGGCCGTCGTCGGGCGCGACACCGACGCGGGCGAGACCGTGGCTGCCGCGGTGCGCGCCACCGGCAGCGAGGCGCTCGTGCTGCAAGCCGACGTGACGGACGGCGCCGCGCTGGACACCGCCGCGCGCCAGGCACGCGACCACTTCGGCCGCGTCGACCGCCTGCTGTGCACCGCCGGTGTGGGCAGCCCGCGGCAGCCCGTGTGGGCCGGCACCGCGGAGGACTACCACGCCTGCTTCGACATCAACGTGCTCGGCGTGATGCTGGCGATGCGTGCGGTGATGCCGCTGCTGATCGAGCAGCGCGACGGGCGGGTGGTCGTGATCGGCGGCACCTACGGCCACAAGGGCGTGGCCGATGCTTCGATCTACGCCGCGTCGAAGTGGGCCGTGCGCGGCCTCGTCAAGTCGGCCGCGCTCGAGGCCGGGCCACACAACGTGACGGTCAACGTCGTGGCGCCGGGCGGCATCGCCGGGCCGCGGCTGAAGCGCCTCTTCGAAGCCTCCGCGTTGCGCGAAGGCGTTCCCTACGAAACCGTGCTGCGGCGTTTCACGTCGAAGTCGGCGCTCGGCCGCCTGGTCAGCGGCGACGACGTGGCGCACGCGGTGATCCACCTCTTCGGCGACGGCGGCCGGCTCATCACGGGCCAGGACATCGTCGTCGACGCCGGAACCCTCGTCTGAACTCCCGATGAACACCGACACTCTCGCCCCCGACACCCAGCTCGTGCACCTGGGCCGCGACCCCGCCGCCAACCACGGCATCGTCAACCCGCCCGTCTACCACGCGTCCACCTTCATCTTCGAGTCCGTGGCGCAGTTGCTGGAGACCCGCCGCGACCGCGCGAGCGGCGCCTTTGAGCAGTTCACGTACGGCCGCGAGGGCACGCCGACGACCCGTGCGCTCGAGGATGCCGTCACGAAACTCGAAGGCGGCTACCGCGCCGTGGTCACGTCGTGCGGCCTCGGCGCCATCTGCGCGTCGCTCACCGCGTTCCTGTCCGCGGGCGACCACCTGCTGATCGTCGACAGCCTGTACGGCCCGGTGCGCCAGTTCTGCGACGAGTTCCTCGTCAAGTTCGGTGTCGAGGTCTCGTACTACGACCCGCTGATCGGCAGCGACATCGCCCACCTCGTGAAGACGAACACGAAGGTGATCTACCTCGAGTCCCCGTGTTCGCTGACCTTCGAGATGACCGACGTGCCGGCCATCACGAAGGTGGCCCGCGCCCGCGGCATCACGACGATCATGGACAACACGTGGGCGTCGCCGCTGTGCTTCAAGCCGTTGTCGCACGGCGTCGACGTCTCGATCCACGCGGCCACGAAATACATCTCGGGCCACTCCGACCTGATGCTCGGCATCGCGGTGTGCAACGAGGCGTCGTTCGTCCCGGTCAAGAAGACGGCGTCCGCGTCCGGCTACTGCGGCGGCCCCGACGACATCTATCTCGCGCTGCGCGGGCTGCGCACGCTGGGCATCCGCATCGCGCGGCACCAGGAGACGGCCACCGCGATCGCCCGGTGGCTGCAGCGCCGCCCCGAGGTCTCGCGTGTGATGTACCCGGCGCTCCCCGACGACCCGGGCCACGCGATCTGGAAGCGCGACTTCACCGGCGCGAGTGGGCTGTTCGGCGCCGTGCTGAAGCCGTGCAGCGAGGTGCAGTTCGCAGCGATGCTCGACCACATGGAACTGTTCCCGATGGGCTACTCGTGGGGCGGTTTCGAAAGCCTCGCGGTGCCCACGTACCCGGCCACGCTGCGCAGCGCGCGGCCGTGGACGGAGAAGGGGCCGTCGTTGCGGCTGCACGCCGGCCTGGAAGACCCCGACGACCTGATCCGCGACCTGGAGCGCGGCTTCGCGCGCCTGGTGGCGGCGCGCTGAGGAGTCCGCGATGAACCTCGACCCCGCAACCGACCGCCACCCATTCCTCGACGGGCTTCCCAAGCGCATGCTGATCGGCGACCGCTGGGTGGCCGCCGCGTCGGGGAAAACCTTCGAGACCCGCAACCCGGCGACCGGCGAGGTGCTCGCATCGGTGCCCGAGGGCGATGCCGAGGACGTCGATCGCGCGGTGGCCGCCGCACGCGCCGCGTTCGAAGGCCCGTGGCGCCGCCTCAAGCCCGACGAGCGCCAGGCGCTGATGTTCCGTTTCGCCGACCTCGTCGACGCGCACTGGGACGAACTCGCCTGGCTCGACACGCTCGACATGGGGGCGCCCATCCGCCACACGCGAGGCAGCCGACGCCACCTCGTCGGCCTCATGCGCTGGTTCGCCGGCCAGGCCACCGCGATCTACGGCCAGACGGCCGACACGTCGATGAACGGCAGCATGTTCGCCGCGACGCTGAAGGAGCCCGTGGGTGTGGTCGGATCCATCATCCCGTGGAACGGGCCGCTGTGGGCGATGGTGTTCAAGACCGCGCCGGTGCTCGCCACCGGCTGCACCCTGGTGCTCAAGCCGGCCGAGGACGCGCCGCTCACGCCGCTGCGCTTCGCCGAACTGGCGCTCGAGGCGGGCATTCCGCCCGGCGTCATCAACATCGTCACCGGCTTCGGGCACGGCGCGGGGGCGGCCATCGCGGCGCACCCGGGCATCGACAAGGTGTCCTTCACCGGATCGGTCGCCACGGGCCAGGCCATCGTGCGGGCGTCGGCCGGCAACCTCAAGCGGCTGTCGCTCGAACTGGGTGGCAAGTCGCCGCACATCCTGTTCGACGACGCGGACCTCGAACGCGCCGCGCCGGCCGCGGCGATGGGTGTCTTTGCGAACGCGGGCCAGATCTGCACCGCGGGCACCCGCGTGTTTGTGCAGCGGGGCATCTACGACCGGGTGGTCGAGGCGATGGCGAAGGTGGGCGATGGCCTGCGGGTGGGGGCCGGCACCGACCCCGACAGCGACATCGGCCCGCTCGTGTCGCCCCGCCAGCTCGACCGGGTGCTCGGCTACGTGGGATCGGCCCACGAGGACGGCGCGCGGCTCGTGACCGGCGGCACGCGGTTCACCGACGCTGCCCGGGCGGCGGGAAACTTCGTCTCGCCCACGGTGTTCGCCGACGTGTCGGACCCCATGCGCATCGCCCGCGAGGAAATCTTCGGTCCGGTGGCCTCCGTGATGCCGTTCGACACGCTCGACGAGGTGGTGCAGCGCGCGAACGACTCGCCGTTCGGCCTCGGTGCGGGGGTGTGGACACGCGACGTGGGCCGTGCGCACGCGATCGCGCGGCGCCTGCAGTCCGGCTCGGTCTGGGTCAATTGCTACAACCAGATGGACCCGTCGATGCCGTTCGGCGGCGTGAAGATGAGCGGCTACGGACGCGAGTCGGGGCCGCAGCAGCTCGACGAGTACCTGCACGTGAAGGGGTTGTGGATCCAGCACGACTGAGCCGGGCGAGACTCCCTCGAACCACGGGCCGTGCGGCAGCGCACGGCCCGTTTTTCATGGGTTCGTCGCCGACCCGCGTTGCCGTTTTGTCTCGCGCCCTCCGCGAAAGCCGTGTGCCGCACGCGCGTCACGCGGTACCGGGGCCGACGTAGCGCTTAACGCAACGAGCGCCGACGAAAAAGGCAATTCTGGCGAACGCGGCTTCTCGATAAATTGACTTCGCCCTCTTGCAACGGACCTCCGCCGTCGCTCCCAACGACTTCAGCAGCCATCGAAAGCCCCTTCATGAAAAGCCCCTTCATCGCCACCGTCCTGGCCGCTGCGGCCGCCGCTGCGGTCGCGCAGACCGCAGCGCCCGCACCCGCCAGCACGGACAAGACCGACATCGGCCGTGTGAGCGCATCCGGCGCGTCGAACGCGAACCCGCTCGAGACGCCGTCGGCGACGGGCGTGACGCGCAAGGAGATCGGCGGCGGCCTGATGGTCGACGAGAACGTCTCGAAGACGAAAAGCTCGGTCACGCGCGACTTCATCCAGAAGCAGGCCCCGACCGCCGACGTCTTCCAGCTGCTGAAGTACTCGCCGGGTTCCACGTCGGCCACCAGCGACGCCTGGGGCCTGAGCCCGGGCGTGATCTCGGTGCGCGGCATGGACGGGGGCCAGATGGGCTTCAACTTCGAAGGCATGCCGCTCAGCGTGGCGTCGAACTGGTCGGTGTTCCCAGGCCAGTACATCGACACCGAGAACACCGACGTCGTCACGCTGAACCAGGGGTCCGCCGACCTCGCGTCGCCGAACGTCACCGCCACGGGTGGCATCGTCGACATCTTCCTGCACACGCCCTCGAAGAAGCCGGGCGGCCTGCTGACGCTGGCCGTGGGTTCCGACAACGCCCGCCGCTTTTTTCTCCGCGGTGAAACCGGCGAGATCGGCGAGAGCGGTTTCCGCGCGTTCGGCTCCATCTCCGAGATCGACGCCGACCACTTCCGCGGCCCGGGCAAGGACCGCAAGCAGCACCTGGCCGTGGGCGCCGTGCAGGAGTGGGGCGGCGGCAGCCGCACCAAGCTCGCGCTGACGTACTCGAAGTTCATGCGCGACGTCTACAAGAACCCGACGCTGGCCCAGTGGAACAACGGTGGCATGGACGGTGCGGCCTCGAACTACGACGCGACCTACACCCCCGGCAGCCTGACCTACTACCGCATGCTGCAGAACCCGTGGGAGAACCTGCTGGTTTCGGCACCCACCGACCTGCGTGTGAACGAGAAGCTGTCGTTCAACGTCACGCCGTACCTGTACTACGGCTTCGGCGGCTCCGGCTCGGCCGGGTCGCTCAACGAATCGTCGGTGGCCTGGGGCAACACGGTGGGACCGGTGGACCTCAACGGCAACGGCACCACCACCGACACCGGCGTCACGTTCTACAACCCGATCCTCGAGAAGAACATCCGCACCGGCGTGACCTTCAAGGGCAACTACCAGCTCGACAACCACGCGCTGGTGGCGGGCGTGTGGATGCAGCACTCGCGCGACCAGCTCTACCGCCCGTACAGCCGCATGAACGCCGACGGCACGCCGGCCGACATGAGCGGCACCTCGTCGTTGATCACGACGGGCTCCGGCCACGTCGTGGAGCAGTGGAACCAGGACACCCACGACAACTTCTACGCGCTGTTCGCCGGCGACACCATCAGCCTGATGGAAGACCGCCTCGCGATCGACGTGGGCGTGAAGAAGATGTGGCTGCAGCGCGAGGGCTACAACCGCGTGCCGAGCGACGTCGCGTACACGCAGGCGCAGAACAACCCGGTGCTGCCCACCGCAGCCATCCGCTTCAAGCTCGACGACGTGAACTCGGTGTTCGGCAGCATCACGAAGGGCTACCGCATCCTGCCGGCCGGCGCGCTCTACCCGCGCTACAACGCGTCCACCGGCGCGCAGACCACCCGCGCGAACCCCGACCAGGCCTCGGAGGAGTCGCTCGCGCTCGAGGCCGGCTACCGTTACCAGGGGCCCCAGGTCAGCCTGTCGACATCGGTGTTCAGCTACGACTTCAAGAACCGGCAGATCTCGGCCCAGGTGTGCGACCCGGGCTGCGTGAGCTCGCCGATCAACGGCGGCAAGCAGAGCGCGTACGGCATCGACTTCGAGGCCGGCCTGCGCCCGTACATGAACTTCCGGCCGTACGCCTCGCTCGAGCTGATGAAGACGAAGGTGGAGTCGGACATCCCGGTGTCGGGCGACTTCCTGCCCACCACCGGCAAGGAAGCCGTGCGCGCGCCGAAGGTGCAGGCCGCCGTCGCGGTCGACTACGACAACGGCTCCTTCTTCGGCAACCTGGGCGTGAAGTACGTCGGCAAGCAGTACGCCACCTTCATGAACGACCAGGAGATCCCGGGCTACGCCACCGTCGACATGGCGCTCGGCTACCGCTTCGCGCTGCCGGCCTCGTCGGGTTTCACGAAGCCGGAAGTGCGCTTGAACCTGATGAACATCGGCGACCGCAAGTACCTGTCGGGGGTCAACAGCCCGACCACCAACGCGACCGCCACCACCGGCGTCAACGGCGCCACGATCGCCGCGTCCCAGCCCACCTACCTGGTGGCCAACCCCTTCGCCGCGATGCTGACCTTCGCGGTCGGCTTCTGAGGAACCCCCGCCATGTCCATCAGCCAGGACTTCATGCACGCCGCGACGATCAACCTGCTGTACGCGGGCATCGCCATCCTGACCTTCGTGATCCTCGAACGGCTCGTGTACTACGTGTACCTCACCACGCGCCGCACGCGCATCGCGAAGGCCATCGCCTCCGCGGTGGCCACCGACGCCAGCAGCCCGCTGCCCGACCTGCCCCCCGGCAACGACGTGCTCACCACGTCGATGCAGGAGTACGTGGACGTGCAGCGAAAGGGCAGCGTCACGCGCAACCGCATCGAGGACCTGTCGGCCGCGCTGTTCCTGCGCGTCGACGGCCGCATCAATCGCGGCCTGTGGATCCTCGACACCATCGTGACGGCGGCTCCGCTGCTGGGCCTGCTGGGCACGATCCTCGGGATCATGGACACGTTCCAGGCCCTGTCGGCGGGGGGTGTGTCCGACCCGTCGGCGGTCAGCCGCGGCATCGGTTCGGCGCTGTTCGCCACCGCGATCGGCATCGGTACCGCGCTGTACGGCCTGCTCGGCCACAACGTGCTGCACCGCCTGGGCGAGTGCATCACCGAGGATTTCAAGAGCTTCCTGCTCGAAACGACCAAGTGAGCGGAGGCCCGCGATGAGATCCTTCCCCCAACGCAAGCAGCGCCAGGCGCGCATCGAGATCATTCCGATGATCGACGTGATGATGTTCCTGCTGGTGTTCTTCGTGCTCATCAGCACCAACGTGCTGCCCGCGCTGGGTCTGAACGTGGCGCTGCCCGGTTCGGCCCAGCCCGACCCGATCAAGGACGAGCCGCTGCGCATCACGCTCACCGTCGACAAGGACGGTGCCGTGTACGTCGACGGCCAGGCCACCCCGATGGCGGACGTGGCGGGCAGGCTCAAGACGCTCGCCGGCGTGAAGCAGGCGAAGGTCATCATCGCTGGCGACGGCAGCTCGAACCTGCAGACGCTCGTCGAGGTGCTCGACCAGCTCAAGAGCGCGGGCATGCCGGCCGCGTCCATCGTCACCAAGCGCCAGACGTGAGCCCCCGACCGTGAGCATCCGCGACCCTTTCGAACGGGCCTCCAACGGCTTCGCGCTGCTGGCGACGGCGGCGGCCGTGATGGCGATGGCGCTGGCGCCGAAGCCGTCGATGGCACCCAGCCCGCCGCCGCCGGAGGACCCGCCGGTGGTGACGCTGCAGGCCGTCGAGCTGCCGCCCGAGGTCGTTCCCCCGCCGCCTCCACCCCCGCCACCCCCGCCACCCCCGCCGCCGAAGCCGGAGACACCGCCGCCGCCCCGCCCATTGCCGCCGGCTCCGGCACCCGCGCCCGTGCCGTCGCCCGCGCCGTCCCCAGTTCCAGTGCCGCCTCCGCCGCCCCCGCAGCCGGTGGCTCCGGTGCCACCGCCCGCACCAGTGCCTCCGCCCCCTGCGCCGCCACCGCCGAACACGGCGAACGTGGAGGCGGGGTACGTGGGCCGGCTGCGCACGTACATCCGCGGCATCACCGAGTACCCGACGTCGGGCGACGCGCGCCGCCTGCGGCCCGAGGGGTCGAGTGTCGTGCGCTTCACGCTCGGCCGCGACGGTTCGCTGAAGAACGCCGAGATCGAGAAGGGGTCCGGTTCGCCGATCCTCGACCGCCAGGCGCTGCAGATCGTGCGCAACGGCAAGTACCCGGCCTGGCCGGCCGACGCCTGGGGCGGCTCGGATGAACACACCTTCACCGTGACCGTGCAGTTCGTGTCCCCATGACCGCCGTTCCCGACTTCGACACGAACTCGCCGAAGGCCGTGCGCGCGGCGATCCGAAGCGGCGCGTATCGCGGCTTCACGAACGCCGTGGCCCGCCGCCACGTGCAGGGCAACCTGATGGTGGTGCCCGCGGCCCACGCCGACGACTTCGCGGCGTACTGCGCGCTGAACCCGCGCGCACTGCCGGTGCTCGGCCGCAGCCGGCCGGGGTCGCCGTTCATCCCGTCGCTGGGCGAGGACCTCGACCTGCGCACCGACACCGGCGGCTACATGGTGTTCCGCGGCGGCGAACTGGTGGACACGCCGTGCGAGGTCGCGTCGGTCTGGCGCGACGACCTGGTGGCCTTCGTGCTCGGCTGCTCGTTTTCGTTCGAGGGTGTGCTGCAGCACCACGGCGTGCGGCTGCGCCACCTCGACGAAGGCAACGTCTCGGCGATGTACGAGACCGGCATCGCCACACGCGCCGCGGGCCCGTTCGGCGGCCCGCTGGTGGTGTCGATGCGCGCGCTGCGCGCGGCCGACGCCATCCGGGCCATCGGCGTGTCCCGCCACTACCCCGAATTCCACGGCGAGCCGGTGCACCTCGGCGACCCGTCGCTGATCGGCATCGCCGACCTGGCCGACTCGTACGGCGGCCACGGCCTCAAGACGCTGCATGCCGACGAACTGCCCGTCTTCTGGGCCTGCGGCGCCACGGCCCAGACGGCGGCGCTGCAGGCGCGGTTGCCGCTGTGCATCACCCACTTCAAGGCGCACATGGTCGTGACGGACCTTCCGGTCGACATGGCGCGCGCGACCCCTTCCGAATGACGGCCGCGAGCCGTTTCCCTACACGACGAGGAACCGAACGATGAACACCGAACAGATGTACCAGCAGTACCAGGAGGAAGGCTACGTGCTGATCCCCGGCGCGCTGAGCGCCGACGACGTGCGCGAGCTGCAGGCCACCACGGACCGCATCACGGCCCAGGCGCGCGGCCTGACCGAGGAAAACGCGATGTTCGACTTCGAGGCCGGGCACACGCCCGACGCGCCGCTCGTGCAGCGCCTGAAGAAGCCGCACCGCATCGACCCGCTCTACTTCGCGCTCGCGAAACACCCGGCCATCTTCGGCCTGGTGCAGCGCATCTGCGGCGAGAACGTCCGGCTGAGCCACAGCAAGATCAACATGAAGGCGGCCCGCGCGGGATCGCCGCTGGAGTGGCACCAGGACTGGGCCTTCGCGCCGCACACGAACATGTCCACCTGCGTGGCCTCGGTGATGATGGACGACGTCTCACTCGAGAACGGCGCGATGCAGGTGCTGCCCGGCAGCCACAAGGGCCCGCTGCTCGAACACCACGACCCGGAGTTCGGCTTCGTCGGCGCGGTGGACGTCGTGCAGCAGAAGGTCGATCTGTCGAAGGCGGCGTCGCTCGTGGGTCCCGCCGGCACGGTGTCGATCCACCACCCGATGACGATGCACGGCTCGGGATCGAACCGGTCCGGCAAGCAGCGCCGCATCCTGTTCCTCGAGTACGCCGCGAGCGATGCCTTCCCGCTGTTCTACGACGTGGACTGGGCGGAATACAACAGCCGGCTGCTGACCGGCCCGGCCACGAGTGCCGTGCGCACCGAGCCCAACGTCATCAAGCTGCCGTTCCCGTCGCGGGCCGGCAGCTCGATCTACAAGGCCCAGGCGCTCGCCCGCGAACGCCAGTTCGACAAGGTGGCCTGACATGAACACGATTGCCGACACGGTCCGTCCCGTCGCCCTCGTTACCGGCGCGAGCAGCGGCACCGGCCGCGACGTCGCCATCGCCCTCGCCGAGGACGGCTGCGACGTCGGAGTGCTGGGCCGCCGCACGGACGCGCTCGAAGCCACCGCCGACCGCATCCGCCAGCTGGGCCGCCGGGCTTGCGTGCTGACCGCCGACGTGCGCGATGAACAGGCAGTCGCCGGCGCGCTGCAGGTGTTCCTCGCCTGGTCGGGCGGGCGCGCCGACGTGCTGGTCAACGCCGCCGGCATCCCGGGCCCGTTGGGTGACCCGGTGGGCGAGCTGCAGCTGGGCGACTTCGACGCCGTGATGGCGACGAACCTGCGCGGCCCGTTCCTCACGATGACCCACCTGCTGCCGGTGATGTGCCGGCAGGGCAACGGGCGGGTCATCAACATCGGCGGCACCCACGGCATGCGCGGCCGGGCGGGGCGTGCGAGCTACGCGACGTCGAAGTGGGCGTTGCGCGGCCTCACGCGCAGCGCGGCGCTGGAGGTCGGCGCCCACGGGGTCACCGCGAACGTCGTGGCGCCGGGCGCCATCGCCGTCGACCGCATGCGCAAGCGCTGGGCCGAGCAGGCCGAGGCGGAGGGCGTGAGCGAGGAGGAGGTGCTCGACCGCTATGTCCACGCGATGGGCATGGCGCTCAAGCGGCCGAACGAGACGTCCGACGTGGTGGCCACCGTGCGCTTCCTCGCGGGGGAGGGCGGTCGGAACATCACGGGGCAGGAGATCGTGGTGGATGGGGGGGTGATCGTCTGACAACCCGGACGAACTCGAAAGCACCCGTCATCCCGGCCTGCGCCGGGGTGACCGTTTATCTTTCGTGAGGCTCAGCCCGCCACCTGCCGCCCGCCATGCAGGTGGAACGGCGACTTCCCCACCCCGCAGCAGAACGCACTCACCCACGGCCGCATCGCCTGCGCCAGGTTCCGGCCCTCGGCGTTCAGCGCGTCGAGCCGGTCGGCCGCGGCCTGGGCCTCGCGGCGCAGCGCGGCCTCGTCCACCGTCAGCACCTTGCCGCCGGCCACCACCACCTCGCCGCCGACGAGCACACGGTCGATCGCCGCGCCGTTCTCGCCGTGCACCACCTGGCGCACCGCGTGTCGCAGCGGCACGTAGATGGGCTGGGACAGGTCGAGCAGCACGAGGTCGGCCTCGCGGCCCGGGGCGATGCGGCCGAGGCGGTCGCCCCAGCCGAGCGCGTGGGCGCTGCCTTCGGTGGCCATGTGCAGCGCCTCGGCCGCGTCGATCCAGCGGTCCTCGTCGGCGCTCATCACGCGCGAGAGGAAGGCGGCCAGGCGCGTGGCCTCGAAGAGGTTCTGGGTGTCCGACGTGTTCGCGCCGTCGCTGCCCACGCCCACGCGCAGGCCCCGTTCAAGCATGCGCCGCACCGGCGCGATGCCGGAGCCCAGCCGCAGGTTGCTCAGGGGGTTGTGGATCGCGGTGACGTCCGCCTTCGCAAGGATCTCGATGTCCTCGTCGCCGATCCAGATGGCGTGGGCCGTGCTCAGGCGCGGGCCCAGCAGGCCGATGTCGGCGAGGTGCGCGACGAGGCTCTTGCCGTAGCGCTGCTCGCCGAACACCGCCTGCATCTTGCTTTCGGCCAGGTGCGTCTGCATCGGCAGGTTCCAGGTCTCGGAGAGCCGGGCGCAGCCGCGCATGAACTCGTCGGAGCAGTGCAGCGGGATCGTGGGGGCGATGCCGAGGCGCACGCGCGACGGATCGAACGGCCAGTCGCGCGCGGCGGCGTCCACCGCGGCGAGGTTGTCGGCCGGCGACGCGCCCTTCAGCGCGGCCGCGCCGGCGCGCAGCGGCTCGGGGAGCGAGGCCAGCAGTTCCGGGTAGGCCTGGTACAGCGTGCGGTCGGCCAGCATCGGTGAGACCACCGCGCGGATGCCGAGGCGCGCGTAGGCGCCGGCCACCGCGTGCAGGCCCTCGACGGTGGGCAGCGGGAACTGCGTCGTCATGTCGAAGAGGGCCGTGCAGCCCTTGCGCAGCAGTTCGACCCCGGTCAGCGTGGCGCTGAGCGCGAGGTCGTCGAGGCCGCGGTGCCCGTTGATGGCGGGCGATGCGGCAAGGAACCCTTCGAGCGCGACGTCTTCCACGGCACCGCGGCCGAGGCCGCCGTGCGCGTGCGTGTGGCCGTTGACGAGGCCGGGCATCACGAGGCGGTCGGTGGCGTCGAGGCGTGGCACGGCGGCGTCGACCCCGGAGGCGCCGGGGGAGGTGAGCGCCTGGACGAGACCGTCCTCGACGAGGATGTCGGCGTGGCGCGGCGCGCTGGACGCGTCCGTGACGACCAGGCCCCCTTCGATCAGCAGGCGGCCCTTCACAGCGAGAACTCCACGTCCTGCGCACCTTCCCACAGCGTCTTCACGCCCAGCGCGCGCAGGTTCTCCTTGCCTTCGACGATGGTGAGGAAGTGGTTGCCCGCGAGCTGCCCCATCTTGCTGGAGAAGCTGCAGCTGCCGTACGCGAGGATGATCTCGGTCTCGCTGTAGCCGCCCGGGTAGAACAGGATGTCGCCCACCGACGGGTGGCTCGTGTGGTTCTCGTAGCCCACGCCGAGTTCGAAGTCGCCCATCGGGATCCAGCAGCCTTCGCCGCTCCAGCGCACGTGGATCAGCTTCTGCCGGTACGGCAGCAGCTTCAGGAAGGCGGCGACGGTCTTCGGGGCGTCGGGGTGGGTCTCGGCGACGAAGCGGTGGCCGCCGGCGGTCATCTGGATGCGTGTCATGGGAATTCTCTTCAGGAACCGGGTTGTCCGATCCACTTGGTGACGGTGGGGGCCTGCCAGGCGGCGAGGGCGTCGAGCAGGGCGGCGGGGTCGGGTTCGATCACCATCATGTCGCGGTGTTCCGGCTTCATGAACCCCTCGTCCGTCGCGGTGGCGAGCAGCGCGCGCAGCGGCTCGTAGAAGCCGCGCACGTTGAGCACGCCGCAGGCCTTGGTGTGGTCGCCCAGCTGCGTCAGCGTGGCGGCTTCCAGCAGCTCTTCGAGCGTGCCCAGCCCGCCGGGCAGCGCGATGAAGGCGTCGGCGAGGTCGGCCATGCGGGCCTTGCGTTCGCGCATCGACACGGCCACCTCGTGGGCGGTGAGCTTCGGATGCAGGTGGCCGCGGTCGAACAGGCGCTGGTTGATCACGCCGGTGACCCGGCCGCCGGCCTCGAGCACGGCGTCGGCCACCACACCCATCAGGCCCTTGGTCGTGCCTCCGTAGACGAGGCCGATGTCCCGCGCGGCCAGCGTGCGGCCGAGGGCGGCGGCGGCCTCGGCATAGGCCGGGGACACGCCGAAGTTGGAGCCGCAGAACACGGCGACGGTTGTCAGTGCAGTCATGTGCGCATCATCCCATCGCCAGGTCGTTCTTGCGCTGCGCCCAGCCGGTCATCCGCAGTTCCACCCACGACGAGATGGCGTACAGGATGACGCCCAGCACCGCCAGGATCACGAGACCGGCGAACACCATCGGCACGTCGAAGTTGCCGCTCGCGATCATCATCAGGTTGCCGATGCCCTTGTTCGAGGCCACCGTCTCGGCGAGCACCGTGCCGACGAAGGCGAGCGTGATCGCGATCTTCAGCGACGCGAACAGGTACGGCAGCGCGCGCGGCAGCGACACGTTCCACAGGATGTCGCGCTTCTTCGCGCCCAGCACCTTCAGCACGTCCTCCAGCTCCGGTTCGGTGTTGGCGAGGCCGGTGGCCACGTTCACCACCACGGGGAAGATGCTGATGACCATCGACGTGAGGATCGCGGGCACCGTGCCCGAGCCGAACCACACGACGAAGATGGGCACCACGGCCACCTTCGGGATGCTGGAGAACCCGACGAGCAGCGGGTAGGCCACGTCGTACGCGGTGCGCGACGAGCCGATCAGCAGCCCGAGCAGGATGCCGATCACCACGCCGAGCGCGAAGCCCGCGAGCGTGGTGTTGAGCGTCTGCACCGCGTGCGGCCACAGCAGCGGCAGCTTCTCGTACAGCACGTGCGCGATCTGCGAGGGGCGGGGCAGGATCAGGTCCGAGACGCCGCTCGCGACGCAGGCCATCTCCCACAGCACGAAAAAGCCCACGAGGGCGGAGGTGGACAGCAGGCGTTGCCGCAGCTTGGGGGACATCGCGGCGCTCATGCGGCCACCTTCTCGGGTTGGGTGGGAACGAGCGCCACCGGTGCCGTGCGCGCCTCGGCGATGCGCATGCGCAGCGCCTGCACGAGCGATGCGAACTCGGGCGCGTAGCTCATCTCGAGCGTGCGCGGGCGGGGGAAGTCGACCGCGCGGTCTTCGAGGATGCGGCCCGGGCGCGAGGTCATCACGCAGATGCGCGTGGCGAGGTACGCGGCTTCGCGCAGGTCGTGGGTCACCAGCAGCACGGTGGGCTTCTTGTCGAGCCACAGCTGCTGGGTCAGCGACCACAGCTCCTCGCGCGTGAACGAATCCAGCGCACCGAACGGTTCGTCGAGCAGCAGCAGCTGGGGTTCGTGGATCAGCGCACGGCACAGCGAGGCCCGCTGCAGCATGCCGCCCGACAGCTGCCACGGGCGCTTGTCGCCCATGCCGGCCAGACCCACCTGCGCGAGCAGCGCCTCGGCGCGTTCGGCGTATTCGCCGCGCTTCTTGCGCGCGTAGTCCTGCCGGAAGGGCTCGACGATCTTCAGCGGGATCATCACGTTGTCGCGGATGTTGAGCCACGGCATCATCGTCGGATTCTGGAACGCGAGGCCGATGCGCACGGCGCCCGCGGGGCTCTCGCGGCCCGCCACGATCAGTCCACCGGAGCTGGGCTGCAGCAGCCCGGCCACGAGCTTCAGGATGGTGGACTTGCCGCAGCCGCTCGGCCCCACGAGGGCCACGAACTCGCCCTGCTCGATGCGCAGGTCGGTCGACGAGAGGGCCAGCGTGCCGTTGGCGCCGTAGCGCACGGTGACGTCGGCGAGGTCGATGATCGGTGAGGTCATGCGGGGTCTCCGAGGTGAAGGATGGCGGCCACCGGGCCGCCGCCGGCGGGGCCCTGGTGTTCGGCGCCGCCGGACACGTACAGCGCGGTGTGGCCGGCGAGGGACGCCAGCACGCCGCCCACCGCCGCGCGGGCGTGGCGCGTCGCGTTGATGTCCGAGTCGTTGAGCATCGTGTGGCGTTCGCCGCGCACCCGGCCGTCGGGGCTCGCCTCGGCCTTGGCCAGCAGGTTGACGAGGCGGCCGGGTTCGCCGAATGCGGCCAGCAGACCCGACACGGCCCGGCCGTCGATCGCGTCGCTCATCACCGTGTGGGCGATGCGGTACGGCGACGCGGCGCCCGCGGCCTCGCCGAGCACGATCACCACGTTGTGGTCGAGTTCGATGCCGGCCGACGCCGACGCCCGGCCCGAGTACAGCGAGAAGTCGCGCAGCACCACGTCGTCGGTGACGGCGTCGCGCGGCACCTCGCGCAAGGCCACCGCGATGCCCAGCGACGAGGCGCCACGCGAGTAGCCCATGGATTCGTAGGTGTCGCGCGTGACCGGCTCCAGACCGGTATCCACCGACCGCTGGACGGCGGAGGAAGTCAGCAGCGGGCACTTGACCTGCACGAAGTGCACGTCGGCGGCCGTGTCGATGCCGGCCTCGCGCATCGCCTCGCGCACGGCCTCGGCCGTGGCGTCCACCTGCGCGGCGCGGCCCAGCTCGTGGGGTGCGAAGTCGCGCGTCTGCGCGGTGCCGATCACGAGGCGCTTGGGACCGGCCGGCGCGGGGCCGTCGATCCAGCGCCGCGTGAAGACGGTGAAGTGGGGGGACAGCACACCCTCGGTGCCCCCCGACATCACGAGCGCCACGCGTTCGCCGGCTTCCGTGGGAGAACACCCGAGCTGGCCGGCCAGCCAGTGGCACCACGCCACGCTCGCGTACTCGCGCGTGTGATCGTTGACGCAGCCGTTGCCCTCGGTTTTCCCCATCACCGCGACGATGTCGGCGGCCACGAGCCGACCCGCGTCCGCCAGGGCCTGAACCCCGGACAGATCGCCAGGCCCGCGGCACGGCACCCGGCACACCTCGACGGCCTGATGCCTCATGTGAGGTCCCCGTTGGTGAACTTCGCCACGTCGGCGCGCGGCGCACCTTCGGGTGTGGCCAGCACGGCGCTGATGCGGTGTTCGGTGTTGCGCGGGCGCGGCGTGGGCATGCGCTGCACGGTCTTGATCGACTTGCCCCAGCCGGCAGCATCTTCCACCAGCTTGCCGTCGCGCATCACGAAGCGGCCGCGCACCAGCGTGTGCAGCGGGTGGCCCATCACCGGACGGCCGTGCCACGGCGAGATCTTGCTGATCGACTGCAGCTTGCCTTGCGACAGGATGCCCTTGGCGTTCATGTCGACGATCGCGATGTCGGCGTCGGCGCCCGGCGCGAGCACACCCTTCGTGCCGTACAGGCCCCACGCCTTCGCCGGCGCCACCGCGCTCCACTTGACGTAGTCCATCAGCGAGGCACGCTGGCGGTTCACCTCGGTCAGCATGATCGACATCTGGGTCTCGACGCCGGGGAAGCCGCAGTCGCAGGCCCAGATGCTCTCGCGCGTCTTTTCCTCTGGCGTGTGGGGCGCGTGGTCGGTGGCGATCATGTCGATCGTGCCGTCCATCAGCGCGTCCCACAGCGGCTGGTGGTGGCGTTCCTCGCGGATGGGCGGGTTCAGGCGCAGGATGCCACCCAGGCGGGTCATGTCGCCGGTGTGCAGCAGCAGGTACTGCGGGCAGGTCTCCACCGTCACATCGACGCCGCGGCGCTTCGCGTCGCGCAGCACGAACAGCGAGTCGGCCGCGCTGTGGTGGGCGATGTGCACACGGGCGCCGGTCCATTCGGCGAGTGTCAGCACGCGCCCGATGGCCTCGATCTCGGCGACGGCCGGGCGCGCGGCGAGGTGCGCCCACGCGTCGTTGCGGCCGGCGGCTTCGAGGCGGCCCTGGCGGCGGGCCATGATCGACGAGTTCTCGGCGTGCACCACGGTGCGGATGCCCAGCGGCGCGAGGATCTCGAACCCTTCGAGCAGTGCGCCGTCGGTGGGCGCGGGCAGGTTGCCGAAGGTGTTGCCGACGAAGGCCTTGAAACTCGTGGCGCCGGCGTCCAGCAGGTCCTCCAGCCGGTCGATGGTCTCGTCGCCCAGCAGCGCGTGGATGCCGAAGTCCACGTACGACGCTTCGGCGGCGCGCAGCTTCATCTGCAGCGCCTCCACGGTGCCGGTGGCCGGCTTCGTGTTGGGCATGTCGAACACGGTGGTCACGCCGCCGCAGGCCGCGGCGGCCGAACCGCTCTTCCACGTCTCCTTGTGCGGATAACCCGGGTCGCGGAAGTGCACATGGCTGTCGATGGCGCCGGGCAGCAGGTGCAGGCCGTCGGCGCGCAGTTCCGTCCTGGCCGAGGGCATCAGGTCGTCGTGGCCGATGGCGACGATGCGGCCGCCGTCGATGGCGATCGACGCGTCGATGATCTGTTCGGGCGAGACGATCTTGCCGCCCCGGATGACGAGGTCCACGTTGCTCATGTCGTCGTCTCCTTCAGAGCATGGCCCAGCCGCCGTCGACCGGGAGGTCGACGCCGGTGACCTGGCGCGAGACGTCGCTCGCGAGGAACAGGCAGGCGTTGGCGATGTCCTCGTCCTGCGACACGCGCTTGAGCGCGTAGTCGGCCGCGTGGCGTTCCATCGCTTCCTCGAGCGTGATGCCGAGCTTCTTGGCCATGTTCGCGCAGACCTTCTCGCGGAAGCGCGGGCCGTCCACCATGCCGGGGGCGACGCAGTTGACGTTGATGTTGTGGGGGCCGGCTTCCAGCGCGAAGCTCTTCGTGATGCCGCGCAGGCCCCACTTCGAGGCCGAGTACGCGGTGCGGCCGGCGCGGCCGCGCATGCCGAAGGTGCCGCCCACGTTGACGATCTTGCCGCTCTTGCGCGCGATCATCGACGGCAGCACGGCGTGCATCGTGTTGAAGCAGCCGGTCATGTTCAGCTCGACGATTTCGTTGAACTCGGCCGCCGTGGTTTCCCAGCCGGTCTTGCCGATGGGGCCGGAGCCGCCGGCCACGTTGACCAGCACGTCGATCTGGCCGAAGGCCTCCAGCGCGTGTTTCGCGAGGGCCTCGGTCTGCGTGTCGTCGGTCAGGTCGCAGGCCACCACGACGGCGGGCACGCCCATCGCGCGGGCCTCGGCGGCCACCGGTTCGATCGCGGCCGTGTCTCGGCCGGCCAGCACGAGCTTGCAGCCTTCCTCGGCGAAGGCGAGCGTCACCGCGCGGCCCATGCCCTTGGCGGGGCCGGTGATCACCACCACCTTGTCGGTCAGTTTCAGTTTCATGGCGGGGAGTCCTTTCAGAGTTTGCTGGCGCGGTCGGCGCGGGCCGGCAGGAAGCTGCGGTCGAAGACCTCGGCGGCGGTGGGCGTGCGGGCCAGCTGGTTGGCTTCCACCACGACACCGATCGAACGGGTCAGGCGGGCGGTGTCGATGTCGCCGAGGCCGATCTTCGCGATCTCGGGGTGGTTCATCTCGTCCTTCAGCGTGGCGGCGAGGCGGTCGCGCTCGATGTCGCGCTTGAGCAGCGGCTCGCGTTTCATCACCGAATCCATCGCCATCTCGGGGTTCGCGAGCGAGTCGTTGATGGCGCGGTTCAGCGCCTTCAGGAAGCCGGTGACGGCCTTCGGGTTCTCCTTCACGAACGCGCGCGAGAACACCACGGCGTTCGAGTACAGGTCGAGGCCGTTGTCGCCGTAGTTGATGAAGCGCAGGTCCTTCTCGGGGTCGAGGCCCACGAGGCGGGCGCTGAACGCGATGGTGTTGATGTAGCCGAACACGCCGTCGACCTGGCCGCGCATCAGCATCTGCTCACGCAGGTTCGGGGCCATGTTGCTGATCGAGACCTTGCTCGGGTCCACCTTCGCGGCCTTCGCGAACGCGGGGAAGAGCTTGAGCGCGCCGTCGTTGGCCGGGGCGCCGAGCGTCTTGCCTTCCAGGTCCTTCGCAGTGCGGATCGGGCTGTCCTTCTTCACGACGATGGTGAAGGGCGGGGTGTTGTAGAGCATGTATACGGCCACGGGCGCGTCGGCCGGGCGCTTGGCCGCGAGGTCGATCACCGCGTTGATGTCGCCGAAGCCGGCCTGGTAGGCGCCCGCGGCCACCTTCGTGATCGACGCGGCCGAACCCTCGCCCTGGTCGATCGTCACGTCGAGGCCCTCGGCCTTGAAGTAGCCCTTGTCCTGCGCGACGAAGAACCAGGCCTGCGGGCCCTGGTACTTCCAGTTCAGCACGACCTTGATCGGGGTGTCGGCGAAGGCGACGGCGGGGAGCATCGCGGCGGCGGTGGCGAGGGCGGTCAGCCAGCGGACGGGTTTCATCGAGTTTCCTTTCGGGAGGAGGGCTTGGGGGTGCGCACGAGGGCGGGGATCAGCGAATCGGCGGAAGCCACGAACCCGTGGAGCTTCTCGACGAGGAAATGGATGGCGCGCGTGACGTACGCGGGCGACGGGGTGCCGCACGCGTCCTTCAGCAGCACGCAGTCGTAGCCGAGGAAGGCCGCGTCCTGCAGCGTCGAGAACACGCAGCGGTCGGTGTTGACACCCGCGAACAGCAGCGTCGTGATGCCTTGCTGGCGCAGGATCGAGTCGAGCTCGTTGTCCCAGAAGCCGCTCAGGCGGTGCTTGAACACGGTGATGTCGGCCGGGTCGACGGGCAGGTCGTCCACCACCTGCGCGCCCCACGAGCCGGGCACGACGCTCGGGCCGTGGTCGAGTGGCGAGACGTCGCCGTAGCCCACGCCGGGCTGGCCGTCGGCGCCGGGGCGCGAGGCCTTGAACTGCACGAGCGGGCTCAGGTTCAGCGTGTCGGCGCGGACGCCCCAGTTGAGCCACACCACCTGGCCACCGGCATGCCGCCATGCGGGCAGCAGTTCGGCGATCGTCGGGATCGGCTTGCGCGTGGCCTTCATCGACACGCCCTTCTGGCCGAACCAGCCCTCGGGGTGGCAGAAGTCGTTCTGCATGTCGACGACGATCAGCGCGCTGCGCA
This sequence comes from Piscinibacter gummiphilus, assembly GCF_002116905.1. NCBI lineage: Bacteria > Pseudomonadati > Pseudomonadota > Betaproteobacteria > Burkholderiales > Sphaerotilaceae > Rhizobacter > Rhizobacter gummiphilus. Next base: position 435,267 of record NZ_CP015118.1, read on the forward strand.
CCACGTCGATCTCGACCATGTCGTCCTGCGTGGCGAGCCGCACCGGGCGAGGCGTGCGGGCCTCGCGCACGAGGCTCACGCCGTCGGGCGACCACGTCCACGCGTTGTGCGGGGCGGGGCCGAAGCGCAGGCGGTCGTTCATTTCAGGCGCAGCTGGCGGTCGGCCAGCGGGGGCAGGAAGCGGCGGTCGAACACGTCGGACGGAGCCGGCGCACGCGCCAGCTCGAAGGCCTCCTTCACCTGGCCGATGGCCAGGCGCAGGCGTTCGTCGTCCACGTCACCCACGCCGCGGCGCGCGGCCTCGGGCGTCAGCACCACGTTCTGCAGCGCGTAGAGCAGGCGGCGCTTCTCGATCGCCTTGTTGACCAGCGGCTCCTGCTTCGCGAGGGCCTCGATCGCGGCATCGGGGTCGGCGACCGTGTCGCGCAGGCCCTTGTGGATCGCGCGCACGAGGCCGGCCACGGCCTCCGGCTTGTCCTTGAGCAGCTGCGGCGACACGAGCACGCCGTTGCCGTACAGCGCGATGCCGTTGTCGGCGTAGTGGAACCAGCGGATGTCCTTGTCGGGGTCGACGCGCTGCGCCACGAGGTTCATGTAGGCCGTGACCGAGAACACGGCCGAGGCGTCGACCTGGCCCTGCAGCAGCATCTGCTCCTGCAGGTTGGGCGCCATGTTCGTCCACGACACCTTCGTGGTGTCGATGCCGCTGCGCTCGGCGAGCGCCGGGAACATCTTCATCGCGGCGCCGCCGGCCGGCGACCCGACGTTGCGGCCTTCCAGGTCCTTCAGCGAACGGATGGGCCCCGAGGCCTTCGCCATGATCGCGAACGGCGCGCGGTTGTAGATCATGTAGACCATCACGGGCACGTTGGGGCGCGACGCGGCGGCGTTCTGCACGATGGCGTTCAGGTCACCGAACGCGGCCTGGTACGTGCCGGCCATCACTTTCGTCACGGCGCTCGCCGAGCCATCGCCCTGGTCGAACGATACGTCGACCTTCTCCTGCGCGAAGTAGCCGCGTTCCTTCGCGAGGAAGTACCACGCGTGGATGCCCTGGAACTTCCAGTCGAGCACGAACTTGATCGGGGTGGTTTCCTGCGCGCGGGCCGGCGCGCCGGCGAGCAGCGCGGCACAGGCCAGCAGGGAACAGAGGACTCGGGACATGGGGACTCCGGCGGTGGCAAGTGGTCGGTCTCTTGCACCCTGCGTGCCGGACAGCGTGTCCGCGCCATGCCGTTTTCGCGATGCACCGTTGCCGATGCGGCAACACGAGGCCGGTTCTCATGGGTGGCGGCGCACGGGGGTGATGTCGCGGACGGGGCCTGGAACGGGGCACTGCAGCGTCCGGAGCCCAATCGTGACCGCTCCGCCGCGTGCGGTCCGCGCGCGAACGTGCGCCAAAAGGGCGCGCCGCCGCACGGTCCCGTGGCACACGCACCGTTGCGGATCAGGCGCGGAATCGCGGTCGACCGTTGCCGCCTCGGCAACACCCGGCACCGAACCTGCTTGGGCCCGGTTCCATGAACCACCTCCGCTTCCTGCGCTACGTCGACGAGGTCGCGCGCGCCGGCTCCATCCGCCAGGCGGCCGAACGCCTGCACGTGGCCCCGTCCGCGGTGAACCGCCGCATCCTCGACCTGGAGGACGAACTCGGCACGCCCATCTTCGAGCGCTTGCCGCGGGGCATGCGGCTCACCACGGCCGGCGAGCTCTTCGTGCGGTACATCCGCGGGCGCACCGCCGAGCTGGACGAGGTGCGCTCGCAGATCGAGGAGCTGAAGGGCCTGCGGCGCGGCCGCGTGAGCCTGGTCGCCAGCCAGGCGCTCGCGCCCGCGCTGCTGCCGGCGGTGGTCGCCCGCTTCCGCGACGCCCATCCGCTCGCGGGCTACGCGGTGCGCATCGGCGACCACCACCAGGCGCTCGAGGCGCTGCGTGCGTACGATGCCGACCTCGCGCTCGTCTTCAACCTCGCCCCCGAGGCCGACATCGAAGTGCTCGCCGCGTTCGACCAGCAGCTGGTGGCCGTGATGCACCGCGACCACCCGCTCGCCGGCCGCACCGGCGTGCGCCTGCGCGACTGCGCGGGCTACCCGCTCGTGCTGCCCAACCGCGACATCGCGGGCCGCCAGCTCATCGAGCAGTTCCTCGCCCGCAGTTCACTGAAGCTGCAGCCGATGGTCGAGAGCAACTCGTTCGAGTTCCTGCGCGGCTGCCTGTACCACGGGCAGGCCATCACCTTCCAGATCGCGGTGGGGGCAGTGACGGACGGCGGCGAGCTGGTCACGCTGCCGCTGGAGGACCGCCAGTTCCCGCACGGCCGCCTCGTGCTCGCGCGTTTGCGCGGGCGTCAACTGCCGGTGATCGCGCATGCATTCGGGGAACACCTGATGGCGGCGTTGCAGGAGATGGACATGGCGCCGGCAGAGGCGTGACACCGGTTCCGAATCGTCGGAACTGACGATACGCACGGGGACCCCGGATGACGATCTTCCTGCCCTGGCTCGGACCGATGGGTATCGGACGCTGGGCCCATCCAAGGGAGATCTCCGATGAGTTCACAACACCCCTGGGCGCCCGCGCGGCGCCTGTCGATGGTCCTGCTGCTCGGTCTGTCCGCCGGGCTCGCCGCCAGCGCCCAGGCCGCGACGGACCTGATCCAGAGCAGCCGGGGCGGCTCACCACTGTGGGACTACTGCGAGGGCAAGCCCGCGGCCACCGTCCTGCCCGCCGACCCGCGTTCGCTCGTGCAGCCGGGCATCAGCACGGGCAAGGCGGTCGCGTTCAACGCGTACTGGAAGGACTGCCACACCGACCCGGCCGCGGTCCAGGAGGCCGGGCACCCGAAGACCTGCGGTGACCTCCGGGACCGCTTCTATCGCGGGGGCGGCCTGCTCGAGACGGGCTCGCCGACCGTCGCCGCGCTGTTCACGGGCGACAACACCCGCACGCTCGAATCGGTGTTCGGCGCGAGCACGCTGACGGCCACGCAGTACAACGCGCTGTGGACCACCTGGGGCGGCTTCGTCGTCCGCCCGGACAACTTCGACCAGCTCGTGGCCGAACGCTACGGTTCGGTGTTCGGCACGGGCCGCAACCCGTACCCCAAGCCCTTCGAGGACCCGAACCGCACGAACGGTGGCACCGGCCGCCTCCCGGAGATGTTCACGCAACTGCGCAATCCCGACGGCACGTGGAGCGGGCGCATCGGCGTCACGTGCCACGCGTGCCACAGCGGCGCGGCCAACGGCGTGCCGGCCCCGGGCGGCGGCAGCAGCCTGCAGGACCTGCACCTGTTCCTGCGCGACGCGCTGCCGCTCGGCTACCTGGCCTCGCTCGCGTCGATCGCGAACCTGACGCGAACCCGCGGCACGAACAACGCCAGCGACATCAACCTCGCCTTCGTGTTCCCCGACCAGGGCCTGCTGCCGCTCGACACGTTCCTCGGCGTGCTCGCGTCGGGCTCCACCGCGTCGATGGACACGCCGGCCTGGTGGAACATGGGCCACCGTCCGGTGAAGTTCGTCGACGGCGTGTTCCCGATGGACGCACCGCGCGTGGACATGGTGTTCTACACGCCGCTGCTGGGCCTGTTCGGCTCGGTGGGCGGCCCGCTGTCCGAGGCGGGTCAGACCTGGATGCGCGCGCACGGACCCGACGCCAACACGTGGATCGAGTCGCTGAAGTCGCCGCCCTATCCCGGCACCATCGACACCGCGCTCGCCGAGCAGGGTGCCGTGCTGTTCCACACGCTGAACCTGTGGGCGACGAGTCGCAACAACCCGGTGCCGAAGCCGAACGAAGGCAACGGCTCGTGCGCGAGCTGCCACGGCGCCTACGCCCCGCGCTACGTCAACGATCCCGCGTTCCTGGCGACACCCGCGCTGGAAGGCATGGCGTCGTACATCACGCCGCAGCGCATCATCCAGACGGACATCGTGCGGCAGAAGACGAACAACGAGGCGGTGCAGGTCGCGGGGGCCAGCAATTTCTTCGGCTACCCGACGACCAAGGGCACGGTGAACGACTGCGGCCCGCAGAACCGCGCGGACCTGCGTGGCAACCGCGAACTGGGCTACCTGGCGCCGCCGCTGTACGGCGTGTGGGCGACCGCGCCGTACCTGCACAACGGGTCGGTCCCGAACGTGTGGGAGGTGCTCAAGCCCTCGGACCGCAAGCCGCTGTGGCGGCGTGTCTCGAACCCGCCGCGCTGGGACCAGGTGGGCCGCACGATCATGGGGTACGACACGCGCATGTCCGCGTACGACACGCAGAAGATGGGCTGGAAGTACGACACGCTGCAGTGCCGGAAGCCCACGCTCTTCGACCCGATCCCGTCGCCGTACTGGCGCTGCGACCCGAAGGACGAGCAGCTGCAGGCCTGGTACAACGAACTGGTGCGGGGCCTCTACTCGAACGTCGCGCTGACCTGGAACGTGCTGTTCCCGCCCACGATCACGAACAGCGACATCGAGGACCGCAAGATCTACAACACGTACATGTTCGGGCAGGGAAACGGCGGGCACACGTTCAACTCAGTGCTCACCGATGCCGAACGCAAGGCGCTCATCGAGTACCTGAAGACCCTGTAGCGGCGTCCACGCGCTGGAGCCACCGCGCGAGCGCGGTGGTGACGGCGGCGGGCTGTTCCAGCGTGGACATGTGCCCGGCCGTCGCCACCGCCACGCGCTCGACCCCGCCGGGCAGCAGGCCCGCCATCTCGTCGCTCAGCTCGGGCGGGGTGACCTTGTCGTCGGCACCGCACAGCACCAGCGCCGGCGCGCGCACCCCGCGCAGCACCGCGCGGTTGTCGGGGCGGTTCATCGCAGCGGTCTGCTGCCGCTTGAAGCCGTCGCGGCCCACGGCCCGGGCCATGTCGGCGAGCAGGCCCACCAGGGCCGCATCTTCGACGTGGGCCGGGTGCAGCAGCTTCGGCGGGAACGAGCCTGCGACCTCGGCGTACGTCGAGTTGCCGCTGTCCAGCGCCTCGATCATCTGGCGGCGGTTGCCGCTCGATTCGGGCGTGTCGGACCGCGCGCCGGTGTCGATCAGCGCGAGGCCCGCGATGCGGTCGGCCGCCTGCCGGCACACCTCGAGCGACACGTAGCCGCCGAGCGAGAAGCCGGCCACGGCGAACGGCCCCTCGGGCATCAGCGAGATCGCGGCCGCCGCGATGGCGGTGACGTGGTCGTGGAGGTCCGTGCGGGCCACGACGAGGGGGCGGTCGGTCTGCACGAAGGCGCCCCGGACCGGCATCCACACGCGGCCGTCGTTCATGATGCCGGGGAGCAGAAGCAGGGGCGTCGTCATGTCGTGTTCCTTGCAGGAGTGAGTCGAAGGGTCAGGGGCGGTCCGCCTGCATGCGCTGCACCAGCAGCGCGAGCAGCGTGTCCAGCACGGGCGTGTCGACACCGCCCTGCCGCGCCAGGTCCTGCACGGCCAGCAGCTGCGCGTCGATCTCGAGCGGGCGACCCGCGACCAGGTCCTGCAGCATCGACGGCGGGTGCCGCACGGTGCGCATGCGCGCGATGCGGGCCTCCTCGTCGGCCGCCACCGTGATGCCCAGTGACGCGGCCACGCGCACGCCTTCGGCGAGCAGCTGGCGGTACACCGCGAGCATGGGTTCGTCGTGCGAGAACGTGATGGGCGGGCGCATCGTCAGCGTCGCGAGCGGCGACGTCGTGATGTTGAGCATCAGCTTCGACCACACCACGTCGCGGATCGCGGTGGACGTGGACAGGCCCGGCAGCGCGGGCTTCATCACCGCCGCGATCTGCTGCAGCCGCGGCGACAGCGTGTTGTCGGGTTCACCGATCACGAAGGTGTTGCTGGTGGCGTTGTTGCGGATCACGCCGGGCGACGACACCTCGTTGGGCGACGTCACCACGCAGCCGATGGCGCGGCGCACGCCCAGCGTGTGCCACAGGCACGCGCCCGGGTCGAGCCGGGCGAGGCGTTCGCTCGCGGGTGGCTGGCCCGGTTCGGCGGGGAGGCCATGGAAGTACCACCAGGGCACGCCGTTGATCGCGAACATCACGGGCGTCTCCGGTCCCAGCAGGGGCTGCATCGCATCCACCACGTGCGGCAATCCGTGTGCCTTCACGGCAGAGATGACGAGGTCCTGCGGGCCGAGGTCGCGCGCGTCGCTGCTGGCGTTCACGCGCACCGTGAAGTCTTCGGCATCGGAGACGTAGCGCAGGCCGTTCGACCGGATGGCTTCGAGGTGCGGGCCGCGGGCCACCACGGAGACGTCGAGCCCGGCGCGTGCGAGCCAGGCGGCGAGGTGGCCGCCGACGGCGCCGGCCCCGAAAACACAGATGCGGGTCATGGGAATTCTTGATGTCACGGATAGGTGGTTTCGATCATAGGGCGTCGCCCCCTTTCATCGTGGCGCGGTGGGTCATTCGACGCCGACGTGGGATTGGAGGCGAGACCTAGCATGGCCCGGCCCCAGGCATCCACCCACCCAAGAAGGGAGAAACCCATGGCCCATCCACTGCCGTTGTCACGCTGGCTGTTCGCAGCCGGTCTCTTCAGCCTCGCTGGTGTCTCGCCGGCCGCGGACCCGCCTGCGAAGAAGCCCCCGCCCACGAGCTACGCCCCGGTCGTGATGGCCGAGGACTTCGCCACCACCATGGCCCGCATGAAGGCCGCCAGGCCGGGCATCGCGTCGCGCCACCAGGGGTTGCTGCAGCAGCGCTACGACCTCGCCGACCGGCCCGCGGCGGGCGTGACGATGTCGCGCGGCAAACCGGTGCAGGACGGCGTGCGCGTGAAGCTGCCCGCCGGCATGACGTGGGACCGCCTTGCCGCGATGAGCCCCGAGGAGGTCCGCCGCGCCGATGCGTTCCCCGCGGGCTTCCTGCCGCTGCCCCACCCGAACCATCCCGAGGGCGGCATGGTGTTCCCGAAGTTCCACATCGACGAGGTCAAGCGGCAGGAAGCGCGCGACCTCACGCGCTTCGACCTCGACTTCGACCTGCCCGACCACGTGCTGCCCGAGTTCCCCGCGCCGATCTTCCTCACGACACGGCCGGACCTGGGCGACGTGTCGAAGGGCAAGCTTGTCACCCTCGACAACTACTTCGAGCTGTTCGACGGCGTGCTCAACCCGAAGCAGCTCGAGGGCCTGCGCCTGCTCGTCACGCCGTTCGCGCAGCAGCAGTTCAACCAGACCAGCGACCGCCGCTCCGAACGTCCGAGCCGCGGGGTCGCGTGCCTCGACTGCCATGCCAACGGCCATGCGAACGGAGCGACCCACCTCGCGGGCGACGTGCGGCCGCAGGGCTTCCGCCATCGCATCGACACGCCCACGCTGCGGGGTGTCAACGTGCAGCGGCTGTTCGGCTCGCAGCGCGCGCTCAAGTCGGTGGAGGACTTCACCGAGTTCGAGCAGCGCGCCGCGTACTTCGACGGCGACCCGGTGATCGCGACGAAGAAGGGGGTGAACATCCTGGAGCGTGGCAGCCAGGTGCACTTCATGGGCGAGTTCCAGGCGCTGCTCGACTTCCCGCCCGCGCCCAAGCTGGGTGTGGACGGCAGGCTCGACCCGCGCAAGGCCTCGCCCGCGGAGCTGCGCGGCCAGGCGGTGTTCTTCGGCAAGGGCACGTGCGCGTCGTGCCACGCGCCGCCGTACTACACCGACAACACGATGCACAACCTGCGCACCGAACGCTTCTTCGCGCCGCGCGACATCCTCGGTCGCACCGCGAACATGGACGGTCCGATCAAGACCTTCCCGCTGCGCGGCATCAAGGACTCGCCGCCGTACCTGCACGACGGGCGGCTGCTGACCCTCGACGACACGGTCGAGTTCTTCAACCTGGTGCTCGAGACGAAGCTGACGGCCGAAGAGAAGAAGGACCTGGTGGCGTTCCTGCGGGCGCTGTGACGGCACGCGCCGGCCGGTGGGCGGCCGTGGACCACACCACGCCGCCCAGCAGGCACACGACCGCGGCCACCTCCAGCACGGTGGGGCCGCGGCCTTCCCACAGGAAACCGTACAGCATGCCGAACAGGGTCTCGAACACGATCATCTGACCCATCAGGGCCAGCGGCAGCAGGCGGCCGGCGCGGTTCCAGCACGCGTTGCCCACCACGGAGGCGAACACCGCGACGGTGAGGGCCATGCCCCAGAAGCCGAGCCACTCGGCCGGGGTGTGTCCGGAGGACGGGCCCGCGAAGGCGGGAACGGCGAGGACGAGCGCCAGCGCGCCGGTCATCACGCCGACGAGCAGCGAAGCGTCGTGGGCCGACAGGTCGGTGCGGCGTGCGAGCCAGCGGCGGTTGACCACCGTGTAGCCGGTCCAGCAGGCCAGCGCCCCGAAGCCGCACAACAGGCCCACGGCCCGGGTGAGCAGGTCGCCGCCCGGCCCGTGGCTGCCCTGCAGGGCCTCCCAGCCGACCAGCGCGGTGCCCAGGCCGCCGAGGGCGAGCGGCGCCGCGAGGGTGCGCAGCGGCACGGCCCCCGGCTCGCGGCTCCCGAGCACCGCGACGACGAGGGGCATCAGCCCGATGATCAGCGCGGTGGCCGCGCCCCCGGCCCACTGAACCGCGGTGGCGAGCATCAGGTAGTAGACGATGTTTCCGAGCAGGGCCAGCTGCACGAGGGCGAGCAGGTCGGCGCGCCCGAGGCGAAGCCACAGCGCGCGCCAGCGCGGGGCGATCAGCACCGCGGCGATGGCGCCGTAGGCGAGGTAGCGCGCGGCCGACAGCTGCAGCGCGGCGAAGTTGCCCAGCACCTGCGGCGCGAGGAAGACGAGGCCCCAGAGGGCGCCGGCGGTCACGCCCTGGGCGGTGCCGCGGAAGAGCCGCGTGTCGCGCGGGGGGGTTGTGGAAGTGATCGAGGAGTGCATGCCTCCAGCTTCGCTGCGGATTAGCGCGACGTCTTGGCCTGGGCTCGCAGGCGCCTGACCGAGACTACTGTCGACGTTAGGACGCAGGGGATCGCAGGAAATTCTTCGGCGGAGGCGCCTAGGCCAGTATGTAAATATTACATTGACTGGTAGAGTGCACTTGTCGGACCGCCGAAATGAAAGGCCTAAAACCGACTACACCTCACCTACCTACACCTGCGGGGAGACAGAAAGATCATGGCTTATCGGAACGGAAACTACGCTGCTTTCTATGTAATCGAACCGTTTAGCACGAGCTCCCTCGGAGCTAACGCGACCAAGGACTTTTGCTACTACAACACCTTGAGGATGTGGAAGGGTGCTGACCCGAGCTTTCCTTTTGTGGATTCGCACGAAAAGACTTATAGCGTTCGCGATGGAAGTGATTGGGAGTCGACGTTGAAGCCTCGTCTGCGGGAGCGGCTTCGAAATTCGAAGAACCTCGTCCTGTTTCTTAGTTCGGGCACCGTCAACTCTCGCGCCGTGAAGGAGGAGGTTGACTACGCAATTAACGACCAAGGATTGCCAGTTATTGTGATTTACCCGGAGTACTCAACAAAAGAAAGTCTTCTGTTGAACGGGGCACTGAGGGATGAGGTGAAGGGGCTGTGGGGCAAAATCCCCGTGCTCAAGGACTCAATTAATAAAGTTCCCACGCTTCACGTACCTTTGAACAAGGCGGTTATCAAAGATGCCCTGAGTGATCCCGGTTTCATGGTGGGAAGTAAGAATAAGCCGGACATTTATCGATACAAGGCCTGATATCGGTGCTAGCCAATGGCAAAAGTTAAACTATTTGACAGCCGCGTATACAGGAAATTTCTCGAAGTCACCTCGGCAATTAGCGCGACATTGTCGGCGGTTGTTCTTTTTGTTGATATTCCGGCCGCCCACAAAATAAAAGGGGGCTGGATATTTTTGGGGCTCTTGGCGGTAATCTATTTTGCTATCTGGGCTTGGTCCAGCAACCTCAATAGCATAGAGATTAATGTGGAGGGCAGTGATGTTGCGATCAAAGTTGGCGATATTTTTCAACAGCCCGGGCTGAAGGCTATTGCGTTCAATGAGTACTTTGACACGCAGGTGGATAATGTCATCATCAGCGAAAGATCGGTTAATGGAATTTTTCTTCAAAAGCACCTAGATATTTCTGTTTCCCAGTTGGATGCTCACATTGAGAGCTATGATTTTGAGAAGGAAGAGGTTGTCGGGGTCGATGCAATGCGAAGGCTGGGGAAAAAGCGTAAACATCAAATAGGCAGTATTTGCGTTTACAAAGATTTCTTGTTGACGGCATTCTCAAAGTTTGACGCAAGTAACAAAGCTTCGCTGACGATGCCGGAGTACCTGGAGTTCCTCATAAACTTCTGGGATCGAGTAAACAATGTTTATGCTCAGAAAAGTGTTTCCACCACCGTATTTGGTTCAGGTATTACCCGTATCAAAGGGCATAAAAATATTGCCGACGAGGATCTGCTAAAAATTATGCTTTGGACGTTTCGGATAAGTGAAATGCGGTTCAAGCATCCTGCTAAGTTAACGGTTGTTATCCATCCCGACAAGATTGGTCAAATCAACCTGCTGGACATCAAATCAGCGAGGAATGGGATTTGATGGGTTGATCGCCTGCGCGGGGGCTTCGTCCCCACTGCCGATGGGGCCTGTGGACGATTTGCTTGCCGTCAGCGAGCGGAGCGATGGGATTTTCGATATGCGGCCGGCGTGAGCCCTGTGGCCCTGCGCAGCGCGCGGGTGAGGGCGGTCTGGTCGGAGTAGCCGGCGTCCAGGGCCAGCTGGGCGATGGGGGTGGTGGTGCCGGCGAGCGCGTCCTGCACGGCCCGCAAGCGCAGGTCCGACAGCCAGGCCTGCGGCGTGCGGTCGTGTTCGGCGCGGAACACCGCGTGCAGCCGGCTGACGCTCAGGCCCGCCTCGACCGCCATGCGGGCCGCGGGCCAGGCTTCGCCGGGCGCGGCCTCGATGCGGCGCAGCAGCGGGTCGAGGCGCGAGGCGGGGCGGCGTTCGGCCGCCAGCGCGTCGATCAGCAGCGGCGCGCAGTGCCGGGTGATCGCGTCGGGCACGCCGTCGGCCGGGGACGCGAGCTGCACGAACTCGACGAGCCGGCGCACGGCCGCGGGCACCGGCAGGAAGGTCTGGCGGCGCAGGCGTTCGACGGCGTCGTCGCCCATGTCGGCCAGGGTGCAGTCGAGCACCAGGAACTGGTTGTGGCCGTCGCCCGATTGCGCGTGGTCGCTGCCGGGCGCGATGAACGCCGCGAGGCCGTTGTCGACCCGCCCACCGCGGCCCTCGACCTCCAGCTCGATCCGGCCGTGCACGCCGATCACCACCTGCACGTGGTCGTGCCGGTGGGGCGCGCCGTCGGCGCCGTAGCGGCGCAGGCTCAGGGCGCCCTGGGGAAGGATCGGGGAGGACATCAGGACACGAGCATACGCCCGCCGCCCGCTCAGCTGGTCATGGCCTCCCGGGCACGCATCTTCGCGGCGATGTAGTCGCCGTGCGGGATGTAGAGCAGGTCGGCCAGCTTGCGCATCACGTGCTGCTCGTGGGCGTCGAGCCGCCCGTCGGCGTAGGCCACCTGCCACATGTACTCGACGATGCGGGCCTTCTGCTCGGGCTCCAGCTGGTCGTTCAGGCGCGACGTGAAGGTGTGCAGGTCGTGGGCCTCGCGGGCGGTCTGGTCGGCCACCACCATCAGCGCCTCGACTTCGTCGGCATTGAGCGCGAACCGGTCGCGCAACGCGACGATCACCGACGCCCGCTCCGACAGGCCGATGTGGGCGTCGGACCGCATGACCTCGACCAGCAGCACCGCGGTGGCCACCTGCAGCGTGTGTTCGAAAGCGGCCCGGGGGGCGGCCTGCGGCAGCAGCGGTTCGAGGAAGGACTTGAGGGTGGTGAACATGGGCGGCTCCGTCGGCGGGGTCCGGGTCGGACCCGGGCGGGCCGCGCAGGTTCCGTGCCCGCGGCCGGTCAGCGCGGCCAGGCCCGGTCGATCAGCGCCTCGAACGCCGCCGGATCGGGCAGCGTGCCGAACACCCGGCCCCATTGCGGCTCGAAGCGGCTCGTGACGAACGCGTCGGCCACGACCGTGGGCGCGTGTTCGCGCAGCAGTGCGGCCTGCAGCAGCAGCACCAGCTGCTGCGCGAGGCGGCGTGCCCCGGCCTCGACCGACTCGGGCGGCTGGCCCAGCACGGCCTTCAGGCCGGCGAGGTGAGGGCGCAGGCGGGTGTCGCCGCCCAGGCGTTCGCCGAGGTGCTCCGCCAGCGCGGCCAGCGCCTCGGGTTCGCGGCCGATGGCACGCAGCATGTCGAGGCCCATCACGTTGCCCGACCCCTCCCAGATGGAGATCACCGGCATCTCGCGGAAGAGCCGCCCCATCGGGCCGTCCTCCACGTAGCCGTTGCCGCCGAAGACCTCCATGGCCTCGGCGCCCAGTTCGATGCTGCGCTTGGCCACCCAGAACTTCGCGGCCGGCGTGACGATGCGCTTGTACGCGCGTTCGAGCGGGTCGTCGGCCGCGCGGTCGAAGGACTGCGTGAGCCGCATCATCAGCGCGGTGGCGGCTTCGCTCTCGAGCGCCATGTCGGCCAGCACGTTGCGCATCAGCGGCTGGTCCACCAGCAGCTTGCCGAAGGCCTTGCGGTGGCGCGTGTGGTGGATGGCCTGCACCACCGCCTGGCGGATCAGCCCCGCGCTGCCCATCACGCAGTTGAGCCGCGTGTACGTGGCCATCTCGATGATGGTGGGCACGCCGCGGCCTTCCTCGCCGACCATCAGGCCCCACGCGCCGTTGAACTCCACCTCGCTGCTGGCGTTCGAGTGGTTGCCCACCTTGTTCTTGAGCCGCTGGATGAACACGGCGTTGTGGCTGCCGTCGGGCCGGAAGCGCGGCACGTAGAAACACGAGAAGCCGCCGGGCGCCTGTGCCACCACGAGGTGGGCGTCGGACTGCGGCGCCGAGAAGAACCACTTGTGGCCGGTGAGCTCGTACTGCGCGCCGCGGCCCTCGCCGCGCACCGGCACGGCCCGCGTGGTGTTCGCGCGCAGGTCGGAGCCGCCCTGCTTCTCGGTCATGCCCATGCCCACCAGCATCGCGGCCTTCTGCTCGACCGGCACGTCGCGGGCGTCGTAGGTGCGCGAGTACAGCTTCGGCTCCAGCTGCTTGAAGAGCTGCGGCTCCTGCTGCAGCACGGGGATGGCGGCGAAGGTCATGGACCCGGGGCACTGCGAGCCCGCCTCGACCTGCATGTGCATCGAGAACGCCGCCGCGTAGGCGCCCCAGGCGCCGGGGCGTGGGTCGGAGAAGGGCTGCGAGATCTGCCCGCTCTCGCGCTGCAGCCGCATGATGGCGTGCCACGACGGGTGGAACTCGACGCGGTCGATGCGGTGGCCCACGCGGTCGAACGTGTGCAGCTCCGGCTTGAACCGGTTGGCCTCCTCGGCCAGCCGCAGCGTCTCGGCGCTTCCCAGGCGTTCGCCGTACGCGGCGAGGTCCGCCACGTGCCCGGCCGCACCGGCCCGGGCCACGGCCTCCTGCAGCGCGGTGTCGGTGGTGAACACGTTGTAGTCGGCCAGCGGGGCGACGACGTTCGTGACTTCGTGGGTGGCGCCGTGCATGGGGAGTCTCCTCGGTGCGCATTTCGGGGCGGATGGCAGTGTCCTCCTGTTGTTCCATCCAGTAAACTGGCGTCGTGGAAAACCCCGTCTATGTCGTCGCGGTGCGTGCGTTGTGCGAGTTCGCGGCGAAGGTCGGTGACCTCGACCACCGCTTCACGCCCGGCCCGTCCGCGGCGGAGGGCGTGGCCGGGCACGCGGCCGTGGCCATGCGGCGGGGGCCCAATGCGGAAAACGAGGTGTCGCTGTCGGGCGAACACGGGCCGCTGCGCGTGCGCGGCCGCGCCGACGGGTACGACCCCGACCGCCAGCGCCTCGAGGAGGTCAAGACCTACCGCGGCGACCTGGCCGCCATGCCCGCCAACCACCGTGCGCTGCACTGGGCCCAGGCCAAGGTGTACGGCGCGCTGCTGTGCCGCGAACGCAAGCTGGAGCGCCTGACGGTCGCCCTCGTGTACCACGACGTGGGCACGCTGCACGACACGGTGATGTCCGAGAAACATTCGGCCGCCGACCTCGATGCCTTCTTCGTCGGGCTGTGCGAACGGTTCATGGCGTGGGCGCGGCAGGAGCTCGTCCACCGCACCGCACGCGATGCGGCGCTCACCGCGCTCGCGTTTCCGCACGGTGACTTCCGCCCGGGCCAGCGCCAGCTCGCCGAGGCCGTCTACAAGGCCGCCGGGGCGGGGCGCTGCCTCGCGGCGCAGGCGCCCACGGGCATCGGCAAGACGCTGGGCACGGTGTTCCCGATGCTGAAGGCCTGCCCCACGCAGCGGCTCGACAAGGTGTTCTTCCTTGCCGCGAAGACGCCCGGCCGCGGCCTCGCGCTCGAGGCGCTGCACACCGTGGTGAAGAGCGAGGGCGGCCAGCCGCTGCGCGTGCTGGAACTGGCGGCGCGCGACAAGACCTGCGAGCACCCCGGGAAGGCCTGCCACGGCGACAGCTGCCCGCTCGCCCGCGGCTTCTACGACCGCCTGCCCGAGGCGCGCAGCGCCGCGGTGGCGGCCGGCTTCCTCGACCGCGCCACGCTGCGCACCGTCGCCGCCACCCACGGCGTGTGCCCGTACTACCTGGGCCAGGAGATGGTGCGCTGGGCCGACGTGGTCGTGGGCGACTACAACTACTTCTTCGACCTCGCCGCGATGCTGCACGGCCTGACGCTCGCCAACGGGTGGCGCGTGGGACTGCTGGTGGACGAAGCCCACAACCTGCTCGAACGCGCGCGCAAGATGTACTCGGCCACGCTGGCCCAGGTGCAGCTCGACGCCGCGCGGCGCATCGCGCCCGAGCCGCTGAAGAAGCCGCTCGAACGCCTGCACCGCGCGTGGGTGCAGCTCAACGGCGAATGCCCGTCGGCCTTCGAGGTGTTCGACGAACTGCCGCAGCGCTGGTTCGGCGCGCTCGCCAACGCCATCGACGCGATGGCGTCCTTCCTCGGCGACCACCCCGACCAGGTGCCGCCCGACCTGCTGCGCTTCTACTTCGACCTGCTGCACTTCGCGCGTGTGTCCGACCGCTTCGGCACGCACTCGCAGTTCGACATCACGGTGGAAGAACACGGCCACCGCAAGCGCTCCGTGCTGTGCCTGCGCAACGTGGTGCCGGCGCCGTTCCTGCGCCAGCGCTTCGACGCGGCGCACACCACCACGCTGTTCTCGGCCACGCTGTCGCCCCGCGCGTTCTACGGCGACACGCTGGGCCTGCCCACCGACACGCGGTGGATCGACGTCGACTCGCCGTTCACGCGCGACCAGCTCGCGGTGCACGTCACGCCCCACATCTCCACGCGCCATGCCGACCGCCCCGCGTCGGTGGCGCCCATCGCCGAACTCATCGCCCGGCAGTACCGCGAGCGGCCCGGCAACTACCTCGCCTTCTTCAGCAGCTTCGAGTACCTGAACCAGGTGATGGCGAGGCTGCAGGCCGATGCGCCCGACCTGCCCGTGTGGGCGCAGTCCCGCGCGATGGACGAGGGCGCGCGCGCCGACTTCCTCGCGCGTTTCGTGCCGCAGGGCCGCGGCATCGGCTTCGCGGTGCTGGGCGGCGCGTTCGCCGAGGGCGTGGACCTGCCGGGCGACCGGCTGATCGGCGCGTTCATCGCCACGCTGGGGCTGCCGCAGGTCAACCCCGTCAACGAGACGCTGCGCGAACGGCTCGAGGCCTCGTTCGGCGATGGTTACGCGTACGCCTACCTGTACCCCGGCCTGCAGAAGGTGGTGCAGGCCGCGGGCCGCGTGATCCGCACGCCGGCCGACCAGGGCGTGGTGCACCTGATCGACGACCGCTTCACACGCCGGCAGGTACGCGAGTTGCTGCCGGGGTGGTGGCCGGTCGCCCGCCCCGTGCGCAGCCGGCCCCCTCCCGAACCGGTGCAGGAAGACCCCGCATGAAGATCGCCTCCTGGAACATCAACGGCATCCGGGCCCGCGAGCCGCTGCTGCTGCGCTGGCTCGCGGAATACGAGCCCGACGTGGTGTGTCTCCAGGAGCTGAAGGCGCCCGACGACGCATTCCCGGAAGACGCGATCAACAAGGCCGGCTACGGCGCGCTGTGGCGCGGCCAGAAGGCCTGGAACGGCGTGGCCATCCTCGCGCGCGATGCGCAGCCCATCGAAATCCGTCGCGAGCTGCCCGGCGATCCCGACGACGTGGAGGCACGGTACCTCGAGGCGGCCGTGGAGGGCATGATCGTCGTGTCGCTGTACCTGCCCAACGGCAACCCGCAGCCGGGCCCGAAGTTCGACAAGAAGAACCAGTGGTTCGACCGGATGGTGCGCCACGCGGCCTCGCTGCTCGACACCGACCTGCCGGTGGTGCTGGCCGGCGACTGGAACGTGGTGCCCACCGACTCGGTCGCCGACATCTACGACACACGTTCGTGGCTCGACGACGCGCTGCTGCAACCCGAGCCGCGGGCGGCGTGGCAGACGCTGCTGGCGCAGGGCTGGACCGATGCGATCCGGGCGCTGCATCCCGATGCCCCGCTCTACACGTTCTGGGACTACCTGCGGAACCGTTGGCCGCGGGATGCGGGGCTGCGCATCGATCACCTGCTGCTGAGCCGGCCGCTGGCGGACACGCTCAGTGCGTCGGGGGTCGACAAGGAAGTCCGGGGGTGGGAGCACACGAGCGACCATGCGCCGGTGTGGCTCACGCTCGGTTGAGGAAGAAGCTCGTCATCCCGGCGCAGGCCGGGACCCCGGCTGCATGTTCGAAGGCACAGGGTCCCGGCCTGCGCCGGGATGACAGGGCGCTTTCATGTGGCTTCTGCGCCAGCCACCTTCACCACCACCCCTCTGGCCTCCAGCTCCGGCCACGGCCGGTCCGTCACCAGCGTGTGCACCTGCGCCCAGTCCGCCACGTGGTACGGCGCCACCCCGCCCACCTTCGAGTGATCGGCCAGCACCAGGGTGCGGCGCGCGGCGCGGATCATCGCCTGCTTGAGCATCGCGTCGGGTTCCTCGCTGGCCGTGGCGCCGGCGTCGAGCGCCACCGCGCAGGCGCCGGGCACGGCCCAGTCGGCGCGGTGGTGGGCCAGCATCTGGCACGTGGCGTGGCCCCAGAACGCGCGCGCGTCGGGCTGCCACACGCCGCCCAGCACCACCAGTTGCACGAGCGGGTCGCGGTCGAACACGGCGGCGATGTCGAGCGAGTTGGTGATCACGGTGAGCGGCCGCACGGTGAGCGCGCGCGCCATCTCGAGCGTGGTGGAGCCGGCGTCGAGCACGACCGACTGGCCGGCCTCGATGAGTTCGGCCCCCAGGTGCCCGAGGCTCGACTTCACGTCCGCGAGCACGGCGGACCGCCCGCCGAAGCCGAGGCGCCGCGTGTCGATGGCCACCGCGCCGCCGTGCGTGCGCTGGAGCACACCGGCCTCCTGCAGTGCGTCGAGGTCGCGCCGGATCGTGTGCTCGGACACCTCGAGCAAACGAGCGAGTTCGAGCACCTCGACCCGGCCGTGCGCGTTCAGCCAGTCGACGATGCGGGCATGCCGTTCATGGGTGAAGCGGGGCGGGTTGGTGATGATCATGCATTCATTGTAATTGCTCGAATGTGCTCGATGCTGGTCGATTGCTTGCTCGAAACGAGCAAATACCCTAACATCCGCGCATGCCCGCCGCCAGCCTGACCCAGACACCGTCCCGCGTGTCCGCCGCCCACCGCGCCATCGCCGCGGTGTTCTTCTGCAACGGCCTCGGGTTCGCGAGCTGGGTGTCCCGCATCCCCGCCGTGCGCGACGGCATCGGGCTCGGCGAAGGGGAACTGGGCACCGCGCTGTTCGCGCTGGCCGCCGGTGCGATCGTGGCCTTCCGGCTGTCGGCCAAGGGCGCCGACATCCTCGGCACGCGGATGCAGCTGCTGCTCGCCGCGGCCCTCTATTGTTTCGCGCTGCCCCAGCCGGCGCTCGTCGGCTCGCACATCTCGCTCGCCGTCACGCTGTTCGTGTTCGGTGCGGCCAACGGCG
The DNA here is from genome assembly GCF_002116905.1 of Piscinibacter gummiphilus. NCBI lineage: Bacteria > Pseudomonadati > Pseudomonadota > Betaproteobacteria > Burkholderiales > Sphaerotilaceae > Rhizobacter > Rhizobacter gummiphilus. The sequence continues at coordinate 453,254 of NZ_CP015118.1, forward strand.
CGGTCGACGTGACCATGAACGCACTCGGGGTCGAGGTCGAACGCCAGGCGGGCCGGCCGGTGATGTCGTCGCTGCACGGCATGTGGAGCGCGGGCGGCCTTTCGGGCGCCGTGCTCGGCAGCCTCGCGGCGCACCAGGGCCTGTCGCCCGCCGTGCACCTCACCCTCGTCGCGGTGCTGCTGGCCGGGGTGATGCTCGCGGTGCGGCCGTCGCTGCCCGAGGCCTCGCCCGCACACGACACGCCCGCGGCCAAGGGCCGCCCGGACGCCACGATGCTGCTGCTGGGCGCGATGGCGCTGTGCGCCTTCCTCGTCGAGGGTGCCATGGCCGACTGGAGCGCGGTGCTGCTGCGCGACACGCTGTCCACGAGCGAGGCCGTGGCCCCGTGGGGCTACGCCGCGTTCGCCGTCGCGATGACCGTGATGCGTTTCGCCGGAGACCGTGTCACGCTGAAGTTCGGCGCGGTCGGCGTGCTGCGTTTCGGCAACCTGCTCGGCGCCGTGGCGCTGGCGGCCGCACTCTTCACGCAGTCGCTCGGGCTCACGCTGTTCGCGTTCGTGCTGGCCGGTGTCAGCCTCGCCATCGTCGCGCCCGTGGTGTTCGCCACGGCCGGCCGCCGCAGCCGCACCACGCCGGGCCATGGCATCGCGCTGGTTGCGAGCGTGGGCTACGCCGGCTTCCTGCTGGGTCCGCCGGTCATCGGCTGGATCGCCTCGCTGGTCGGCCTCGGAACCGCGTTCGGTCTGCTCGTGGTGCTGATGGCGGCCCTCGCGGCGATGTCCGGACAGCTGCGCGAGCAGTGACCCTCGGGTCGTCGCGGTCGACGGTGGCAGGGCGCCGGACCACCGCCTAAAGTGCGCTCCAATGCCGCCGTCCGCGGCGAGGGAGCGAGGCCATGAAGAGCCTGTCGACGGTCCTGTGCACGGCCCTGCTGGCCTGTGCGCCCGCAGTGTCGGCCACGCCGCACTACACCTTGTCGCTGCTCCCCGAGCCACCCGACGGTGCGCTCGGCGTGCACGACCTCGGCGGCTTCAACAACGCGGGGCAGCTGGCGGCCACGTGGACCACCGCCGCCTTCGCGGCCCACCCGTACCTCTACACGCCGGGGACGGGTTTCGAGAGCCTGCTGCCACCCGGCCCGGCGCCCGGCGGGTTCGACGATTGGCGCATCTACGACCTGAACGACCGGGGCGTGGCAGTGGGCAACCGGATCGACCGGGCGTGGCAATACGCCCCGTCCGGCGGCGGCCCCGTGCCGGGAACGGCCGGTGTCGCCGACAGCGTCGCCTCGGCGATCAACGACGCGGGCCAGGTCGCCGGATGGGCCAACGGGGGCGGCTACCTGTACACCCCGGGCCAGGGTTCGGTGGCGCTGCCGGCCGACCGGTGGGCGATGGACATCAACAACACCGGCACCGTGCTGCTGGGCAGCCCCGGCGGGCCCCTGAGCACGCTGTATCGCTACGACATCGCGACGGCCGTCTCGACGCCGATCGCGATGGACCCGACGCTCGACCCGGCCAACCTCGCCGTGCTGAATGACCGCGGCGACGTGGTGGCCGGCCACGGCGTGCGCCTGAACCTCGGCGTGGCCATCTACCACCCCGACGGTACGTTCACGCGCCTGCCCGACATGTTCCCCGGCAGCGGCGAACTGGCGAGCGACATCAACAACGAGGGGTGGGTCGTGGGCCGGGCCATCCGCGAAGGCCCGGTTCCCGGGGACGACGTGCTGTTCCTCTACACCCCGGAGGGCGGCATGCAGGACCTCGTCGCGCTGATCGACCCGACCACGCTGCAGGGCTGGCAGAACCTCTCGCCACAGTTCATCAACGACCGCGGCGACATCGCCGGTCTGGGGTATTTCGACGGCGAGCGGCGGGTGTTCGTGCTGTCGTCCGTGGCGGCGCCGGTGCCCGAACCGGGGCTGGCGCTGCTCACCGGACTGGGCCTCTTCGGCGTGGTGGCCGGCGTGCGCCGCCGTCAGGCCGCCGCGGCCTCGCGCAACCGCGCGAACCACGCCGACTGCCCGGTCTTGTAGAGCTGGTACCAGGCCTCGAGCGCGTCGTCGTCGTACACCTCGAGCAGGCGGAAGATCTCGCGGGCGAACTCGAGCGGCGCCATGCCGGCCGCCGTGATCAGGTTGCCGTCCACCACCACCGGTTCGTCGAGGTACCAGTCGGCACCGTCGTAGCCCGTACCGTTCAGGTACGCGGCCGCGTTGCTCGTGTGCGGCCGGTCGTCGAGCAGGCCCGCTTTCGCGAGGCCCGCGGTGGCGCCGCAGATCGCGGCCACCGGCGCGCCCTGGTCGAGGAAGTCGGCGGCCTTGTTGACGGCCCACACGTGGGCGCCGTCGGCCTCCCAGCCGCGCCCGCCCGGCACGATCAGCATCGCGCTGTCGGCCGGCCGCAGCTGATCGAGGCCCAGGTCGGGCACCACGGTCAGGCCGCCCATCGACTGCACCACGGTGTCACGCTGCGCACCCACGGTGCGCACTTCGAACCGCCCCGGCTCGCGCTGGAAGTCGGGGTTGTTCAGGCCGGCGGTGGCGAACGCGGGCTCCCAGTCGGCGAACCCGTCGAAGACGTACAGATGCACGGTGGAACGCATCGGGTGATTCTTCCGGAATGGTGGAGGGATACGCGGGCAGGGGCATTCGGCGTGCCCGCGCGGGGTCACTTCGCCAGCGTGTCGAGGTCGATGGCGCCGGCCATCGCGCGGTAGCCGGTGTCGCCGGGGTGCAGGTGGTCGCCCGAGTCGAACGCGGGCCGCAGGCGCGCGGGGTGCGCCGGGTCGCGCAGCACGGCGTCGAAGTCGACCACCGCGTCGAAGGTGCCGCTCGTGCGGATCCAGTGGTTGACTGCCTGCCGCACGCGGTCCTTCGCGACGCTGTGGTGGCCTTCGAGCGGCGTGCCCTGCAGCGCGCCCTCGAACGGCGGCACCGTGGTGCCGATCACCCGCACGCCGTGCACGCGCGCACGTTCGGCCAGCTGCCGGTAGCCCGCGGCGAGGCGCTCGACGGTCATCGCCGCCTCGCCCGGGGCGAACGGGCCGCCCGGCCAGCCGATGTCGTTGGTGCCCAGGGCCACGATGACGGACCGCACCCCGGGCCACGCGAACACCTCGCGGTCGACCCGCGCGGACGCGCTGTCGCCCATGCCGTCGCGCAGCAGCCGTGCGCCCGAGATGCCCGCGTTCTGCACGGCCACGCCGCGTGGCGCGAGGCGTTCGGCCAGCACGTCGGGCCAGCGTCGGTCGGTGCCCGGGGTCGAACCGTTGCCGTCGGTGAGCGAGTCGCCCAGCACCACCACCGAGCCCGCGCCGCCCTCGACGAGCAGGCGGCTGACGAAGGCGCGCACGGGCATCGGCGTGGCGGCGGCGAACGTGGGGGCGGCCACCTGGTCGCCGTCGGCGGTGTAGCCGGTTTCGCGGGCATCCCAGTGGAACGTGGCCGGGGCGACGGGCCCCGGGAGGTGGAGCGACACGGCCACGCGGCCGAGCGCCGGCACCGCGAGGGCCACCGGATCGCTCACCGCTTCACCGCCGGCGGGGATCTCGACGCCGGGCTGGCCGCCGAAAGTGAGGCGCCGCGACGCGTCCGGGTCGATCGCCACGCCCCCGGCCGACCGCGCGAACGCCGCGGCGCCGATGCGCAGCGGCTGCGTCCCGTAGGTGTTGGACACCACCACGCGCCAGCGATCGCCGCCGAGGCTCACGCGCATCGGCTGGCGCAGCGTCTGCTGCACGAACTGGAAGGGCGCCATCGTGGGCAGCACGAAGTTGCCGGACCACAGCGGCTGCGGGCTCGCGCGCCAGGTGCCGGTCCAGGGGCCCTCGGCGGACGCGGCGGCCGAGAAGGCGAGGGTGGTGGCGAGAAGGAGGGCTTTCGTGTTCATCGGGAACGTTCGAAGTGGAGAAGGCCTCCACGGTAGGTTCATGCCGATGTCGAAGGAAGATGGAAGAATCGCATGCCTCCCATTCGAGATCGGAATGACCCCATGGACACCCTGAACGCGATGGCGACCTTCGTGCGCGCCGTGGACCTCGGCAGCCTGTCGGCCGCCGCCCGCGAGCTGCGCACCACGCAGCCCACGGTGAGCAAGGCCGTGGCGGCGCTCGAGCGGCACGTGGGCGTGCGCCTGCTCGAACGCAGCACCGCGCGGCTCGCGCCCACGGACGAGGGGCGTGTGTTCCTCGATCACGCGCGCCGCGTGCTCGACCTGCAGGCCGAGGCCCTCGACCAGGTGCGAGGCCATGCGCGTGCGCCCACGGGTCAGCTGCGCATCAACGCGCCGCTGGCCATCGGGCAGCTGCGGCTCAACGCGTGGCTGCTCGACTTCCTGAAGATGCACACCGCCGTGTCGGCCGAGCTGATCCTCAACGACCGCTTCGTCGACCTCGCCGAGGAGGGCATGGACGTGGCGCTGCGCCTCGGAGGGGCGCCGCCGCCGCACGTGGTGGCCCGCGAGGTGGGCCGGTCGCGCCGCGGTGTGGTCGCCTCGCCCGCGTACCTCGCGTCGGCCCCGCGCATCCGCCGGCCGGCGGACCTGTCGCGCCACGAGGTGCTTCGGTTCGCGTGGGCGGCCTCGCTCGACACGCTGGTGCTGGACGGCCCGCGCGGCACGCGCGAGACGGTACCGGTGGCCGGTCGCTACCGCGTCAACAGCTCGATGGCGATCCGCGAAGGCCTGCTGCTCGGCGCCGGCCCGGGCCTCGCACCCGACTGGCTGGTGCAGGACCTGCTGGACAGCGGCGCCCTGGTGCGGGTGCTGCCCGCGTGGCACGCCGAGCCGCAGCGCGCGTGGGTGATGTACCCGTCGCTGCGCTACCGGCCGGCGCGTTCGCGGATGCTGGTGGACGCGCTGTGTGATTCGGTGCCGTCGTGGCCGGGGTTTCGCGCCGCGTGACGGGTCACATGCGTCCGCCGTCGGTCAGCAGCGATCGGCCGGTGACCCAGCGGGCGTCGTTCGACGCGAGGAAGGCCACGGCATCGGCCACGTCCTCCGGCTCCGCGAGGCGGCCGAGCGGCGTGCGGGCCTGCTCGTCGGCCAGCACGTCCGGCGGCAGATCGGCCGTCATGTCGGTGCGGGTGATGTGCGGCGCCACCGCGTTGACGCGGATGCCGCGCGGTCCGAGTTCCTCCGCGAAGGCGCGCGTGAGGGCGTCCACCGCGGCCTTGCTGGCGGTGTAGACCGACAGCCCGGTGCCGGGCGAATGCACGAGGCTGGTCGACACGTTGACCACGTGGCCGCCAGTCTTCGGAAAGTGCGGCAGCGCGGCCTGGGTCATCGCCACGACGCTCCACGTGTTGACCGCGAACTGCGTGTCGAAGTGCGCGCGGTCCAGCTCGCCGACGCTGCGGTATTCGGCGATGCCGGCGTTGTTGACGAGCACGTCGATGCGGCCGAACCGATCGACGATGCCGCGCACCAGCGCGGCCACGGACGCGGCATCGGACACATCGCCCGTGAACGCCGCGGCTCGGCCACCGGCGCGTTCGATGTCGGCCACCACGGCGTCGCCGGGCGCCTGGCGCGACACCACGGCCACCGTGGCGCCGTCGGCCGCGAGGCGGCGTGCGATGGCCGCACCGATGCCGCGCGAGCTGCCGGTCACGACGGCAATCTTCTGGTCGAGTCGTTTCATGTTCACATCCGGGAGTTGAGGGATGCGGGAAGCGTAGGCAGCCACGCCCGCGAGGCCCAGCCCCGCCGGCGCAACGTCCCGTTCCATCAGCGCAACGCGCGCATGCGTTTTTCGATGAACGCGATCAGGTGGCGCACGGCGGCGCTGGCGCCGCGGCGGCTCGGGTACACCGCGTACGCGGTGGTGGGTGGCGGCGCGAGGGCGGGCAGCACCTCGCGCAGCGCGCCTGCCGCGACGGCCTCGTCGCAGGCGCCGTCGGGCAGCTGCACGAGCCCCGCACCCGCGATCGCGGCGGCCCGCGCGGCGAGGATGTTGTTGACGAGGAACCGCGACGGCGGCACGAACGACACGGCCTCGCCAGCCGTGCCGGTGAACACCCAGGGGCGCGGCCGCTCCAGCCGCCCGAGCACCACGGCGGGCAGCACCCGCAGCGCGTCGAGGTCGGCCGGCTCACCGTGCGTGGCGAGGAAGGCCGGGCTCGCGTACAGCCGCATGCCGCTCTGCCCGAGCGGCCGGGCCACCACATCGGCATCGGCGAGCGGTGTGCTGGAGTAGCGCAGCGCGAGGTCGAACCGTTCGGCCAGCAGGTCCACGTACCGGTTCGACAGTGACATCGCCACCCGCACCTTCGGGTGTTTCACCGCGAACTCCCCGACCCAGCCCGCGAGCCACAGTTCACCGGCCAGCGGGGCGGCGGCCACCCGCACGAGGCCCGCGGGCTCGTCGCGGGTCTCGGCGACCGACGCGGCGAGGGCGTCGGCCTCGTCGGCGATGGCGCGGGCGTGGCGGTACACCCGCTCGCCGGCCTCGGTCACGAAGAAGCGGTTCGCGGTGCGCTGGATCAGGCGCACGCCCAGCTCGCCCTCCAGTGCGGCAACCCGCCGGCTCAGCCGCGACTTGGGCACGCCGGTCTGCCGTTCGGCGGCCGAGTAGCCGCCGGCGTCCACCACGCTCGCGAACAGGGTCAGGTCGTTCAGGTCCCGGGTCATGCCCGGCATTGTGTCGGTCCGGGTGGAAACCCGCGTGCGCGGGGCAGTATCCTCTGCCCCCATGTACGCGAAATTCTTCGGCCTGAAACAGCAGCCGTTCTCGATCGCGCCCGACCCCCGCTACCTGTTCATGAGCGAGCGGCACCGCGAGGCGCTGGCCCACCTGCGCTATGGCGCCACCGGGGGCGGGGGCTTCGTGCTGCTCACCGGCGAGATCGGCGCGGGCAAGACCACGGTGTGCCGCTGCTTCCTCGAGCACCTGCCGAAGCGCTGCAACGTCGCCTACATCTTCAACCCGCAGCTCACCGTGATGGAGCTGCTGAAGACCATCTGTGACGAGTTCAACGTGCCGGTGAACGCGCCGGACCCCACGCTGCTCACCGTCAAGGACTACATCGACCCGCTCAACGAGTTCCTGCTGCGCACGCATGCCATCGGGCTCAGCAACATCCTGATCATCGACGAGGCGCAGATGCTCGCGGCCGAGGTGCTGGAGCAGCTGCGCCTGCTGACCAACCTCGAGACCAACGAGCGCAAGCTGCTGCAGATCATCCTGATCGGCCAGCCCGAGCTGCGCGAGATGCTCGCGCGGCCGGAACTCGAGCAGCTCGCGCAGCGGGTCACCGCGCGCTTCCACCTGCCGGCGCTGTCCGAGGCCGAGACGTCGAAGTACATCCGCCATCGCCTCGCCGTGGCCGGCCAGGCGGGCCTGCGCCCGTTCGACCGCCGGGCGCGCCGGCGCATCCACCAGCTCACGCGCGGCGTGCCGCGGCGCATCAACCTGCTGTGCGACCGCGCGCTGCTCGGGGCCTATGCCGAGAGCAAGCAGACGGTGAGCGCGGCCACGCTCGAACGCGCCGCGAAGGAAGTGTTCTACAAGACCGAGCCCGAACCGCCGCCCATCGCCGCGCCCCGCCGTGGCCTGCTGGTCGGGGCCGGGCTTCTGGGCGGTGCGCTGCTGTTCGGCGGGGCGACGTGGCTGTTCGAACGCGAGCGGTCGGCACCCGTCGTGCCGCCCGCGGCCATGGCGGCCGCGGTGGTCGCGGCGCCGGCGTCCGCTCCTGCTCCGGTCGCACCCGCACCCGCACCCGCACCCGTGGCCGCGGCCCCCGAGGTCCGCACCGGCATCGGGTCCCCCACGCGCGTGGAGGACGATGCCTGGCGCGCGCTGGGCGCGGTGTGGAAGGCCGACGTGTCGGGCGCCGATCCCTGCGCGGCCGCGAAGCTGCACGAACTGCAGTGCTTCCGCCGCAGCGCCGACCTCACGCTGATCCGCCAGCTCGACCGCCCGGGCATCGTCACGCTCCACGACGAGAGCGACAAACCCGCCTACGCGCTGCTCACCGGCCTCGGCGAGCGGCATGCGGTGCTGCGCATGGGCGACGTGTCGCAGCGCATCTCGCTCGTGTCCCTCGCGAAGATCTGGCGCGGCGAGTTCGCCACGTACTGGCGCCAGCCGCCGGGTTTCACGAACCGCATCGACAAGGGCCAGAAGGGCGTGATCGTCGACTGGCTGTCGGCGAGCCTCGCGAAGGCGGCGGGTGAGACCGCGCCCACGAAACCCGCCGTGTTCGACAACCAGATGCAGGCCCGCGTGGCCGCCTTCCAGCTGGCCCAGGGCCTGAAGCCCGACGGCCTGCCGGGCCCCACCACGCTGATGCAGCTGAACCGCGTGGCCGGCGTGGACGAGCCGAAGCTCACCGCCGTGCCCGTCACTCCCTGAAAGACCGCCATGTCCTACATCCTCGATGCCCTGCGAAAGGCCGACGCGGAACGCCGCGGCGTGACGGCCCCCGCGGCCCTGGCCGAGCCGGCGGTGCTGGTGGCCCCGGACGATCCGGACGCGGACCTGCCGCCCACCCCTGCCCGCCCGTGGATCTGGGTGCTGGGCGGTATGGGGGTCGCGCTGCTCGGCGTGCTGGGCTGGCAACTGCTGCGTGGCAACGGAGCGCCGGTGCCCGCGCCGGTGGTGGCCGCCGCGCCGGCCGTGGCCGTGCCGCCGCCCGCGCCCGCACCGGTGGTGGCCCCGCCACCTCCGGCCGCACCGCCCCCGCCGAACGAGGACGCGCTGCCGAACTTCCCGCCGCCGCTGCCCACGCCGGCTCCGGCGCCGAAACCGGAGGCGCGTGCCGCCGCGCCCGCACCGGCTCCGGCCGCCCCACCGGCCGAGAAGGCCGCGCTGCCCCCAGGCATCGCCGTGGTCAGCCCGACGCCGGCCGCCGCGCCCGCCGAACGCATCTACACCGTCAACGAACTGCCGGACGCGCTGCGCCGGGACTTCCCGAGGCTGTCGGTGGGCGGGGCGATGTACTCGGAGCGCGCGGCCGACCGCATGGTGGTGCTCAACGGCCAGGTCTTCCACGAGGGCGACGCCCTGGGCAAGGACCTGAAGCTGCGCCAGATCAAGCTGAAGTCCGCGGTGCTGGAGTTCCGCGGTTACCGCGTCGAGATCGCGTACTGAGGGCCAGGAGGGTCAGGAGGGCCCGGGCAGCGACTTCAGCCCGGCCCACGCCACCAGCGCGGTGGCGTTGAACGACACGCTCAGCACCCACGGCATGTAGAGGAAGCTCGACAGCACGGGCGCCGCGAACACCTGCTCGACGAACACGCCGCCGAGGTACAGCACGAGGCCCATCACGAACCACCGTCGCATGTACGTGAGCAGCCAGTGGGCCTGCGTCTGGTTGTGCCGCCAGGCGGCGGCCCGTTCGAACAGGTTGCCCCGGTTGACGTCGTGGAAGAGCCAGCCGAAGAAGAAATAGCGGTAGAGCAGGGTGCGGAAAGCCACGTGGACCTCCGTGACGATCGGGTGTCACGCCACGTTAGCGCAACGGCACCCGGCCGCGGCGGTTTCGACCAATGGCCGAGGCCGCCGTAGGGCCGACTGCACCGCTCTGGGGCTCGCGCCCCGAGCTTGCGGCGCCTCAGCCGGCTTCGCGAGGGCGTGCGTCGAGCACCGGGAGCGGTCGATGTCACTTCTTCAGCAGCATCTTCGCGTGCCCCGTGGCCAACTCGGACTTGCTCAGCGTGCCGTCGCTGTCGGCGTCCATCGTGATGAACATCTTCTGGGACGCGGTGCGGTGTTCCTCGGCGCTCAGCGCACCGTCGCCGTCGGTGTCGACCATGCGGATCTTCTCGGCGGACGGCTTTTCCTTCGCGGCGTCGCGCACCGTGCGCTTGGCCTGGTACGCGTCCATCTCGGCCGCGGTGACCCGGCCGTCCTGGTTGCCATCCATGGTCACGAACATCGTGCGGGCGCCGGCACCATGTTCGGCGGCGGTCAGCACGCCGTCGCCGTTCTTGTCCATCGCGAGGATCTCGGCCTCGGCCGATTCGGTGCCGGCCGCGGCCGCGCTCGTCGCGACGGCGAGGCCCAGCAGCGCGGCCAGCGCGACCGCGAGGGGCTTGAGCACGTGGTGATGAAGGCGGTGGTGCATGAGGTTCCTCCTGGGGGGTGGAAACCTCCATTGCACGCCCGTCCGGCGGGCTTGCCCTCCGGACGTCCGCTCAGCCGCGGGTAGGAAATGTCCGGTCCAGCCACGCCGTGAGGAGGGCCCGCCCGGCGGCCGCGGCGGCTTCTCCGTGGCGCAGCGTGTCGGCCCGCAGCGAGGCGAGGTCCATGCCGGCGCCGGCCAGTTCGGCCGTGTGGCCGATCAGCCAGGTCTCGATCCGCTGCGGATCGATCTCGGGGTGGAACTGCAGGCCGAGCACCGTGTCGCCGATGGCGAAGGCCTGGTTCGGCGTGATGGCCGTGGACGCGAGGCGCGTGGCACCTTCGGGCAGGTCGAAGGTGTCGCCGTGCCAGTGCAGCACCGGCTTGCCGTCGAGCGCGGCCAGCGGCCCGGCGCGCCCGGCCTCGGACAGCTCGACCGGCGCCCAGCCGATCTCCTTGGCCGTGCCCGGGTACACGCGCCGGCCGAGCGCCGCCGCGATCAGCTGCGCGCCGAGGCACACGCCGACCGTGGGACGCCCGGCCGCCAGGCGCCCGCCCAGTTGGGCGGTGTAGTGGTCGAGCCACGGGTACCGGTCGGTCTCGTAGGCCCCGATGGGGCCTCCGAGCACGACCGCGAGGTCGGCGTCGCGCCATTCGGCATCGGACACCGTGTCGACGCCGGCCTGCCGGACGTCGAACGAGAAGCCACGCTCGGCCAGGGGCCCGGCGAACACGCCGAGGTCCTCGAACGCCACGTGGCGCAACACCAGACACTGTTTCATCGTGGTCAGGCCGCGCGCTGGAGCGGCACGGCGGGGAAGTCGACAGGAACGTCGAACGCGATGTTCACATAGTTCGTGAACAGATTCAGCGCGACGTGGGCCACGACCTCGACGATTTCCGCGTCCGTGAAGCCGGCGGCCCGCAGCGTGGCGAAGTCGGCGTCGCTCACCTGGCCGCGGCCGTCGACGAGGCGCAGCGCGAAGCGCATCGCGGCTTCGGCCTTCGGGTCGGCCGACACCCCATCCCGCGCGGACGCCAGCTCGGCGGCGTTCACGCCGGCCTTGCCACCGATCGCGGTGTGGGCGGCGAGGCAGTATTCGCACGCGTTGCGGTTGGCCACCGCGATCGCGATGCGTTCACCGATGGCGGCGCCCAGCGTGCCGGTGGACAGCGCGCCGAACGAGCCCCACATGCTGGCGAGCGCGGCCGGCGAGTTGGCGACGGCGCGGAACATGTTGGGCGTGGCGCCGAAGGCCCGCTGGATGCGGTCGAGCGTGTCGCGCGTGCCGGCGTGGGTGGGGTTCTGGACGAGGGGAAGGCGGGACATGGTGGTTCTCCTGGAAGTCGTGCAACAGCGCACGGTGTCCACTGTCGGGCCGGATGCGATACGATGGGTGTCGAAACGTCCTGAAAACATGTCCGATCGACCTGCTGCCCCCGCCGACCCGGTGGACCGCCTCTCGGCGCTGCTGGAGCGCTTCCGTGTGCGCGCGCACCTGTTCCATGCCGGGCCGCTGTGTGGCGTCACGCACTACGCCGAACGTCCGGGCATCGGTTTCCTGCACGTGATCCGCCGCGGCGAGATGGTGGTCACGCACGGCGACGACCCGTCGGCACCCCGGCGCATCGAGGTCACCGAGCCGAGCGTGCTGTTCTACCCGCGCCCGCTCGCCCACACCTTCCACAACCCGCCCGAGGAAGACAACGACTTCACGTGCGCCACGCTCGCGTTCGACGGTGGGGCATCGCATCCCCTCGCGCGGGCGTTGCCGCCGGTGGTGGTGCTGCCGCTGGCGAAGGTGGAGGGCATCGACCACACGCTCGCGCTGCTGTTCGCCGAGACGACGCGCGTGCGCTGCGGCCAGCGGCTGCTGGCCGACCGGCTGTTCGAGGTGCTGCTGCTGCAGCTGCTGCGCTGGCTGCTCGACCACCCGGCCGAGGGCGAGGTGCCGCTCGGGCTGCTGTCGGGGCTGTCGCACCCGGCACTTGCCCGTGCGCTGGTGGCGATGCACGAACGGCCGGGCGATGCCTGGTCGCTCGAATCGATGGCGCACGAGGCGGGGTTGTCGCGCAGCGTGTTCGCGGCCACCTTCAAGGCCCACGTGGGCGAGACGCCCGCGGAGTACCTCGCGCACTGGCGCCTGTCGATCGCGCAGGCGGAGCTGCGCAAGGGCGCCTCCATCAAGCAGCTCGCGGGCGACCTGGGCTACGCGAGCGCGGCGGCGCTGTCACGGGTGTTCGCGCAGAAGGTGGGGATCTCGCCGCGGGAGTGGCTCAAGCGGCGATCCCCGGAGGACTTCAGCGCCGGAACTTCCCGTCCTCGCTGATGATGGACATGTCCGTGTAGACCAGCCCGGTGTGGTCGTTCGCGCTGAAGCTCAGCTCCATGCCGCCCAGGTCGACCTTCTGCATCGTGTTGAGCGCGGCGGTCAGGGCCTGGCGGGTGAACTTGCCGTTCGTGCGCTTGAGGCCTTCCACCAGCACCTTCGCGGCGCTGAAGCCTTCCATGTGGGCCGGCGAGACACCGTCCATGCCTTTCGCGCGGGCGAGGTCGGCGGCTTCCTTCACGATGGGTGCGGACATCGAGCGTTCGTACGGGAACACCTGCGTGACGATGGTGCCGTGGCCCAGCGGGCCCATCTGCTTGATGAACCCGGTGGAGGCATTGTTCGAGACGGTGACGATGGTGGCGCGCGAACCCAGCGCGCGCAGGGCCTTCGTGGCGTCGACCACGGCGTTGGCCGAGCCGATGATCAGCACGGACTGCGCGTCGGCCTTCACGATGGCCGGCGCGGCCTGCGAGAAGTCGGGTTTCGTGCGGTCGAACGCGAGCTTGACGACGGGCTTCTTGCCCACGCCTTCGAAGCCGGCGTCCGCGCCCGCGGCCACGTCGTTGCCGAAGGAATCGTCCACCTGCAGGATGGCGATGCGGTCCTGGCCGATCAGGCTCAGGTGGCGCACGGCGCGTTCGGCTTCGCGCTGGTACGTGGCGCGCACGTTGAAGACGTACGGGTTGACGGGCTTGTGCAGCACCATCGCGCCGGTGCTCGGGGCCACGAGCGGCACCTTGTGCTGCGCCAGCAGCGGAAGGATGGCCTCGGTGTGCGGCGTGCCGCGCGTGAGGAACAGCGCGATCACGTTCTTCTCGGTCACCAGCTGGCGTGCGTTTTCGGCGGCGACCTTCGGGTCGAACTTGTCGTCGAGGCTGATCAGCTCGATCTTCTGGCCGTTCACGCCGCCCGCAGCGTTCACCGCGTCGAAGTAGAGGCGCGCGCCTTCGGTCAGTTCCTTCACGGAGGCGGCGACGGGGCCGGAGAAGCCCGAGGTCTGGCCGACCACGATCTGGGCGGAAACGGGCACGGACACGGACAGGGCCAATGCAGCGGCGGCCAGCAGGCCGGAGAGGGGGAACTTCAAGGGGGTACTCCAGACACCGTCGGCCATCCGGCGAGCGCCGTGGCCATTGAGGACAAACCCGTATCCTTTCACAAACCCCCGGGTTCATGGGATGCCGTCTGTCACCCGCCCGGGGTCGATGCAGCGACATATGTCACGGTCTCCCTTCGCGGATGCGACATGGAAACATTCCAGACATCGGAGAAAATCCAGCCCCATCGCCCGGACGGTCCGGGCGCCTTCGACTCGACACAGACAAAGGATCGGCCATGAAGTGGACCTCGGTGCGTGTGGTGGCTCTGGCGGCGTCGCTCGCCGTGGCGGGTGCGGCGCATGCAGCGGACGCGGTGAAGGTGGGGCTGCTCAGCACGCTCTCGGGTCCGGGCTCGGGCCTCGGCATCGACATCCGCGACGGCTTCCAGCTCGCGGTCAAGCACGCCGGCGGCAAGCTGGGCGGCCTGCCGGCCGAGGTGGTGGTGGTCGACGACCAGCAGAACCCCGAGGTCGCGCGCCAGAGTGCCGAACGCCTCGTCAAGCGCGACAAGGTCGACTTCATGACCGGCATCGTGTTCTCGAACCTGCTGCTGGCCGTGGCGCCGCCGGTGTTCCAGTCGAACACGTTCTACATTAGCGCCAACGCCGGCCCGTCGCAACTCGCCGGCACGCAGTGCAACCCGTACTACTTCAACGTCGCGTACCAGAACGACAACCAGCACGAGGCGATGGGCAAGACGGTCACGGACAAGGGCTTCAAGCGCGTGGCGCTGCTCGCGCCGAACTACCCGGCGGGCAAGGACGCGCTGGCCGGCTTCAAGCGCTACTTCAAGGGCGAGGTGGTGTCGGAGACGTACACGCCGCTGAACCAGCTCGACTACGGCAGCGAGGTCTCGAAGATGCGCGCGGCCAAGCCCGACGCCGTCTACATCTTCCTGCCGGGCGGCCTCGGCATCAACTTCATCAAGCAGTTCGTGGGCGCGGGCCTGTCGAAGGAGATGACCCTCTTCGGCCCCGGCTTCTCGGCCGACGAGGACGTGATCCGCGCGGTGGGTGAACCCATGCTCGGCATGTTCAACACGTCGCAGTGGGCGCACGACCTCGACAACGCGGCGAACAAGCGGTTCGTGGCCGACTTCCAGAAGGAATACGGCCGCCTGCCCACGCTGTACGCCGCGCAGGGCTACGACGCCGCGCGCCTGATGGACGCCGCCGTTCGCGACACGAAGGGCAAGCTCGACGACAAGAAGGCCGTCCGCAAGGCCCTCGAGGCGGCGAAGTTCGAGTCGGTGCGCGGGGCGTTCAAGTTCAACACGAACCACCACCCGATCCAGGACTACTACCTGCGCGTGATCACGAAGGATGCGCAGGGGCGCGTGACGAACCGCACCCTCGGCACCGTGTTCAAGGCCCACGCCGACGCGTACGCCAGCACCTGCAAGATGCCGTCGTGACGGGCATCCTCGTCCTCGAGCAGTCACTCAACGGGCTGCAGTTCGGCCTGATGCTGTTCCTGCTCGCGGCGGGGCTCACGCTCGTGTTCGGCATCATGGACATGATCAACCTCGCGCACGGGTCGCTCTACATGGTCGGGGCGTACCTGATCGCGGCGGCGAGTCTCGCGTCCGGGTCGTTCTGGCTCGGTCTCGTGGCGGGCGTGGCCGGCACCGCGCTCTTCGGCGTGCTGCTCGAGACCACGGTGCTGCGCCGCCTCTACGAACGCGACCACCTCTCGCAGGTGCTCGGCACCTTCGCCATCCTGCTGATGTGCAACGAGGGCGTGCGCTGGATCTGGGGCTCGCAGCCGATGACGCTCAACCCGCCGCCCGCGCTGTCGGGCCCGGTCGAGCTGCTGCCCGGCTTCTCGTACCCCGCCTTCCGCCTGCTCGTGATCGCGACGGGCCTGCTCGTGGCCGGGGGGCTGTGGGTGCTCGTCACGCGCACGCGGCTGGGCATGCAGGTGCGCGCGGGCGCGTCCGACCGCGAGATGGCGCTCGCGATGGGCGTGAACGTGCGGCGCCTGTTCACCGCGGTGTTCGGCCTGGGCGCGGCGCTGTGCGCGGTGGCGGGCGGCATGCTCGGCCCGCTGCTCGCGGTGCAGGTGGGCATGGGCGAGAACATCCTGATCCTCGCGTTCGTGGTCATCGTGATCGGTGGCATCGGGTCCGTGCGCGGCGCGTTCATCGGCGCGCTGCTGATCGGCGTGATCGACACCGCCGCCCGCGCGCTGCTGCCGCCGCTGCTGGAGCGGCTCGCCGGACCGGCCGCGGCCTCCGACGTGGCACCCGCGCTCGCATCCATCCTCATCTACGTGCTGATGGCGGCCGTGCTCTTCTGGAAGCCGCAAGGCCTGTTCCCTTCGCATGGCTGATTTCTTTTCGTCTCCGCTCGACCATCGGCTGCGCAAGGTTCCCGCGCTGGTGCTGCTCGCCGCCCTGGTGGCACTGCCGTGGATGCTGCAGGCCGCGGGCCAGGACTTCTACCTCGGTCTCGCCACCCGCGTGCTGATCTTCGGCCTCGCCGCCACGAGCCTGAACCTTGTGCTCGGCTTCGGCGGCCTCGTGAGCTTCGGCCACGCGGCCTTCGTGGGTGCCGGCGCATACACCGTGGCCATCCTGATGCAGGACGGCATCGCCAGCGCGTGGATCGCGTGGCCCGCCGCGGTGCTGGTGAGCGCGCTGCTGGCCGCCGCGATCGGTGCCATCAGCCTGCGCACGCGCGGCGTGTACTTCATCATGATCACGCTCGCGTTCGCGCAGATGCTGTACTACGTGATGACCTCGCTGAAGGCGTACGGCGGCGAGGACGGCCTGTCGCTGATGTCCAAGTCGCTCGTCGCGGAAGCCGTCGACCTCGGGGACGAGCGCACCTTCTACCTGCTCACGCTCGCCGTCTGCGCGCTCGCGTTCCTGTTCGTGCAGCGCCTGCTCAACGCCCGCTTCGGCCACACGCTGCAGGGGCTGCGCGAGAACGAGACGCGCATGGCCGCCATCGGCTTCCCCGTCTTCCGCTACCGCCTCGCGGCCTTCGTGCTGGCGGGGGCGCTGGCCGGCGTGGCGGGGGTGCTGCTCGTGAACCAGAGCGGGTTCGTGAGCCCGTCACTGCTCGACTGGCACCAGTCGGGACTGCTGCTGATGATGGTGATCCTCGGCGGCGTGGGCCACCTGTACGGTGGCCTCGCCGGGGCGGCGATCTTCCTGCTGCTGGAGGAACTGCTGTCGGGCTACACGACGCACTGGAAGTTCGTGCTGGGCCTCGTGCTGCTCGCCGTGGTGCTGCTGGCCCCCAACGGCGTGATGAGCTTCCGGAGGCGCCGATGAGCGCGACGATCCTCCACGTCGACGGCCTCGTGAAGCGCTTCGGCGGCCTCGCGGCCACCGACGGCGCGACGCTCGACGTGCGGGCCGGTGAAGTGCATGCGCTGATCGGCCCCAACGGCGCGGGCAAGACCACGCTGATCCACCAGATCGCCGGCAGCCTCGCACCCGATGCGGGCCGCATCGTGTTCGACGGCGCCGACGTCACCGCGCTGCCGATGGCGAAGCGTGTGCACGCGGGCCTCGCGCGCTCGTACCAGATCACCAACGTGTTCGGCCGCCTGCCCGTGCTCGACAACCTCGCGCTCGCGGTGCAGGCGCGCTCCGGCGGCAGCCTGCGCTTCTGGCGCCCTGCGCGGTCCGAACGCGCCCGCTACGACGAGGCCGCTGCCGTGGCCGAACGTGTGGGCCTCGCGGCCAAGCTCGGGCGCCTCGCGAACGAACTCTCGCACGGCGAACAGCGGCAGCTCGAGGTGGGCCTCGCGCTCGCGACGAACCCGAAGCTGCTGCTGCTCGACGAACCCATGGCCGGCATGGGCCCGGACGAGACCGCACGGTTGCTGGCGCTGCTGCAGTCGCTGCGCGGTGGCCTGACCCTCGTGCTCGTCGAACACGACATGGACGTGGTGTTCCAGCTCGCCGACCGCATCTCGACGCTGGTGTCGGGGCGGGTCATCGCGTGCGGGACACCGGACGAGATCCGCGCGCATCCCGATGTGCGTCGTGCTTACCTCGGGGATGAGATCGCATGAGCCACGCCGGGCCGCCCCAAGGGGCTCACACCGCAGCCCGTCAGGGCGAAGGTTCTCAATGAGCGAAGTCTTGCTCGAAATCCAGGGGCTCGAAGCGGCATACGGCCCGAGCCAGGTGCTGTTCGGCATCGACCTGCGCATCGGCGCGGGCGAGGTGGCCACACTGCTGGGCCGCAACGGCATGGGCAAGACGACCACGATCCGCACGCTCGCGGGCCTGATGCCGGCGCGTGCGGGTTCGGTTCGCTTCCGTGGCGACCGCATCGATGGCCTCGCCCCCGACCGCATCGCGCGGCTGGGCCTCGCGCTCGTGCCCGAGGGGCGGCGCATCTTCCCGAACCTGTCGGTGCACGAGAACCTCGTGGCCTTCGCGGCCAACCGCACGGGGCGCCGCGATCCGTGGACGCTGGCGCGTGTCCACGCGCTGTTCCCGCGCCTGCAGGAACGCGCCGACCACCGCGGCAACCAGCTCTCGGGCGGCGAGCAACAGATGCTCGCCATCGGCCGCGCGCTGATGACGAACCCGCACCTGCTGGTGCTGGACGAGGCCACCGAGGGCCTCGCGCCCCTCGTGCGCGAGGAGATCTGGCGGTGCCTCGCGGCGCTGCGCGCCGAGGGGCAGGCCATCCTCGTCGTCGACAAGTACGTGCAGCGGCTGGTGGGCCTCGCCGACCACCACACGATCGTCGAACGCGGGCGCGTGGTGTGGCAGGGCGCGTCGCCGGCGCTCGCGGCCGACGAGTCGCTCTGGCACCGCTACCTGGGGGTCTGACAACCAGAAGCAGGGCACGCGCGCTTCGCGCTCTTCGCTCTTGTTCGCGCCCGGGAAGATGCGGTTGATGCGCCGCACGCAGAAGCCCGTGTAGCGCCACTGGCCGGTGTCCATCTGGCCCGCGATGATGGTCGTGATCAGGTAGCCCGAGATCACGAAGAAGATGTCCACGCCCGCGAACCCGGCCGGAAAGTGGTTCGGGAAGAAGTGGAACAGCACGACCCAGCCGACCGCGATCGCCCGCAGGCCGTCGATGTCGGCCCGGTAGGCCGGGTGCGCGGCCGGGTCCACCCGGTGCGTGCCGGCGGCGGGTCGGGTGGGGGGGTCAGGGCGCTGGGATCAGCGCCTGCAGCGTCGCGAGGGTGTCGGCCTCGTCGACCGGCTTGTCCCAGCGCAGCCGCAGCATGCGCGGGAACCGCACGGCGATGCCGGACTTGTGGCGGGGCGAACGCTGCAGCCCCTCGAAGCCGAGTTCGACGACCAGCGTGGGCGTGACGCTGCGCACCGGGCCGAATTTCTCGGTGGTGGTCTGGCGGATGCGCTGGTCCACCTGGTGCATCTCGTCGTCGGTGAGGCCGGAGTAGGCCTTCGCGAACGGCACGAGGCGGCGCGGGTTCTCGGGATCCGACGTGTCGCCGTCCCACACCGCGAAGGTGTAGTCGGTGTAGAGGTTCGCGCGGCGGCCGTGGCCGCTCTGCGCGTAGATCAGCACCGCGTCGATCGTGTACGGGTCGACCTTCCACTTCCACCAGACGCCCGCGTCCTTCGTGCGGCCGGTGCCGTAGCGGCCGTCCCGGTGCTTCAGCATGAACCCCTCGACGCCGCGGGACCGCGATTCCTCGCGCAGCGTGGCGAGCGAAGGCCAGTCGGGGGCGTCGACGAGCGGGGACAGCTTCAGCGGACCTTCGTCGGCGACGAGGGATTCCAGACGTTCGCGCCGCTGCCACTGCGGCATCGACCGCAGGTCCTCGCCCGCCTGTTCGAGCACGTCGTACGCGAGGAAGGCCACGGGCAGGTCGGCGAGGATCTTCTTCGTGACGTTCTTGCGCCCGATGCGCTGCTGCAGCTGGGCGAACGGCATCACGTGGCCGTCGCGCCACACGACGATCTCGCCGTCGAGCACGGTGTGGTCAAGCAACCGGCCATGGGCTGCGTCGATCTCCGGGAAGCGGCCGTTCAGCAGGTCCTCGCCGCGCGACCACAGCCACGCCTCGCCGCCGCGGCGGATGAACTGCGCGCGGATGCCGTCCCACTTCCATTCGACGAGCCAGTCGGTGCGGTCGCCGAGCGTGGCGACGTCGGCCTGCAGCGGGTGGGCGAGGTAGAACGGGTAGGGCTGGCCGCTGGCCGTGGCCACGTGGTCCGGGTCGGTGAGCGCGGTGAACGCGGCGGCCGACGGGGTGTGCTGCTTGTCGGTGTAGCCCATCATCCGCTGCGCGAGCACCTTGGCGTCGAGCCCGGCGGCCTGGGCCAGCGCGCGCACGACGAGGTTGCGGGCGACGCCCACGCGGAATCCACCGCCGATCAGCTTCGTCAGCAGGAAGCGGCCGGAGGTGTCCAGCTCGTCCCACCAGCCGCGCAGCGCGGCGGCGACGACCTCGGGCGGCTGGCCGCGCAGCGCGATCAGGCGCTCCTGCATCCACACGTGCAGGGGCGTTTCCACCCCACGCCCGGCGGGCGGCAGGATGTGGGCCACCGTTTCGGCGAGGTCGCCCACCACGTCGTAGCTCTCGTCGAACAGCCACTCCGGGATGCCGGCCATCTCGCGCGCGGTGGAACGGATCAGCGCGGTGGGCACGGTCTGGCGCGGTTTGCCGCCCGCCAGCACGTAGAGCGCCCAGGCGGCGTCGGCCGGCGGTGCGTTGCGGAAGTACGCCTCCAGCGCCTCGGTCTTCGCCTTCGTCGAGGTCGTGGTGTCGAGGTCGGCGAACAGCGCCGCGAAGGCCTTCACGCGGCCGCCTCCGGATCCCCCGCGGCCTCGTCGCCGTATTCGGTGCGGAAGGCCCCGGCGTCCAGGCCCTGTTCGGCGAAGTACCGCACGAGCGGGTCGACGTAGCCGTGCGTGACGATCACGCGCGGGGCGCCGGTGGCGGCCACGGCCTCCAGCAGCCCGGGCCAGTCGGCGTGGTCGGACAGCACGAAGCCGCGGTCCAGCCCCCGCCGCCGGCGCGTGCCGCGCAGCTGCATCCAGCCCGACGCGAAGGCGTCGCTGAAGTCGCCGAACCGCTTGAGCCAGGGGCTGCCCTGGGCGGACGGCGGGGCCATCACCAGCGCCCGCTTCAGGTCGGCCGGGTCCGTCTCGGAAACGAGGCGGGTCGGCGGCAGCGCGACGCCGGCCTGGCGGTAGGCGTCGTTCAGCGCAGTCATCGCGCCGTGGACCACGATGGGCCCGGTGGACGGGTCGATGCCGGCCAGCACCCGCTGGGCCTTGCCGAACGAGTAGGCGTAGAGCACCGAGGTGCGGCCCGCGGCGGCGTTCGCGCGCCACCAGGCGTCGATCTCCGCGAACACGGCCTGCTGCGGTTTCCAGCGAAACACCGGCAGGCCGAACGTGGATTCGGTGATGAAGGTGTCGCAGCGCACCGGCTCGAACGGCGGGCAGGTGGGGTCGGGGCCGGTCTTGTAGTCGCCGGAGACGACCCAGGTGCGCCCGGCGTGTTCCAGGCGGATCTGCGCGGAGCCGAGCACGTGGCCGGCCGGGTGGAACGAGACGGTCACGCCGCGGTGGGTGATGCGTTCGCCGTAGGGCAGCGCCTGCAGCGGCACGTCGCCGACCCGGGCGCGCAGCACGCCGGCGCCGGGCGCCGCCGCGAGGTAGTGCCCGTGGCCCGGGCGCAGGTGGTCGCCGTGGGCGTGGGTGATCAACGCGTGCGACACCGGCCGCCACGGATCGATGTAGAAGTCGCCCGGCGGGCAGTACAGCCCCTGGGGCCGGGCCACCACCAGGTCGTTGTCGTCCGAGATGGGCATGTGGGCGGAGTATCACGGTCGCCGAATGCCCGCGCTGTCGGACGGCGGCGGATTCGAAAGCCGGAACTGGCGTCAGGAACCGCACATTTTCCGGTCAACCGGGATCGGGGGCCGCCGTTAGATTGGAGCCTTCACAGCGAGTCCCCCATGAGCAAGTCCCCCGCCACCCCCTTCGCCGTTTCGCCCAAGACCCTGGCCTGCGCCGCCACCGGCCTGCTGATGGGCCAGATGGTGATGGGCATCTCCGCCTTCCACAACGGCTCCATCGTCGGCCTGACGCTGGCGCTGGTGTTCGTGCTGTCCGGGGGCGCTTCGCTCGCCTTGTTCCTGAACCACCGTCACGTGATGCAGCGGCCGCGAACCGAGCCGGCGCCGATCCAGGCGTGGCTGCTGACGCTCGGCGCAGCGATGATCGCGTCGATCTGGTTCGGGCGATTCATGTGATCTGACGCCCCGCTGGGGCGCGACCCTGCGGGGTCATTCGATCAAACTGTTTCCCATTCTTTACAAACCACTCGGTTTGCCTAGAATGAGAAACACCATGCCGGCCAGCAACCCGTCGCTCATCCAGGCCCATGCGGATCAACTCGCCGCTTGGGGCGAACGCTTGCGCGCCCACCGCAAGGCCTTGCGGATCAGCGCTACCGCCGCGGCCGAGGCCGCCGGCATGTCCCGGGTCACCTGGCATCGCATCGAGAACGGGGAAGCCTCCGTGACCGTGGGCGCGTGGCTTGCGGCCATGTCTGCGATGGGATTGAAATGGGACATCGAGGGACCGCAGTCCACGCCTGCGCGTGCGCCGATGTCGTCGATCCCGCTGCGGGTGCGGATCTCCGACTATCCCGAGCTCCAGCGGCTGGCATGGCAGGTCCATGGGACGGACGAGCTTTCGCCTTCGGAGGCGCTGGACATCTACGAGCGCAACCGTCGCCATGTCGACGAGGCCTCGATGGCGCCCCACGAGCGGGACTTGCTCGGAGCCCTGCGCTCGGTGCTGGGCGGGAGGTCTCGCGATGTTTGAACGCCCGCATCACCGGCGCATCGCGGTGGTCCTCGAGTCGCTGGACGCGGCCCTGTTGCGCGAACATGGCGCGTACTTCGGGGGCGGGACCGCGATGGCACTCCGATTCGGCGAGTACCGCGAGTCGGTCGACATCGACTTCCTGGTGTCCCGTGTCGAGGGGTACCGCACGCTGCGTCACTTGCTGACGGGGCCGGCCGGATTCGCCTCCATCGTGAGAACGGGTGCTTTGGTGCCCGATCAGGTTCGGGACATGCGCGCCGACCAGTACGGCGTTCGGACCGCGATTCGCACCGGTGGCCAGGACATCAAGTTCGAGCTGGTTCTGGAGGGACGCATCGCGTTCGACACACCGGGTGCGGACGATGTGGTGTGCGGGGTGTCGACCTTGACCCCCCTTGACCTGGCGACCGGCAAGCTGCTCGCCAATTCCGATCGTTGGCGCGACGACGGCGTGTTCTCGCGTGACCTGATCGACCTGGCGATGATGCCGATGCGAGCGCCTTTGCTGCGCGCCGCGTTGGACAAGGCGAAGGCGGCCTACGGGGACTCGATCCTGCGGGACCTGGGCAAGGCCATCGGCGGCCTTCGCGATCGCGACGGCTGGCTCGAACGGTGTCTGAACGCGATGGACATGCAGGTTCCCAAGGCGCTGGTGTGGCAGCGGGTCCGCACGCTGGCGCGGGCGTCCGGCGCGGTGGGCGCCTGATGGAGGCCCGCCGTGGCGCGGCGGGCCTTCTTGCCGACGACAGGCTCAGGGCGCGTTCCACCCCCCACCCAGCGACCGGATCAACCCCACCGTATTCGCCGCCTGCAGCCCGCGCAGCTGCACGGCCTGCCGCTGCACCGTGAGCAGGTTGCGCTGGGCGTCCATCAGCTCGAAGTAGCTGTCTTCCCCCGCGCGGTAGCGCTTGTCGGCGAGTTCGGCCGCGCGGCGGGCCGAGCCCACCGCGTTGTCGATGTAGGCCACCTGCTCGCGTGCGCTGCGCAGTCCCGCGAGGTTGCCCTCGACGTCGGCGAACGCCTGCAGCACCGCGTCGCGGTACGTCGCCACGGCGCCGTCGAGCTGCGCCTCGGCGAACTTGATCGCCGCCTTGTTGCGGCCGCCGTCGATGATCGGCAGCGAGAACACCGCGCTCACGAGCCACTCGCGCGCGCTGCGCTTGAACAGGTCTTCCAGTTCGGACGACGCGAAGCCTGCGTTCGCGGTGAGCGCCAGCGACGGGAAGATGGCCGACTTCGCCGCACCCACGCGGGCGGTGGCCGCCTGCATGCTCAGCTGCGCCGCGGCCACGTCGGGGCGCCGCTCGAGCAGCGCCGACGGCAGGCCGGCCGGCACGACCGGCAGGGACGCCGAGTCGGGCAGCGGGGCCACCTCGAAGCGGAAGCTCGACGGGGCCTCGCCCAGCAGCAGCGCGAGGCTGTGCTCGAGGCGCGCCCGCTGGCCGCGCAGCTGGGCCACTTCGGCCTGCACCGTGGCGAGTTCCGTGCGCGACCGCGCCACGTCGATCTCGGCCACGTCGCCGGCCAGGAAGCGCTTGTCGATCAGGCGGGCCGTCTCGTCGCGCAGCTTCACGGTGGAGTCGAGCTGGGCGATGTTGGCATCGGCCGTGCGCAACGCGTAGTAGGTGATCGCCACGTCGCCCTGCAGCGCGAGCAGCACCGAGCGGTAGCTGGCCTCGACCGCGGCCGCGTCGGCCTTCGCCGCGTTGATGGTGTTCTCGACGCGCTGGAACAGGTCCACCTCGTAGCTCACGCCGAGGCCGGCCTGCCACAGCGTGCCGGGCGACATGGCCGTGCCGTCGGGCAGGCCCTGCGTGGCGGGCGCCGAGCGGGCGCGGCGGCCGCCGGCCTGCAGGCCCACCTGCGGGATGCGATCGGCCTCGCTCACGCGCAGCTGCGCGCGGGCGGCCTTCACGCGGCTGGCGGCGAAGGCGAGCGTGGGGCTCGCCTGGGCGGCCTGCGCCTCGAGGGCGTTCAGGCGCTCGTCGCCGAACACCGTCCACCACTCGCCCCGCGCGACGGCCTCGGACGGGGCGGCCGGCTTCCACAGGCCCTGGGCGGCCGGGATGTCCGGCACCGGGTTCTCCTTGTAGGCCGAAGGCACGGCCAGGTCCGGCTCCGGCACGGCCGGGGCCAGCGAGCAGCCGGCCAGGACCAGCGCGGCGGCCAGCGGGGTCAGCAAAGAAACGTTCAGGAAAGTCATCATCAGGCTCCTCAGGCCTCGATCACGTGCGACGCGGTGCCGGCCGCCGGGGCGCGGTTGCGCTCCAGGCGGACCGCCAGCTTGCGCAGCAGCACATAGAACACGGGGGTCAGGAACAGGCCGAACAGCGTGACGCCCAGCATGCCGGCGAACACCGCCACGCCCATCGCGTGCCGCATCTCCGAACCCGCACCCGACGAGAACACCAGCGGCAGCACGCCCATGATGAACGCGAAGGACGTCATCAGGATCGGGCGCAGGCGCAGGTGGCAGGCCTCGAGCGCGGCTTCCACGATGCCCTTGCCCTGGTGTTCCAGGTCGCGGGCGAACTCGACGATCAGGATCGCGTTTTTCGCGGACAGCCCCACCAGCACGAACAGCGCGATCTGCGTGAAGATGTTGTTGTCACCCTTGGTCAGCCACACGCCCAGCAGGGCGAACAGGATCGACGCCGGCACGATCAGGATCACCGCGAGCGGCAGCGTCCAGCTTTCGTACTGGGCGGCCAGCACGAGGAACACGAGCAACACGCACAGCGGGAACACGAGGATCATCGTGTTACCGGCCAGGATCTCCTGGTAGGTCAGGTCGGTCCACTCGATGGCGATGCCACGCGGCAGCGTCTCGGCGGCGATCTTCTCCATGATGGCCTGGGCCTGGCCCGACGACACGCCAGGGGCCGGGCCGCCGTTGAAGTCGGCCGCCATGAACGAGTTGTAGCGCTCCACGCGGTCGGGACCGTAGGTGCTCGACACGTTCATCAGGCTGCCCAGCGGCACCATCTCGTTCGTGGCGGTGCGCACCTTGAACTGGCCGATCGACGCGGCGTCGGACCGGAACGGCGCATCCGCCTGCGCGATCACCTGGTAGGTGCGGCCGAACTTGTTGAAGTCGTTCACGTACAGCGAACCGAGGTTGATCTGCATCGTGTCGAAGATGTCCGACAGCGGCACGCCGAGCTGCTTGGCCTTCGTGCGGTCGACCTTCGCGTCGAGCTGCGGCACGTTGATCTGGTAGCCCGAGAACACGCCCGCGAGTTCCGGCGTCTGCCAGGCCTTCATCTGCAGGGCCTGCACGGCCTTGTAGAGCTCGTCCTGGCCGAGGTTGGCGCGGTCTTCCACGTACAGCTTGAAGCCGCCGATCGTGCCGAGGCCGTCCACCGGCGGGGGCGGGAACACCATGATGAAGGCGTCCTGGATGGCGCCCAGCTTCTGGTTCACCTGCGCCGCGATCTCGCCGCTGCTCAGGCCGGGGCCCTTGCGCTTGGAGAAGTCGTCGAGCGTGTAGAACACGATGCCCGAGTTCGGCGCGTTCATGAAGCCGTGGATCGACAGGCCCGGGAACGCGACGGCGTTCTTCACGCCCGGAACGCTCTTGGCCACGTCGGTCATGCGGCGGATCACGTCTTCGGTGCGGTCGAGCGAGGCCGCGTCGGGCAGTTGCGCGAAGCCCACGAGGTACTGCTTGTCCTGCGCCGGCACGAAGCCCGACGGCACGACGCGGAACATCACGACGGCGAGCACCACGAGCACGGCGTACACGGCGAGGGTCGCGGTCTTGTGCGACAGCACGCCGCCCACGCCGCCCTGGTAGCGGTGCGATGCGCGGTCGAAGAAGCGGTTGAAGCGCTTGAAGAAACCGCCCAGCGCCCAGTCCATCGCTTTCGAGAGCTTGTCCTTCGGCGCGTCGTGTGGCTTGAGCAGCGCGGCGGCGAGGGCCGGCGACAGCGTCAGCGAGTTGAAGGCCGAGATCACCGTCGAGATGGCGATGGTCAGCGCGAACTGGCGGTAGAACTGGCCCGTCAGGCCCGACACGAAGGCGATGGGCACGAACACGGCGCACAGCACGAGGGCGATGGCGATGATCGGGCCGGACACTTCCTTCATGGCCTGGACCGTGGCCTCGCGCGGTTTCAACCCGTTCGCGATGTTGCGTTCCACGTTTTCCACCACCACGATCGCGTCGTCCACCACGATGCCGATGGCCAGCACGAGCCCGAACAGCGACAGCGTGTTGATCGAGAAGCCCATCGCGAGCAGCACCGCGAACGTGCCGATGACCGAGACGGGCACCGCCAGCAGCGGGATGATGGACGCACGCCAGGTCTGCAGGAACACGATCACGACGATGACCACGAGGGCCACCGCTTCGAGCAGCGTGTGGATCACGGCGCTGATCGAGTCACGCACGAACTGCGTGGGGTCGTAGACGATGGCGTAGTCGACGTCCTGCGGGAAGTCCTTCTTCAGCTCGTCCATCAGCGCGCGCACGTCGGTCGACAGCTGCAGCGCGTTCGACTGCGGCGCCTGGAACAGGCCCATGGCCACGGCCGGCTTGTTGTCGAGCAGCGAACGCAGCGAGTACTGCTGCGAGCCCAGCTCGAGGCGGGCCACGTCGCGCAGGCGCACGACGCCGCCGGTCTCGGTGCCGGTCTTGATGATGATGTCGCCGAACTCCTGCTCGGTGCTCAGGCGGCCCTGCGAGTTGACGGACAGCTGAAACGGCGCGTCCTTCGCGGGCGCGGCGCCCACGACACCGGCGGCCACCTGCACGTTCTGCTCGCGGATCGCGCGCACGACGTCGGGGGCGGTCAGGCCACGCGCGGCCACCTTCTGCGGGTCGAGCCAGACGCGCATGGAGTAGTCGCCCGCGCCGAACACCTGCACCTGGCCCATGCCCTGGATGCGGCTCATGCGGTCGCGCACGTTGAGCACGATGTAGTTGCGCAGGTAGGTCTCGTCGTACGTGGAGTTCGGCGAGATCAGGTGCACCACCATCGTGATGTTCGGCGAGCTCTTGACGGTGGTGACACCGACCTGGCGCACTTCCTCGGGCAGGCGCGGCAGCGCGCGCTGCACGCGGTTCTGCACCTGCGTCTCGGCCTGCTCGACGTTCGTGCCGACCTTGAACGTGACGGTCAGGTTCATGCCGCCGTCACCGGTGGCCTGCGACGACATGTACAGCATGTCCTCGACGCCGTTGATCGCCTCTTCGAGCGGCGCGGCGACGGTCTGCGCGATCACGGTGGGGTTCGCGCCGGGGAAGCGGGTGCTGACCACGACCGACGGCGGCACGACCTCGGGGTACTCCGAGATCGGCAGCTTGAAGATCGCGATCAGCCCGCCGAGGAAGATGAGGATGGACAGCACGGCCGCGAAGATCGGCCGGTCCACGAAGAATCTGGAGAAGTTCATGAGGGTCTTCTTGTCTGTCTTGTCTTACTTGGCGGACGCGATGGTCACGCCCGACGCGGCCGGTGCCGCCATCGGCACCTCCTGCGGGGTGACGGGGGCGCCCGGGCGCACGCGCTGCAGGCCGTTGACGACGATCTTGTCGCCCGGCTTCAGGCCGGTGCGGGCCACGCGCAGGCCGTCGATGGACTGGCCGAGCTCGACCACCCGGTACTCGGCCTTGTTGCCTTCACCCAGCACGTAGACGTACTTGCGGTTCTGGTCGGTGCCGACGGCCGTGTCGTTGATGAGCACGGCGGCCGTGCTGTTCGCCTCGGCGCCGATCTGCACCCGGGCGAACAGCCCCGGGGTCAGCGTGCCGTTCTTGTTGTCCACCACCGCGCGCATGCGCACGCTGCTCGACGTCGGGTCGATGCGGTTGTCCACGAAGTCGAGGCGGCCTTCGCGCGGGAAGCCGGCCTCGTTCGCGAGGCCCAGGCGCACCTTCACCGCTTCGGCGCCGCCGCGGGCGGCCGGTCCGAGGGCGAGGTAGGTGGTCTCGTCGCCGTCGAAGGCCACGTAGACCGGGTCCACCGACACGAGCGAGGTCAGCACGATGTTGCCGTCCACCAGGTTGCCGATGGTGACCTCGGCCTTGCCGATGCGGCCGCTGAACGGGGCGCGCACCGAGGAGTATTCGACGTTCAGCTTGGCCGAGGCCAGCGCCGCCTGTTCGGCGCGGGCGGCCGCGTCGAGCTGGCGGGCGTTCGCGGCGCGTTCGTCGAAGTCCTTCTGCGCGATGGCGTTGTCGGCCAGCAGGCGCTTGGAGCGTTCGAGTTCGGTGCGGGCCAGTTCGGCCTTCGCCGCGGCGGCGGCGGCCGAGGCCTCGCCGCGCAGCGCTTCGGCGTGGTACGCACGCGGGTCGATCGTGAAGAGCAGGTCACCCTTCTTCACCATCGAGCCGGGCTTGAAGTGGATGGCCTCGACCGTGCCGCGCACGCGGGCACGGATCTGGGCCGATTCCACCGCCTCGATGCGGCCGGAGAACTCGCTCAGCTCGGTGACCTTCTTCGCGACGACGGCGGCGACGCTGACGGGCGGGGGCGGCGGGGCCGTCTGCGCCTGGGCGTCGATGCCCTTGGAGCACGCGCCGAGGGTGAGCATGCCGGCCGATGCGAGTGCGAGGGAGGTGATGGTCAGGGCAAGGGAGATGGGGCGGTCAGTCATGGGGAACCTCGGGTGTTTTCTTGTGGAGGACGGATGCAACGGACTTCGACGGATGGGACCGTGCCGGAACGGTGAAGGGGGCGAGGAAGGTCTTGACCGCCTCGCAACAGGGATCGCTGCCGGCGGCCTCGCAACGCTCCTCGACGTTCGCGAGGGCGCTGGCCGGCAGCACCGTGCGCTGCACGGCGACGCCGGCGCGTTCGAGCTTGTCGGCGTAGGCGACGGCGCCCGCCGACAGCGGATCGCCGTCGGCGTAGACGAACAGGGCGGGCGGCAGCCCCGCCAACCGGCTCGATTCGAGCGGGCAGGCGTACGGGTGCACGCGGTCGGCGGCGCGGGGCAGGTAGTCGCGGAAGGCATCCGTGAGCGCCTGCGGCACCGGGGCGTATTGGGAGTCGCGGCCCTCGCGCATGCTCGGGTCGAGCATCGGCATCAGCAGCACCTGGCCGGCCACCTTCGGGCCGAGGCGGTCGCGGGCCATCAGCGTCGAGACGGCGGCGAGGTTGCCGCCGGCCTCGATGCCGCCCACGACCAGGTGCCGCCCGGTCCAGCCGCGCAGCCGGCTGCCCCGGGAGCCGGCGAGCTTCAGCACGGCGTGGGTGTCCTCGATCGCGGCGGGGAAGGGGTGCTCGGGCGCCACCGCGTAGCTCGGCGAGAGGATCGTCACCTGGCACAGCTCGGCGAACGACTTCAGGCAGTCGTCGGCGGCGTCCAGGTCGGCCTCCACGAACCCGCCCGGCGGGAAGAACACGAGCAGCGCTTCGGACTTCCGCGGGCCGGGGGTGTAGAGGCGCAGCGTCAGCCGCCCGCTCGCACCCGGCCACTCGAACGTCTCGTCCGCTTGGCCGCGAGGCAGGGAATCCGGGTCGGTGGAAGGGGTGGTCATGGACTACTGGTAAACACGGAGGAACAATGCACGCGCCGGCACTTGTGCGGCGCAGCAGAACTTTATTTGTCCGACCGGTTGAGATAAAGTGTCTTTTCCGAGAAGCACTGTTCAGGAATCCGGACAATGGACACGATCAAAGCCATGCGCGCCTTCGTCGGGGTGGTCGACACCGGCGGTTTCACCAAGGCGGCCGAGTTGCTCGGCACGCCGAAGGCCACGCTGTCGGCGAGCGTCTCCGAGCTGGAAGCCCACCTGAAGGTGCGGCTGCTGCACCGCACCACCCGGCGGGTGTCGGTCACGGCCGACGGGGCGGCCTACTACGAGCGCTGCGTGCGCATCCTGGAGGACATCCGTGACGCGGAGGAGTCGTTCTCGTCCCGCCAGGCGAACCCGCGCGGGCGGCTGCGGGTGGACGTGGCCACGGCCGTGGCCAGCCGGCTGCTGATCCCGTCGCTGCACACCTTCTTCGAGCGCTACCCCGACATCCAGCTGGAACTGGGCTGCAGCGACGGCCCGCTGAACCTGCTGAGCGACGGGGTCGACTGCGCGCTGCGCGGCGGCGAGATCGAGGACCAGTCGATGATCGCCCGACGCGTGGGCACGATGCACGTGGTCACCTGCGCCACCACCGCCTACCTCGCGAAACACGGCCGTCCGCAGCACCCGCAGGACCTGAGGGACCACGTCTGCCTGAACTACTTCGGGCAGCGGTCCGGGCACCTCTTCGACTGGGACTTCTCGCGCGACGGCCAGCGGGTGACGCTGCCGGTGTCGAGCCCGCTGACCCTCAACGACACCAACGCCTACGTCGACGCCTGCCTCGCGGGCCTGGGCGTCGGGCGGCTGCCCACCCACGTGTTCAACCAGTACCTCGAGTGCGGGGCCCTGGAAATCGTGCTGGGCGAATGGATGTCCGACCCGATTCCCTTCCACGTGGTTTACCCTTCGAACCGCCACCTGTCGCCGAAGGTGCGCGTGTTCGTCGAATGGGTCGCCGAGATCTTCGAACACCACGCCGGCATGCAGCTGTGCACCCGCCTGAATCCGAACCAGTGCGACTGGATCAGGCACGACAATGCGGAAGGCGCAGTCACGGCCTGACGGACGTGGGGCCCGAGAGGCTCCTGACAACGAGACGAGGTCAAGCATGGGCTGGATGCGGCGCATCGCGGCGGCGGTGTGTGCGGTGGGGGCGCTCGGGGGAGTGACGTCGGCAGCGGCCGACGACGAGGCCCACCCGAAGGTCGGCCTCGTGCTGTCCGGCGGCGGCGCCCGGGGCGGCGCGCACATCGGCGTGCTCAAGGTGCTCGAGGAACTCAACGTGCCGGTCGACATCGTCGTCGGCACGAGCGCCGGGGCCATCGTCGCGGCGGCGTACGCCACGGGCATGCCGCTCTCCGAGATCGAAGCCGAGATGAAGGGGCTCAGCACGTCGCTGCTGCTGCACGACGTCGACCGCTCCGAGGTGCCGCTCAACAGCAAGATCCACGACTCGTTCAACTACATCGGCCCCGAGGTGGGCATCCAGAACGGCTCGCTCGCGCTGCCCAAGGGCGCGGTGGCCGGCGTGTCGCTCGAGGCGGTGCTGCGCCGCCTCACGCACCGCCAGCGCACCGACAACTTCGACCGCCTGCCCATCCCGTTCCGCGCGGTGGCCACCGACCTCGCCACGGCCGAGATGGTGGTGCTGTCGCGCGGCAACCTCGCGCAGGCGATCCGGGCCAGCATGGCCATCCCCGCGGTGATCGAACCGGTCGAGCTCGATGGCCGCCTGCTGGTCGATGGCGGCCCGAGCCGCAACCTGCCGGTGGACGTGGCGAGGGCGATGGGCGCCGAGGTCATCATCGCCGTCAACATCGGCACGCCGCTGCTCAAGCGCGAGGAGATCAAGTCGCTGCTGTCCGTGTCGGACCAGATGACGCGCATCCTGACCAACACCAACGTCGCGAAGTCGGTGAGCGAGATCGGTCCCGACGACATCCTGCTGATCCCCGACCTCGGCACCGTCACCACGGCCGACTTCGACCGGCTCAGCGAGGCCGCCGCGGCGGGCGAGGCCGCCGCGCGGCTGGCCATCCCCGACCTCATGCGCTACGCCATCGACGGCCCGCGCTACGCGGCCTGGCGGGCGAGCACGGTGCGGTCCGGCGAGCAGGCGCCGTTCACCGTCGCGGAGGTGCGCGTGAAGGGCACCGAACGCGTGAACCCCGAGGTGGTCACCGCGTCCATGCACACGAAGGCGGGCGACACGTTCGACGTGAAGAAGGCCGATGCCGACATCAAGCGCATCTACGCCCGCGGCGACTTCGAGGGCGTGGCCTACACGGTGAGCGAGGAGCCCGGCGTCGGCCATGTGCTCACGGCCGAGGTGACCGAGAAGTCCTGGGGGCCGCAGTACCTGCGCTTCGGCCTCGGGCTGTCGAGCGACTTGAAGGGCAACTCGTTCTTCAACCTCGCCGCCAGCCACCGCGCCACGTGGCTGAACCACCTCGGCGCCGAATGGCGCAACGACGTGCAGATCGGCCACACCGACCGCCTCGCCACCGAGTGGTACCAGCCGCTGACCGCCGCGCAGCGCCTGTTCGTCGCGGCCCGTGCCGAGTTCACGCGCAATCCGTTCGACCTCTACGACAACAGCGACGGCAGCAGCGACGGCGACGGCAGCCGCATCGGCCAGTACCGGGTGCAGTACATCGGTGTGGGGCTCGACCTCGGCACCCCCATCGGCCGCAGCGCCGAATTCCGCGTGGGCCTGACCCGCGGGCACGTCAAGATGCTGCTCGACACCGGGCTCGTCCCGCCGGAGCTGCTGCAGCCCCCGCAGGAGACCGGTGGCGTGCTCGCGCGGCTGCGTTTCGATTCGCTCGACAGCATCCGCTTCCCCACCCAGGGCTGGCAGGGCGAAGTGAGGTTGTACGCGTCACGCCCCACCTTCGGTGCCGACGAGACCTACACGAAGGCGTCCGCGAACCTCAACGCCGCGCAGGCCTTCGGCCGCCATTCGTTGCAGGTGGGATTGCGTGGCGCGAAGGCGCTGGGCGACGACGATCTGCCGGTGCACGAGCTCTACAGCCTGGGAGGCTTCCTGCGCCTGTCGGGTTATGCCACGGGTCAGTTCCTCGGACGCGAACTGGCGTTCGGCCGCCTCGTCTACAACTACCGGCTCTCATTGCCTGGCTTCCTGTCGGGGGCATTCATCGGCGCGTCGGCCGAGGTGGGACGCATCGGTGACAGTGTCTCCAAGGGAGGCGACGCGTTCACACGTCATGGCTTCTCGATCTACGCCTCCATGGACACGCCGCTCGGGCCGATCTACGGGGCGTTCGGCCGGGGAGGAGACGGAGCCAACGCGGTGTACCTGTACCTGGGGCAACCGTGACGAGGAGCCGGACATGATCACACTTTCCGCGCGGGCGGCCACGCTGGTGGCCACGGCCCTCGTGCTGCCGCAAGTGGCACGGGCCAACGAACTGGACCGAAGCGCCTGGGTGCAATTGGGCGCCTACCGGCCGGCCATCGACTCCCACCTGCGGGTCGACTCCAGCAGCGGCCAGGGCACCACCATCGACTTCGAGCGCGACCTGGGCCTCGACGACAGCAAGACCGTGGGCTCGCTGCTGATCGGCGCGCGCTGGGCCGAACGTTGGCGCTTCGAGTTCGAATACTTCGAGCTCACGCGCGGCGCGCGCCAGCACCTGATCGACCGCGACATCGTCATCGACGAGATCACCTACCCGGCCCAGGTCGAGATCACCAGCGAGTTCGACACCAAGGTGTACCGTGCCGGCGTGGGCTACGCGTTCCTGCGCGAGCCCGACGCCGAGGCGGGGGTGATCGGCGGGCTGCACGTGACCACGTTCCGCGCGGCCTTCGAAGGGCTCGGGTCCTTCAACGGCAGCCTGCTCGCGGTGCAGAAGGACCGGCGCGACGAGACCGTGCCGCTGCCCACCGTGGGCGCGTTCGGCACGTGGCTCGTGTCGCCGCAGTGGCTGCTGTCGGGACGGGCCGACCTGTTCTACCTGAAGTTCGACCACTACCGCGGGCGCCTCTTCAACCTGCAGGGCAACGTGATGTACCGCGTGAGCCCCAACGTCAGCCTCGGCGCGGGCTATCGCCTCACCGACTACCGGCTCGACGCCGACGACACCGGCTGGCGCGGCCGGCTCGAGCTGACCTACAAGGGCCCCCAACTCATGCTCGAGGCCGGCTTCTGAGATGGACGCACACGCCGCGGACCCCAACGTCTTCGTCCACGTGCGCGTGGTGCTCGGCATGGTCGTCAGCCTGGGCATGGCCCGGCTGCTGACGGGTGTCGCGGGGTTCGTGCAGCACCCGGGTCGCCTGAAGCCCGATGCCATCCACCTGCTGTGGGTGGCTTCCACGCTGCTCCTGCTGCTGCACTTCTGGTGGTGGGAGTACGAACTCGCGCGGGTGCAGGGCTGGCGCTTCGAGGTCTACCTGCTGGTGCTGTACTACGCGGTGGTGAACTTCCTGCTGTGCGCGTTGCTGTTCCCCACCGACCTCGCCGAGTACGCGGGCTACCGCGACTACTTCCTGTCGCGCCGGCGGTGGTTCTTCGGGCTTCTGGCGATGGGCTTCGTGGTCGACGCGCTCGACACGCGTCTCAAGGGCCCCGAGTACGTCGCCGCGATGGGCCTCGAGTTCCCGATCCGCCTGACCGTGTACCTCGGGCTGTGCGGCGTGGCGGCGGTCGTGAAGGACGTGCGCTTCCACCTCGCGTTCGCGGTGGCGAACCTGCTGTACCAGGTGTCGTACATCGTGCGGCGGTACGACGTGCTGGCGGGCTGAACGAGCAACGAAAAGGGGTGGAAAGAAGGTTGTCATCCCGGCGGAGGCCGGGACCTTCGGCGCCGGCCCAGGGTCCCGGCCTTCGCCGGGATGACATTTTTTTCAGTCGTGCGTCCGGTACCGGTGCACCTCGAGCGCCGTCACCGCCGTGCCTTCGTTCCCGAAATGCGTGCGCACGTACGTCAGCACCGCGGCCACGTCGTTCTCGTCGAGCACCGTGGCGAACGGCGGCATGCCGTACGGCCGCGGGTTGCCGGCCGTGGCCGGGGCGTAGCCGCCCAGCAGCACGGCGCGCACGAGGTTGGCGGGCGGCTCCATCGTGACGGCCCGGTTCTTCGCGAGCGCGGGGTAGGCGCCCGACACGCCCTGGCCCTCCACGCCATGGCATTGCGCGCAATGCAGTTCGTACACCTCGCGGCCGCGGGTGTTCAGGCGCATGGCCGCGGGGGCGCTGGCCGCACTCGCCGCGCTGGCGGGTGGCGCCGGCTCGCGGGGGCGTTGCGGCAGGGCCTTCAGGTACGTGGCCATCGCCTGCAGGTCGGCCGCGGCCAGGTGCTGGGTGCTGTTCCGCACCACCTCGGCCATCGGGCCGATCACCGTGGCGCGGGGCGAGACGCCGTCGCGCAGCAGGGCCACGATCTCGGCGACCTCCCAGTCGGCCACGCCGGCCTCGTCGGGTGACGCGAGCGACGGGGCGTACCAGTTCTGCATCGGGATCAGCCCGCCGCTCAGGTCCAGCACGCCGGTGGTGCCGCCGAGCAGGTTGCGCGCGGAATGGCACGCGTTGCAGTGCCCGAGGCCCTGCACGAGGTAGGCGCCGCGGTTCCAGTCGGCGCTCTGCGACGCGTCGGCGAGGCTGCCGCCCGGCGAGAAGAACAGCGCGCGCCACACCGCGAGCGCGGGGCGCGTGTTGTACGGGAAACCCACGGTGTGGGCCGTGTTCGTTCGCCGCACCGGCGCGAGGGTGCGCAGGTACGCGTAGATCGCGTCCGAGTCCTCGCGGGTGACGTGCGTGTAGTTCGGGTACGGGAAGG
Source organism: Piscinibacter gummiphilus (assembly GCF_002116905.1). Taxonomy (NCBI): domain Bacteria; kingdom Pseudomonadati; phylum Pseudomonadota; class Betaproteobacteria; order Burkholderiales; family Sphaerotilaceae; genus Rhizobacter; species Rhizobacter gummiphilus. The sequence continues at coordinate 488,882 of NZ_CP015118.1, forward strand.
CCGGGTACAGCATGCGCCCGTCGGCCGAGCGGCCATGGTGCAGCGCACGCCACAGGTGGTCGGCCGACCAGGTGCCGATGCCGGTGTCGGGGTCGGGCGTGAGGTTCGACGAGAAGACGGCACCGAACGGGGTGTCGATGGCCCGCCCGCCGGCGTAGGCGTCGCCGCCGGGCACCGTGTGGCAGCCCTGGCAGTTGCCCGCGGTGGCGAGGTAGCGGCCGCGGGCCACCTGCTCGGGCGTGCCCTGCGTGGGGGCGGCGCCGGCGGGGATGGGGTCTTCGCCCCGCGAGTTGAGCCACACCACCGCCGCGGCGAGCAGCAGCGCGAGGGCCAGCAGCACGAGGGCGATGCGGCGGATCATTTCGCCGCCTCCTGCGGCACGCCGCCGCAGGGCATCGGCAGCGGCTTCGGCAGCGAGGTGTCGGCCTTCGCCGGCACGGGCACCGGCCGCGAGGCCAGCCAGGACGAGACCGCGTTGATGTCGGTGAGGTCCAGGCGCTTGGCGACCTCGAACATGCAGTCGGGCCCGTGGGCGCGGCGCTTGCCGGTGCGCCAGGCGCCGAACTGGGCGTTGAGGTAGTCGCGCGGCAGGCCCAGCAGGCCCGGGATGGCCGGGGCCACGCCCGTCAGGCGTTCGCCGTGGCAGGACACGCAGGCCGGCACGTCGCGCATCGGGTCGCCGCGGTACACGAGCGACTCGCCGCGGGCCACCACGTCCGCGGGCGGCTGGCCGGCCGGCGGCGGGTAGGGCACGTCGAGCTGGGAGAAGTACGTCGCCATCTCGAGCAGGTAGGTGTCGGTCAGCGGCGCCACCAGGTGGGTCATCAGCGGGTAGTGCCGCCGCCCGTCGCGGAAGTTCAGCAGCTGGTGGTGCAGGTAGCCGGCCGGCTTGCCCGCGAGGCGCGGGTAGAAGCCGTCGGGGCCGGCGCGGCCCTGGTCGCCGTGGCAGCCGGTGCAGGCCTGGACACGCTGGGCGATGGAGTCCTCGAACGGCGGCGGCGCAGCCAGCGCCGGGGCGGCCAGCAGGGCGCCGAGGGCGGCGCGGGTCAGCAGCGAACGGAGGGACATGCCCCCGAGCGTAGCAGCAGGGGGCGTTTCCTGCCTGCGCGTGTGTGCGTCAGTGCAGCGTCACCGTGATGTCGGAGCCGCTGCCGGCGGGCAGCGCGGGTTGGGCGTGGCGGGCCGTCCACAGCATGGACCAGCGCAGGAACTCGTCGGCCGGCAGCGGGCGGCTCATGTGGAAGCCCTGGGCCTCGTCGCAGTGCAGCGCGCGCAGCAGCTCCCAGGACTGCGCGTTCTCCACGCCTTCGGCCACCACCGTCAGGCCGAGGCCGTGGGCGAGGTCGATGGTCGAGCGCACGATGCGGGCGTCGTCGAGGTCGCGTTCCATGCTGAGCACGAACGACTTGTCGATCTTCAGTTCGTCGACCGGCAGGCGCTTCAGGTAGGCGAGCGACGAATAGCCCGTGCCGAAGTCGTCGATCGACAGGCGGAAGCCGAGGCCGTTCAGGCGTTCGAGCGTGCCGAGGGCGCGCTCGGGGTCGTCCATGATCGCGCTTTCGGTGATCTCGAGGCAGAAGGCCTCGGCCGGCACCGTGTGGCGGATCAGCAGGGCCTCGAACTTCTGCGGCAGCTCCTGGTCGAGCAGGTCGCGGGTGGACAGGTTGACCGACAGCGTCAGCTGCAGGCCGTTGTCGTGCAGGCGCTTCCACTCGCGGGCGGCCTGCTCGAACACCCACATCGTCAGCACGCGCACGAAGCCGGTCTGTTCGGCGAACGGGATGAACTCCATCGGCGGCACGAGGCCGCGCTGCGGGTGCTGCCAGCGCATCAGCGCCTCGGCGCCCACGACCCGCGCGGTGTCGAGGCCGAGCTTCGGCTGCAGGTACAGGCGCAGCTCGCCATGGTCCACGGCGTGACGCAGTTCGGTGAGAAGCGACAGCGTCTGGCTGCTCGCGGCGTCGAGCTTCGCGTCGTAGACGGTCGGCCCGTCGCGGCGGCGCTTGGCCGAGTACATCGCGACTTCCGCGCGGCTCAGCAGCGTGTCGGTGTCGGCGGCGTGGTGCGGCCACAGCGCGACGCCGATGCTCGCGCTGATGTCGACGGCCTGGTCCTCCAGCGTGAGGCTGCGGTCCATCGCCTGGTTGATGCGCTGTGCCACGGCCAACGCGAGCGCCTGGTCGTTGGCGGGGTCGAGGTCCGCCAGCAGCACGGCGAACTCGTCGCCGTCGAGGCGGGCCACCAGGTCACCCCCGCGCACGGCCTGCTGCACGAGGCGTTCGGCCACGCCCTTGAGCATCAGGTCGCCGACGCGGTAGCCCAGCACGTCGTTGACGTGCTTGAAGCGGTCGAGGTCCAGCATCACGACGGCCACGGACCGGCCCGCGGTGCGCGCGGCTTCGGTGGCCTCCGTCACGGCGTTACGGAAGCGCACGCGGTTGGGCAGGCCGGTGAGGGTGTCCCAGTACGCGAGCTTCAGGATCTCCTGCTGCTGGTCCGCGATGCTGATGCGCATGCGCTCGAAGGACTGGGCCAGCTCGCCGATTTCATCGGCGCGGTGACGGCCGGCCAGCGGGGTCGTGTAGTCACCGGCCCCCAGGCGTTCGGCCGCCGCGGCGAGGCGGCGGATGGGGGTGGTGACGCGCCGGGCGGTCAGCACGCTGCCCACGGCGAACACCACGACGCCCAGCAGGGTGAGCGCGGCGAGGCCGAACTGCAGCCGGCGGTACGGCGCCACGGCCTCGTCCACCGAACGCATCAGCAGCGCCGACACCTCGCCGGTCACGCCCTGGGCGAGCATCACCTGGCGGCTGCTGTATTCGCCGTCGGGCAAGCGCAGCGGGGCATCGGGAACCTGAGCCTCGAGCGCGGCCACGGCGTCGGGTGGCAGGGTCGAGACCGCGGTGCGCCACTCGGTCGAGCCGTGTTCGCGCACCTGCAGGCTCACCTGCAGCGACGAGAGGTCGCGCATCTCGTCCGTCAGCGGCCGGTCGATCGGGAAACCCATGAGCACCCAGCCGACCACCACCGGCGCGCGCATCGGCACCAGCACCAGCTGGAACGGGCGGCGCCCGAGCACGACGACCTCGCTGGCGGGCTTGGAGCTCCCGGCCCGTTCGGCCAGCCGGTGGATGGCGGGCTGCAGTTCCTCGAGGCCGGGCTGCGCGGCAGCGCGCAGCGCGAAGCCGGTGTCGAGCAGCGCGGAAACGGTGGCGCCGATGCGGTCGCCGTGGTTGGCGAGCACCGAGGCGATGGTGTCGTTGTCGTGGCTCGCGAGCGCCGAGCGGAAGCCGTAGTCGGCCGCGAGCAGGCTCGCGCCCTGGATCAGCTTCTGCGCGTTCTGGTCGAGCAGGCGGTGCAACAGGTGGTCGCCGGCGAGGAGCGAGCTGGCGATGGACGTGCGGGCATTGCGGTCGATGGTGGCGCGGATCGCGATGAAGCTCACCGCCTGCACCGCGAGCAGCAGCCCGAGGAACAGGAGCACGATGCGCACGCCCAGCGAGCGCCGCGTCATGCCCCTCAGGGTCTGCATCAGGGGTTCGGGCCGGTTCATGGAGTGACCCGGGTCGCGAGGCGCATGGTGGCCGCCTGGTCGTCCGTACCGACGGTCACCACCGTGGCCTGCGGGGCCATGTCGACCGGCAGCGTGGGGTGCCAGGCCTTGAGCCGGTAGTTGCCGGGCGGGATGCCGGCCAGTTGCGCGGGGCCGGCGGTCGTGCGCGCGAAGTGCGGGGTGTCGACGACGACGATCCACGCGGCCATCTGGTCGTGGATGTTGCAGCCGAGCACGGCCACGCCGGGCTTGTCGAACACGACCGGCGTGGCGGGCACGCCCGCGTACAGCTTGAGTTCGAAGGTCTTGGCCGGCGAAAACGAATAGACGTGGTGACGAACCGTGTCGTGGTTCGGGAAGCTCACCGAGGTGCCCACCGTGACCACGGTCACGGCCGGCGTGAACTGCCGGGCGGACTGCCCGACCTCGACCGCGGTCATCGGCTTGACCGGCAGGCGGCCGTTGACCGGCTCCAGCATGACGACCGCGTCGGGCAGCGGCCGGCCGGCGGCGTCGTTGACCGTCACGGACAGGGTCGCGGCCCCGACGATGCCGTGGGACAGCAGGGTCAGGACGAGGGCCAGGGAAGGGGGCAGGCAGGACACGGGCATCGGGAATGGGTGGAAAAGCGCTGCAGGCTCGTGGCCCGCTCAGCAGGGTATCGGCCCCCGGCGCGGCGTCCTTGAACCGCGGCGCCCGATCACGTGACGGACCTCACGACATGGTGGGACCGTTTTCACCGGCTGTGACACTTTCACGCAGCAAGCGGCCAGGCGAACCGATAGTCTGGCCGTCATGATCAAGCTCGACCTTCTCTTCCGTGTCGTCACCCTGTCCTGCGTCGCCGCGCTCGCGGCCTGCGGCGGTGGTGGCGACGACGCGCCGGCCTCCACCCCGACGGCCAGCGAAACCCCGACCGACACCGCGGGCGGCACCGGCTCCACCGGCGACACCTCCCCGCCGGGCGACACCGTCACGGCGACCCCATACACGGGCAACTGCGACGTGGCCAACTTCCAGGCCGACGCACTCGCCCAGGTCAACGCCTTCCGGGCGCAGCCCCGCACGTGCGGCAGCACCACCTACCCGGCGGTGCCGGCGCTCGCGTGGAACGACAAGCTGACGCAGGCGGCCTACGGCCACTCGCTGGACATGGCCACGAAGAACTACTTCAGCCACACGAGCCAGGACGGCCGCACGTTCGACCAGCGCATCAGCGCCACCGGCTACACGTGGAGCTCCGTGGCGGAGAACATCGCCGCGGGCCCGCGCACCATGAGCGCCGTGATGAGCGGCTGGCAGGCGAGCCCCGGGCACTGCGCCAACATCATGAGCGGCACGGTCACCCAGATCGGCCTCAGCTGCGCCAAGTCCGCCGGGTCCACCTACGGCACCTACTGGACGATGGAACTCGCCAAGCCGCGTTGAAGCGTGGGCGCCTCGCCCGGCGAGGCGCTGGCGATCACGCCCCCGCCCAGGCACACCTCCCCGTCGTACAGCACGGCCGACTGGCCGGGTGTCACGGCCCACTGGGCCTCGGGGAAATCGAGCATGAAGGTGTCGCCCGCACCCGCACCGATCGCACACGCGGCATCGGCCTGGCGGTAGCGGGTCTTCGCGGCCAGCGCGCCGCCCGTGGGCGCATGGCCGGCCACCCAGCTCGTGTCGTCGGCCGTGAGGCGGTGCGACAGCAGCCACGGGTGTTCATGGCCCTGCACCACGTACAGCGTGTTCGCGGCCATGTCCTTGCGGGCCACGAACCACGGCGCCGCGTCGGCGTGCTTCAGGCCGCCGATGCCGATGCCCTTGCGCTGGCCCAGCGTGTAGAAGCTCAGGCCCACGTGTTCGCCGATCTTGCGGCCCTGGTCGTCCTTGATGGGGCCGGGCTTGTTCGCGAGGTAGCGGTTCAGGAACTCGCGGAACGGGCGCTCGCCGATGAAGCAGATGCCCGTCGAGTCCTTCTTCTTCGCGTTGGGCAGCCCGATCTCGGCGGCGATGCGGCGCACCTCGGTCTTCGGCAGCTCGCCCACCGGGAACAGCGTCTTCGACAGCTGGGCCTGGTTCAGGCGGTGCAGGAAGTAGCTCTGGTCCTTCAGCGGATCGAGGCCCTTGAGCAGCTGGAACGAACCGGGCACCTCGCGCACGCGGGCGTAGTGGCCCGTGGCGATCTTCTCGGCGCCCAGGCGCATCGCGTGGTCGAGGAAGGCCTTGAACTTGATCTCGGCGTTGCAGAGCACGTCGGGGTTCGGCGTGCGGCCGGCCTGGTATTCGCGCAGGAAGTCGGCGAACACGCGGTCCTTGTAGTCGGCGGCGAAGTTGACGTGTTCGATCTCGATGCCGAGCACGTCGGCGACGCTCGCGGCGTCGAGGAAGTCCTGGCGCGACGAGCAGTATTCGCTGTCGTCGTCGTCCTCCCAGTTCTTCATGAAGATGCCGACCACCTCGTGGCCCTGCTGCTTCAGCAGGTGGGCACTGACGGCCGAATCCACGCCACCACTCAATCCCACGACCACACGTTGTTTCACCATGCGGCGATTTTAAGGAAGCCGGCGCCCGCCCGCCCGCGCGGGGCGATTCACTTCCGCTCGGGGTCGATCAGCGTGGGGTCGGCGTACACCGTGTCGAGCGGCAGGCGACGGCCCGCGGCGTGGTCTTCGATGCACCGCAGCAAAAGGCTGCTGCGATGGCGCTCGTGGCTCGCGCGCACTTCGTCGAGTGTCATCCACAGCGTGCGCACGATGCCGTCGTCGAGCGACCGCGTGGGGTCGGCTTCGCCCGCGGTGCCGCCGTACGCGAGCCGCAGGTACGTGACATCCTCGCCGGTGGCCGCGCGCTGGAAGCGCGAGAGGTACAGGCCCACCACGCATTCCGGAACGAACGTGCGTGCGGTTTCTTCGAGCGCCTCGCGCACGACACCTTGTTCGGGCGTCTCGCCGGCCTCGAGGTGACCGGCCGGGTTGTTGAGCCGCAGGCCTTCGGGCGTCTCCTCTTCGACGAGGAGATAGCGGCCCTCGTGTTCGATCACGGCGGCCACGGTCACGCTGGGTTTCCATCGGTCGTTCATGGGCCGGCATGCTAGGGGAAACGGGCCTCCGGGTAAACCCGGAGCGCTGCCGATCGGTTACGCTTGCGGCCCGTTCGTCTTTGTAAGTTGGGTGAAAGTTCCGGTTCGCCCACGCCTGAGGAGGCTTTCATGTTGATTGGGGTTCCGCTCGAAACGGCGGCTGGGGAATCGCGTGTCGCCGTCACGCCCGAGACCGTGAAGAAGCTGAAAGCCCAGGGCCACACCGTGAAGGTGCAGTCCGGTGCCGGCGTTGCCGCCAGCGTGACCGACGAGGCCTACGTGGCCGCGGGGGCCGAGATCACCGACCAGGCCGGGGCCTTCGGCGCCGAGCTGGTGCTGAAGGTGCGCGCACCGGTCGACTCCGAACTGAGCCTGATGGACCGCGGCGCCGCACTCGTCGGCATGCTGAACCCCTTCGACCGCGACAACCTCGTCCGCATGGCCGGTGCCGGCATCACGAGCTTCGCGCTCGAAGCTGCCCCGCGCACCACGCGCGCGCAGAGCATGGACGTGCTGAGCTCGCAGGCCAACATCGCCGGCTACAAGGCCGTGATGATCGCGGCCGACCGCTATCAGCGCTTCTTCCCGATGCTGATGACCGCCGCCGGCACCGTGAAGGCCGCGCGGGTCGTGATCCTGGGCGTCGGTGTCGCGGGCCTGCAGGCCATCGCGACGGCCAAGCGCCTGGGCGCCGTGATCGAGGCGAGCGACGTGCGCCCCTCCGTGAAGGAGCAGGTCGAGTCGCTGGGCGCGAAGTTCATCGACGTGTCGTACGACACGCCGGAAGAGAAGGAAGCCGCCGAGGGCGTGGGCGGCTACGCCAAGCCCATGCCGCAGAGCTGGCTCGACCGCCAGAAGATCGAGGTCGCCAAGCGCGTGGCCGCGGCCGACATCGTCATCACCACCGCGCTGATCCCGGGCCGTGCCGCGCCGGTGCTCGTCACCGAGGAGATGGTCAAGGCGATGAAGCCGGGCTCCGTGATCGTGGACCTCGCCGCGGCGCAGGGCGGCAATTGCCCGCTGACCGAAGCGAACAAGGTCGTGATCAAGCACGGCGTCACGCTGGTCGGCGAGACCAACCTGCCCGCGCTGGTCGCGGCCGACGCGAGCGCGCTGTACGCGCGCAACGTGCTCGACTTCCTGAAGCTCGTCTTCACGAAGGAAGGTGCGTTCCAGGTTCCGATGGACGACGACATCGTCGCTGCCTGCCTCATGACGCAGGGCGGCGAAGTCAAGCGCGCCTGAAATTCTTGTTCTTGTGTTTGTGAGTCAGTAGAGAAGTCATGAGTAATCGAGTCATGCTGCGGGCCAAGCTGCACCGCGCCACCGTCACCGAAGCCGACCTGCACTACGAAGGGTCGTGCGGCATCGACAGCACCCTGCTGGAGGCTGCCGACATGAAGGAGTTCGAGCGCATCGAGCTCTACAACATCAACAACGGCGAGCGGTTCTCGACGTACATCATCAAGGCGCCGCCGGGTTCGGGCGTCATCTCGCTCAACGGCGCCGCCGCGCGCCGCGCCCAGGTGGGCGACCTGCTGATCATCTGCACCTACGCCACGATGTCCGAAGACGTGGCCGCGACGTACAAGCCCAAGGTGGTCCTGCTCGACGAGCAGAACGCCATCAAGGAAATCCGCAAGTTCTGATCTTCAACCAGGAGCACGTCGGATGGACATCATCTCGCCGACCATCATCAACCTCATCATCTTCGTGCTGGCCATCTACGTGGGTTACCACGTGGTGTGGACGGTCACGCCGGCCCTGCACACACCGCTGATGGCGGTGACGAACGCCATCTCGGCGATCGTGATCGTGGGGGCGATGCTCGCGGCGGCCCTCACCGAGACGGGCCTCGGCAAGACGATGGGCGTGCTCGCCGTGGCGCTCGCCGCGGTCAACGTGTTCGGCGGGTTCCTGGTGACCCGGCGCATGCTGGAGATGTTCAAGAAGAAGGACAAGAAGAAGGACGGGGTGTCGGCATGAGCATGAACCTCGTCACGCTGCTGTACCTCGTCGCCAGCGTCTTCTTCATCCAGGCCCTGAAGGGCCTGAGCCACCCCACCACGTCCATCCGTGGCAACGTGTTCGGCATGCTGGGCATGGCCATCGCCGTGCTCACCACCGGCGCGCTGATCTGGAAGATCGCGGGCCAGCTGGGCGCCTCGCCCGTCGGGGGCCTCGCCTGGGTGCTGCTGGGCCTGCTGGCCGGCGGCACGCTCGGCACCGTGATGGCCAAGCGGGTCGAGATGACCAAGATGCCCGAGCTGGTGGCCTTCATGCACAGCATGATCGGCCTCGCCGCGGTGTTCATCGCGGTGGCCGCGGCCGTCGAGCCGTGGGCGTTCCACATCTCGGCCAAGGGCGAGGGCATCCCGCTCGGCAACCGCCTCGAGCTCGCGCTCGGCGCGGCCATCGGCGCCATCACCTTCAGCGGTTCGGTGATCGCCTTCGGCAAGCTGTCGGGCAAGTACAAGTTCCGGCTGTTCCAGGGCGCCCCGGTCTCGTTCAAGGGCCAGCACCTGCTGAACCTCGTGCTGGGTCTCGGCCTGATCTTCTTCATCGCCGGCTACACCATCAGCCAGGCCAACGTCGACTTCGTCCTGCTGCTGGCCATCGCCTTCGTGCTGGGCGTGCTCATCATCATCCCGATCGGCGGTGCCGACATGCCGGTGGTGGTGTCCATGCTCAACAGCTACTCGGGCTGGGCGGCGGCCGGCATCGGCTTCTCGCTGAACAACAGCATGCTGATCATCGCGGGCTCGCTCGTCGGTTCGTCCGGCGCGATCCTGAGCTACATCATGTGCAAGGCGATGAACCGCTCGTTCTTCAACGTGATCCTGGGCGGCTTCGGTGGCGACACTGCGGCGGCCGGCGGTGGCAAGGCCGAGGCCCGGCCGGTCAAGAGCGGCAGCGCCGACGACGCGGCCTTCGTGCTCGGCAACGCCGAGACCGTGGTGATCGTGCCCGGCTACGGCCTGGCCGTGGCCCGCGCGCAGCACGCCGTGAAGGAGCTGGCCGCCAAGCTCGTCGAGAAGGGCGTGACCGTGAAGTACGCGATCCACCCCGTGGCCGGCCGCATGCCGGGCCACATGAACGTGCTGCTCGCCGAGGCCGAGGTGCCTTACGACCAGGTGTTCGAAATGGAAGACATCAACGGCGAGTTCGGCCAGGCCGACGTCGCCATCATCCTCGGTGCCAACGACGTGGTGAACCCCGCCGCGCACACCAAGGGCAGCCCCATCTACGGCATGCCCATTCTCGAGGCCTACAAGGCCAAGACCATCATCGTGAACAAGCGCTCGATGGCCGCCGGATACGCCGGCCTGGACAACGAGCTGTTCTACATGGACAAGACCATGATGGTGTTCGGCGACGCGAAGAAGGTCGTCGAGGACATGGTCAAGGCCATCGAGTAAGTCACACCGCGGGGAGACAGGCGCACGTCCGGGATGAAAACCCGGGGATCGGACGTGCGGGTTTCTGACCAGAATCACGTGAAGAAATATTGCTAAGGGGCACCCAATGGAAAAGACCTGGTTGAAGCACTATCCCGCGGGAGTGGTGCAGCACATCGACGCCGGTCAATACAGTTCGCTCGTCCAGCTGCTCGACGAGAGTTTCAAGAAGTACCGCGACCGCACGGCCTACCGCTTCATGCGCAAGTCGATCGGCTACGCCACGGTGGACGACCAGTCGCGCGCGTTCGCCGCGTACCTGCAGTCGCAGGGGTTCGTGAAGGGCGACCGCGTCGCCGTGATGATGCCCAACGTGCCCCAGTACCCGGTGGCGCTGGCCGGCATCCTGCGCGCGGGCTGCGTGCTCGTGAACGTGAACCCGCTCTACACGCCGCGTGAACTCGAGCACCAGCTCAAGGACTCGGGCGCCAAGGGCATCGTGATCCTCGAGAACTTCGCGGCCACGCTGCAGCAGGTGGCCTCGGCCGTGCCGACCAAGAAGGTCATCGTGGCGTCCATGGGCGACATGCTCGGTTTCCCGATGTCCCTCATCGTCAACTACGTCGTGCGCAACGTGAAGAAGATGGTGCCGGCGTGGGACCTGCCCGGCCACGTCACGTTCAAGGACGCGGTGGCCCAGGGCCGCAACGGCACGCTGCGCCCGCCCACCGTGGGGCCGGACGACATCGCCGTGCTGCAGTACACCGGCGGCACCACCGGCGTCAGCAAGGGCGCCGTGCTGCTGCACCGCAACCTCGTGGCCAACACGCTGCAGTCGGAAGCCTGGTACCAGCCCGCGCTGAAGAAGGTGCCGGCCGGCGAGCAGGTGGTGGCCGTCTGCGCGCTGCCGATCTATCACATCTTCGGTTTCACCGCGAGCGTGATGCTGGGCATGCGCACCGGCAACTGCAACGTGCTGATCCCCAACCCGCGCGACCTGCCGGCGGTGTTCAAGGAGCTCAAGGGCATCAAGTTCCACAGCTTCCCGGCCGTCAACACGCTGTTCGGCGCGATGGCCAACCACCCGCAGTTCAACACGGTGGACTGGAGCCACCTCGTGATCTCGGTGGGCGGCGGCATGGCCGTGCAGAGCGCCACCGCGAAGCTGTGGCTCGAGAAGACCGGCTGCCCGATCGTCGAGGGCTACGGCCTGTCGGAGACCTCGCCCACGGTGAGCTGCAACCCGGTCGACAGCACCGCCTACAGCGGCGACATCGGCTTCCCGCTGCCCGACACCGACATCCGCCTGCTCGACGACGACGGCAACGAGGTGCCCGTGGGCACCCCGGGCGAGCTGGCCGTGAAGGGCCCGCAGGTGATGGCCGGCTACTGGCAGCGCCCCGACGAGACCGCCAAGGTGATGACCGCCGACGGCTTCTTCCGCACCGGCGACATCGCCACCGTGGACGCCAACGGCCACTTCAAGATCGTCGACCGCAAGAAGGACATGATCCTGGTCAGCGGCTTCAACGTGTACCCGAACGAGGTGGAAGACGTGGTGACACAGATGCCGGGCATCCTCGAGTGCGCGGCCGTGGGCATTCCCGACGCGAAGGCCGGCGAAGCGGTCAAGCTGGTCATCGTGCGCAGCAACCCCGCCATCACCGAAGCCGACGTCAAGGCGTATTGCGAGACCAACATGACCGGCTACAAGCGTCCGAAAGTGGTGGAATTCCGCACGGATCTGCCCAAGACTCCGGTGGGCAAGATCCTGCGGCGGGAACTGCGCGACAAGGTCTGAGTCGCACACGCCAGCGTAGATCCACAACTACAAGAAGTACCGAGACGAGCCGCCCGGCCCCTTCCGCGGGGTCGGCGGCCGCCATACCCGACGCGGAAACGCGGCCTGTATCCCAGGCCATGATGACAGCAGTGCCCGCAGGGTCGTACCCGCCTGCGAAGGCATCGCGTTCGATTGGGAGTCGTTCGGAATGATCTGGTCCAAGACCGATGCAGGCCGCGTGGAAATGCAGTCCCGCGCGCTGGTGAAAGAGCGCACGCAGCGCAACCTGCTGCTGCTGATCGATGGCGTGAAGAGCCAGGAGATGCTGCTGGGCAGCATCGCCGGGGTCTCCAAGGCGGACTTCGACGCGCTGGCCGCGCTGGGGCTCATCGCCCCGGTGGGCGGCTCGGCCTCGTCCGGTTCGAAGGCCGCGGCGCCCGCGCCCGCCGCGGCCGCGGCCGCGCCGGCCGAGCCCACCGACTACGCCAACTTCACCCAGACCCTCACCCAGCTGATTTCGTCGGAACTCGGCCTGCGTGGCTTCACGCTGACGCTGGCGGTGGAGAAGGCCGGCACCCCCGACGAGCTGCGCGACGTGGGTGAACGGGTGCTCAAGCAGATCCTCGAGCGCAAGGGCGAGGATGCGGCCGACAAGGCGCGCCGCAAGCTCTACGGCGGCTGACCGCCGCCTCCGCCACCCCACCGTTTCCGTTGCTGCGCCTCCTCCTTCGTGCGTTGCGCGGGCTGCTGCTGGTCCTGGCAGCCGCCGTGCTGTTCATCGAGGAATGGGGGTGGCGCCCGCTGACCGCGCTGGCGGCCCGCCTCGGGCGCTGGCCGCCGTTCGCGCGGCTCGAGGCCCTCGTGCGCCGCGTGAGTCCTCGTGTGGCGCTGGTGCTGTTCGTCGTGCCCGCGGTCGCCCTGTTCCCGCTCAAGCTCGTGGCGCTGTGGTTGATCCACGTGGGCCAGACGGCGCTCGGGGTCACCGTGATCGTGCTCGCCAAGCTGGTGGGCACCGCGATCGTCGGCCGGCTGTTCCTGCTGCTGCAGTTGCAGCTGATGACCTTCCCGTGGTTCGCGGCCGCCTGGACGTGGTGGCGGAACACCAAGGCCCGCGTGGTGGCGTGGGTGAAACACTCCGCCCCCTGGCGGGCCGCGCGCAGGTTCGCACGGCGCGTGCGGGCGCGGTGGCGCCGGCTGCGCCACCACGGGAACGGCTGAGGCACACTGTGGGCCTTGCTCCTGCGTTTGCGCTCGATCCCATGCCCCCTCGCTTTTTCGTCGACCTGCCGCTCGCCGCTGGGGCCTCGCTGTCCCTCCCGCCCGGTGCGTCGCGCCATGCCCAGGTGCTGCGGTTGCAGCCGGGCGATCCGGTCACGCTGTTCGACGGATCCGGGGGCGACTGGCAGGCCGAGATCGCCGAGATGGGCCGCAAGGTGGTCGACGTCACCATCGGCGCCTTCGAGGCCCGCGACCCCGAGCTGGCGCTGGCCGTCACGCTCGCCGTGGGCATGCCCGCCAACGAACGCATGGACGACCTCGTCGAGAAGGCCACCGAACTCGGTGTCGCCCGCATCCAGCCGCTGATGTGCGAACGTTCGGTGCTGCGCCTGTCGGGCGAGCGGGCCGAGAAGAAGCGCGAACACTGGCAGGCCGTGGCGGTGTCCGCGTGCGAGCAGAGCGGGCGCACGCGCGTGCCGGTGATCGAGCCGGTGCGCACGCTCGCCGCGTGGCTGCGCGAGGCGGTGCCGGCGGACGCTCGCCGCGTCGTGCTGAGCACGTCCGAGTCACCGCCGCTGCCAGCCGTGCCCGCGGGTGCGGTCGTGGCGCTGAGCGGCCCCGAGGGCGGCCTGTCGCCCGCCGAGGAGCAGGCCGCACGGGGCGCGGGCTTCGAACCCGCGAGCCTCGGCCCCCGCGTCCTGCGGGCCGACACCGCGCCACTCGCGGCGCTGGCCATCTGGAGCCTGGGCGGCCTCACGGCCTGACCCCCGCGAGTGCACGGCGCCTCTCCCATGCACGCCTTCGACATCTACGGACTCTGCGCAGCGCTCGCGAGCGGTGCGCTGGCCGTGCTCTATGGCGTCGTGTGGCGTGCGCAGCGGTTGCGCTGGTCGCTGATCTTCGGCCTGGCCTTCCTGATGCTGGCGGTGCTGTACGGCTTCGATGCGCAGCTGCGCCCGCGCAACGGGCTGTCGCAGCCGCTGTCGGCGTTCATTTCGGTCGCCACGGCCGTCGCGTTGACCCTGGGCATGATCGACTACGTGCAGGTGACCGGCCGCGCGGCGTGGGTGCTGCGCGTGCTCTCAGTGGCGCTTGGCGTGCTGCTGATCGGGCTCATCTTCTCGCGCCAGATCACGCGCATCGTGGGGTTCGGCGTGCTCTCGATGTTCCTGGTGGCGCAGGCGGCGCTCGCCCTCCGGGCGCGGTGGCAGGAGCGAGGCCGTGGCCACGGCCTCGTGTTCCTCGCGCTGATCAGCTACCCCGCCGTGATCGGCGCGGCGGCGCTGGGGCTCTTCGACATGGCGCTGCTGCGGTACGCCGCGGCCGTGCCCACCACGATGATGGGCATGACGGTGCTCACCACCGGGCTGCTGCGCGCGCAGCAGCAGGCGCGCGACGAACTCCATCGCCGCCGGGATGCCGAGGAGGCCCTGCGCCGCTTCAACGAGGCGCTGGAGCAGCGCGTGCTGCAGCGCACGGCCGAGCTGCACGAGATGGTGGCCGCGCTCGAGAGCTTCAACCGCAGCATCTCGCACGACCTGCGCGGTCCGCTCGGCGGCATCGCCGGGGTGTCGCGCCTGGCCAGCGAGGCGCTGGAGGCCGGTGACACGGCCACCGCGCGGCGCCTGCTGCCATCCATCACGCAGCAGGCCGAATCGTCGGCCGACCTGGTGGCCTCGCTGCTGGCGCTGGCGCGGGTGAACGATTCCGAGTTGTCGCCCCGCCCGGTGCCGCTGAACGACGTGGTCGAGGAGACGCTGGCCCACCTGCGCCTGGCCGACCCGGACGCCCAGCCGCTGCCCGTGCACGTGGCGCCGCTGCCCACGGTGGAGGCCGACCCGGGCCTGATTCGGCAGGTCTACGTGAACCTCATCGGCAACGCGTTGAAGTTTTCGCGGGACGCGGGCGCGCCGCAGGTGGACGTGGGCGCCTACCCGGAAGGGGGCGGTCACGTGATGTTCGTGCGGGACAACGGCATCGGCTTCGACCCCGCGTCGGCCGAGCGCCTGTTCGAGCCGTTCCAGCAGCTGCACGCCACGTCCTTCGACGGCCACGGCGTGGGCCTGAGCATCGTCAAGCGCGTGGTGGAACGCCACGGCGGCCGCGTGTGGGCCCGGTCCGGGCCGGGCGGTGGCGCCGCGTTCTACTTCTGGCTGGGACCGCGGCTGGCGGTGTCCTGACCCGTGGGCGCCCGGTTCGACCCGGCGACCAGGTCGAAGCGGTAGAGGCGGCACTCGATGGGGCCGTTCCACATCGGCACCCGGCGAGACTCCTTCAGGCGCATGCTGCCGGCGAGTTTCATGTCCGGGCTCAGCACCCAGGCGGTCCAGCCGGCCGGGTGTTTCGTGTAGGCGCGTTTCCAGTGGGCCGACAGGCGCGGGAAGAAGTCGTCGGGCGTGTCGCGGTCTTCTGCCGACGGCCGTGCGGCCTTGCCGGCCACCTCGATGCGCTCGCCGTAGGGCGGGTTGATCATCAGCGTGCCGGGCAGGCCCTCGGGCAGGTCGGGTGCCGGGCGCTCCAGCGCGTCGCCGCCGTTGAACTGGATGGCATCGGCCACGCCGGCGCGTTCGGCGTTGCGGCGGGCGAAGTCGACCATGCGGAACGACACGTCGCTCGCGTAGATGGGCACGGCGCTCGGGTGGATGCGGGCCTGCGCGTGGCTCTTCTGGCGCTGCCACTCGGCACGCGAGTCGTCGTCGGTGAACGGCAGCAGGCGTTCGAACGCGAAGCGGCGCTTGAGCCCGGGGGCGATGCCGCAGGCGATCTGCGCGGCCTCGATGGCGATGGTGCCGGAGCCGCAGGTGGGGTCGTGCAGCGCGCCGCCCGCCTCCGGCGTGCCGCGCCAGCCGGCGGCGGCGAGCATCGCGGCGGCCAGCGTTTCCTTCAGCGGGGCATCGCCCTTGTCCTCGCGCCAGCCGCGCTTGAAGAGCGACTCGCCGGACGTGTCGACGTACAGCGAGGCGCGTTCGGTGCCCACGTGCAGGTGCAGCGGCAGGTCGGGGTGGCGGATGTCGACGCTCGGGCGCTCGCCGGTGGCCTCGCGCATCACGTCGCACACGCCGTCCTTGATGCGCAGCGCGGCGAAGTTCAGGCTCTTGAGCGGGCTGTGGGTGGCGGTGGTGTCCACCCGCAGCGTGTGCTGCGGCGTGATCCACTGCAACCAGTCGACCGACCGGGCGAGGCGGTACAGGTCGTTCTCGTTCTGGTACGGCCCCTCGGCCACCTCGGCCAGCACCCGCATGGCCAGGCGGCTGTGCAGGTTGAGCTTCATCACCTCGATGGGGCCGCCATCGAGCCCGACCCCGCCCCGCGTGGGGTACAGGATCTTGCTGGGCAGGATGCGCTGGATCTCCTCTTCGAGCAGCGGTTCGACGCCGGCGGCGCAGGGGAGGAAGAGGGGCAGGGCCATGGGGGCGATCGGTGGGGACTGACCGCCCATTGTCGCTGGTTCAGGCCGGCTCCGACTGCTTGAAGGGGCTGCGCTCCGGGGCTTCGTCGTGCGACGCGGTGCGGGTCAGCGCCGTCGTGATCCAGTTGAGGGCGGACACCCGGTGGCGCACCGCGCAGGCGAGCGGCTCCGGCTTGCACCCCATCTTGGCCTTCGGTTCGAGGGCGGTGCGGCCGAGCGACAGGCGTGCCGCGCCGAAGCCGATGGCGTCGGCGATGGTCGACTGCAGCAGTGCGAGGTAGATCGGCGCGTCGGCGTTCGCGGGGCGGTCGTAGCCCACGTAGTAGCCGACGGCGGTGTCCCCGTCGAGCACCGTGGTCACGAACCCGATCCAGCGTCCATCGCGTTCGGCGACGCGGCAGATGAAACGCCCGGCGCCCAGCGCCTCGGCCATCGCCGGCAGGTAGCCCTCGGCGAGGGAGGCCAGGCGCAGGCCCTGGGCCTGGTGCACCTGGTGGTACAGGTCGTGGAGGTCGTGCCGGCGCTCGGCCATCTCGGCGGCCGTCACCGTGCGAAGCACGATGCCCGCGGCGGTGCAGTCCTTCTCGAGGCGCTTGGCCGCGCTGCGGTAGCCGGACGTGAGGCTCGCGAGGTAGTCGTCCCAGGTCTTCCACGAGGGCTTCAGCGTGAGCACCATGTCGGGGTCGGTCTCGACGGAGCGGTAGCCCAGCAGGCGCAGCGAGTCCTTCGCGGTGTCGTCGCCCGCGGCGAAGTCCTTGACCATGGCCAGGTCCGACTCGCCATGGAGCTTGTCGGCGCGCCGCAGCCGGTACATGGCCTCGCCCACGCCGTGCCAGACGAGTGCGGGGTCGGTGCCGGGCACGAACGCGAAGGCGCGGGCGCCCCACACCAGCAGGTTGCCGCACACGAGCAGGTGTTCGTCGAGCTGCTTGAGCGGCGTGTCGATCAGCTTGCGCGGGCCGGGCTTGCGCAGGCGGTCGCCGGTGATGCGTACGCGCTGGAACAGCATCACGGCGACGGGCTGGCCGTCGGCGTCGCAGGCCATCGCGTAGCGCGGCTGCACGTTGTCGGGGCCGTGGGCCTCCAGCACGCGGAGGTAGTCGCGCGAGAGGAACACGCTGGCGCCGGCCAAGCGGTCCCATAGTTCCGGGTTCAACAGGTCGATGCGGTCGGCCAGCACGAAGTGGAGGCCCGAGGCCTGCCGCCGGGCGACACGGCGCCGCTTGATCGTGTCGACGCTCTCGATCGTGGGCTTGAGCTTCTTCAGCGTGTTGCCGGTGCGCCGCAGCGACTCGTTGAGGGCGTTCAACCGGGTCTTGAGGGCGGGCTTCGGCGTCTTGCGCGGGGCGGTGGGCATGCGGTGGGGCATCGGCAGTGGCGATGCGGCAATCTACCGCGCGCTGCCCCCGCCGCGAGGCCCACCGATGGGGGTGATCCCCCTACATGTCCTTGCGCAGGTTGGCCGGCGCGATGCGCAGCGCCTCGCGGTACTTCGCGACCGTGCGGCGCGCCACCTGGATGCCCTGCTCCTCGAGCATGCGGCTCAGCTGGCTGTCCGACAGCGGCTTGTTGGGGTCTTCCGCGGCCACCAGCTGCTTGATCAGCGCGCGCACCGCGGTGCTGGACGCGTTGCCGCCGGCCTCGGTGTTCAGCGACGAGCCGAAGAAGTACTTCAGCTCGAAGGTACCGAACATCGTGGCCATGTACTTCGCGGTGGTCACGCGCGAGATGGTGGACTCGTGCAGGCCCAGCTCGTCGGCGATCTCGCGCAGCACGAGCGGCTTCATCGCGATCTCGCCGTGCGTGAAGAAGCTCTTCTGGCGTTCGACGATGGCCTGCGACACCCGCTGGATGGTGTCGAAGCGCTGCTGGATGTTCTTCATGAACCAGCGCGCTTCCTGCAGCCGCGAGCTGAGCGCGGCACCCGCGCCGCTGCCGGCCGCACCACGCGTCTGGCGGATGGCCTGGGCGTACAGGTCGTTGATGCGCAGCTTGGGCATCACGTCCGGGTTCAGCACGACCTTCCAGTTGCGGCCGGACTTCTGCACGATCACGTCGGGCACGATGATGTTCGCCTCGGCGCGCGCGAAGCGCCGGCCCGGCTTGGGTTCGAGCGCGACGATGAGCGACTGCGCCTCCTTGATCAGCTCCTCGTCGGCCCCGGTGGCCGCGACGAGCTTCTTCATGTCGCGCTTGGCCAGCAGCTCGAGGTGCTGCTTGCAGATGATGATGGCGATGGTCTGCGCCTCGCAGCGCTCCTGCGCGCGCAGCTGGATGGCCAGGCACTCGCCGAGGTTGCTCGCGCCCACGCCGAGCGGCTCCATGTTCTGCAGCCACTTCAGCGCGACCTGCAGCCGCTCGAGCAGCGTCTCGCGGTCTTCCTCGTTGTCGGCCAGCTGGGCGGCGATGTCCTCCAGCGGGTCGTCGAGGTAGCCGTCGTCGTTGAGGGACTCGATCAGCACGTGCACGGCCGCCGCGTCCTCCGCGCTCAGGCGCATGCCGAGCAGCTGGTCGCGCAGGTGGTCCTGCAGGCTCGGGCCGACGGGGTTGCGGTCCTGCGGCTCGAAGTCGTCGTTGTCGTTCGACGACGAGCTGCCGGAGCCCGGGGTCTCGCGGATGCCGTCGAAGTCGTCGCGTTCGGTGCCGTTTTCCCAGTCGTCCCGTTCGGTGGTGCCGAACTCGGCGCTGTCGACACCGGCGGTGTCGTCGGACGCATCGGAGGCCGGGGACTCGGTGGCGCGGTCCACCTCGCGTTCGGCGGTGCGTTCGGCGGCGGACGTGCGTTCGGCGAGCGGCTCGAACGGCGTGCTCGAATCCTCCTCGACGTCGAGGAACGGGTTCTGCTCGAGCATCTGCTCGACTTCCTGGTGCAGCTCGAGCGTGGAGAGCTGCAGCAGGCGGATGGACTGCTGCAGCTGCGGCGTCAGCGCCAGGTGCTGCGACAGGCGGACCTGCAGGGACGGTTTCATGCCGGGCTCCCTGTGGAAGCCACGGGCCGGACGGCGCCGGCGAAGCGGAAGGGGACTGCGGTGCTGCTCATGCCGCGCTCACATGCGGAAGTGTTCGCCGAGGTAGACCTTCCGGACATCGGCGTTCTCGACGATCTCGCCGGGCGTGCCTTCGGCCAGCACCCGGCCCTCGCTGATGATGTAGGCGCGGTCGCAGATGCCCAGCGTCTCGCGCACGTTGTGGTCGGTGATCAGCACACCGATGCCGCGGGCCTTGAGGAAACTGATGATGCGCTGGATCTCGATCACGGCGATGGGGTCCACGCCGGCGAACGGTTCGTCGAGCAGGATGAAGCGGGGCTGCGTGGCGAGTGCGCGCGCGATCTCGACCCGGCGGCGTTCGCCGCCCGACAGCGCCGGGGCGGGGCTGTCGCGCAGCTTCTCGATGCTGAGGTCGTTCAGCAGGCCGTCGAGCAGTTCGTCGATGCGCTTGTTCGGCAGCGGCTTGCCGTCGGGGCTGGTCTGCAGCTCGAGCACCGCGCGGATGTTCTCCTCGACGGTGAGCTTGCGGAAGATCGATGCTTCCTGCGGCAGGTAGCTGAGGCCGAGGCGCGAGCGCTGGTGGATGGGCAGGCGCTCGACACGCTGGCCGGCCAGCGTGATCTCGCCGGCATCGGCCCGCACGAGGCCCACGATCATGTAGAAGCTGGTGGTCTTGCCGGCGCCGTTCGGGCCCAGCAGGCCCACGACCTCTCCGCCGTGCACCGACAGGCGCACGTCCTTCACGACCTTGCGCGCGCCGTAGGTCTTCTGGAGGCCGTTGGCCACCAGGCTCTGGGAGGTGGCGGTCATCGCGAGCTCCCCGAGGCGGACTGGGACGCCGCTTCCGCGGCGTCGGCCTCGGCGGCCGCCTTCGTGCCCTTGCGCGGGGCGATCACCACGGTGACGCGGCCCTTCGGGTTCTCGGGGGTGACGGCCTTCTCGCCGCCCGAGACCGTGAAGGTCTCGAAGGCGTTGTCGTAGACGATCAGGGCGCCGGAGGCCTGGTCGGCCACCTCGGTGCCGTTGAGCCGGCGGGCGCTGGCATCGTTGATCAGCTTGAGCGTGTTGCCGCGGCCGCTGAACTCGATGCGACGGGCCTGGCCCTCGACCCATTCGTTGACCCCGTCGCGCTTCTGGCGGAAGCGGGAAAGGCCTTCCGGCCCGCCGATGGCGACGCCGGACTGGTAGCCGTCGGCGTCCTCGCGGACCTCGATGCTGTCGGCCTTGATGGACATCGTGCCCTGGGTGACCACGACGTTGCCATTGAAGGTGACGATCTTCTTCTGGATGTCCACCTTGCCCGGCTGGTCGGCCGTGATCTCCATCTTCTTCAGGCGATCGGCCTTTTCGGCGAACACGGGCGAAGCCGCTCCAGCCAGGACCAGCGAGGCAGCGGTGGCGAGCAGGAGTTTGTAAGAGGATGAAGTCATAACGGCATGAAACTTGCAGACCATTTTAGCCACAAGTTGCATGCCGCTTCGAACTAAAAGTGCGCCGGGGTGGCGCACCGGGGGATCAACCCCCCTTGCGGACGCGGTCGACCAGCGCCTCGGCCACCACCAGGGCCCGGTCGGGGGAACCCGCCAGCTGGCCCGAGGTGAAGAAGCGGCCGTGGATGCCCAGGGCCGGCACGCCGTCGATCTTGTAGGCATCGACCAGGCGGGTGGCCTGCTTGGCCTTCGTGGCGACGGTGAAGGAGGTGAACACCTCCTTGAACTTCACCGGGTCCACGCCGTTCTTCTGCACGAACGCGAGGATATCCTCTTCCTTGTCGAGCTTCTGGCGTTCGACGTGGATGGCCTGGAACACCTTGCGGTGAAGTTCCTCGACCTTGCCCATCGCCTCGATGGCGTAGAACAGGCGCTGGTGGATGGAGAAGCTCTCGCGGAAGGCCACCGGCACGCGGCGGAAGGCCACGTCGGCGGGCAGCTTCTTCTGCCAGGCGTCCAGCGACGGCTCGAAGGCGAAGCAGTGGGGGCAACCGTACCAGAAGAACTCCAGCACCTCGATCTTGCCCTTCTCGACGGACAGGGGCTGGCTCAGCTTGACGTAGTCCGAGTCCTTGATCTGGGCCTGCGCCTGAGCCAGCAGCGGCGTGGCGAGCACGGTGGAGCCCAGGCCGAGGCCGGCGAGGCGGGCGGAAAAATCGCGACGTTTCATGTTCGAGTCCAAACAGGGTACGGGGTGTGGAGTGAATCGGGCCTCGAAAAGTTCAGCCCGTGATTACCGCTGGACCTGGATCAGCGCCGATTCCACCCCGGCGCCGTCAAGGCGTTCCTTCGCCGACACCGCGTCTTCCTTCTTCTCGAACGGGCCGAGGCGCACGCGGAACACCGTGCGGCCGGACTGTTCGCGTTCGGTGACGCGGGCCGTCATGCCGAGCATCGCGAGTTTGCCCCGTTGCGCTTCGGCATCCTCCGCCTTGCCGAACGCGCCGGCCTGGACGAAGTACGTGATCAACGGATCGGAGGGCGATTTGGTGGACGAGGCCGCTGCGGCCGGCGTCGCCGGCTTGCCGTCCAGGATGGCGGCCGGGTCGCGCGTGGACTGCGGGGCGCTCGCCGGGGGCACGGCCACCGGCGCGGACGGCACGATCGAGGGCAGCGGCGGCACGACGCCGCTCGACGAGGCCGACGGCCGCGCCGGGGCGCGCGTGGACAGGCCGCTGTTCGGGTCCCAGTTCTTGTTCTTCTCGGCCTCGGCCGCGTCCTGCTCGGCGCTGCGCTGCGGCACCTTGTTGACGAACGGCACCGGCACCTTGGCGATGTAGAGCGCGACGCCGAGGGCGAGCGACAGGCCGACCAGCAGGCCGACGATCAGGCCCAGGAAAAAGCCACCACGTTGGTTCTTCATTCGTTCTCCATCACATCGAGTCGGGGGCGCTCACGCCGATCATCGCGAGCGCGTTGCGCAGCACCTGCCGGGTGGCGGCCAGCAGGGCCATGCGCGAGCGGGTCAGTTCCGGGTCGTCGGCAAAAAAGCGTTCGGCGGCATAGTAGCTGTGGAACGTGCTGGCCACCTCGCGCAGGTAGAACGCCACGTCGTGCGGCGCGAGCGATTCAGCCGCGCTCGCCAGCATGTCCGGGTACTCGGCCAGCTTCAGCAGCAGGGTGGCCTCGCTCGGGGCCGACAGGCGCGAGAGGTCGGCGTCCTTCAGCGCGGCGAGGTCGCCGCCGTGGTCGGCCACCCAGTCGCGCAGCACCTTGCTCAGGCGCGCGTGGGCGTACTGCACGTAGAACACCGGGTTCTCGTCGTTCGTCTTGAGGGCCAGGTCGATGTCGAACGTGAATTCCGTGTCGGCCTTGCGGCTGATCAGGAAGAAGCGGACGGCGTCCTTGCTGGTCCAGTCGATCAGGTCGCGCAGCGTGATGTAGCTGCCGGCGCGTTTGCTGATCTTGACCTCGGCGCCGTCGCGCACCACGCGCACCATGGTGTTGAGCACGTAGTCGGGGTAGCCCTGCGGCACGCCCTGGTTCGAGCCCTGCAGGCCGGCGCGCACGCGGGCGATGGTGCCGTGGTGGTCGGTGCCCTGCAGGTTGATGGCCTTCGTGTAGCCGCGCGAGAACTTGTTCAGGTGGTACGCGACGTCGGGCACGAAGTACGTGTACGTGCCGTCGGACTTGCGCATCACGCGGTCCTTGTCGTCGCCGTAGTCGGTGGTGCGCAGCCAGAGGGCCCCGTCCTGCTCGAAGGTCTTGCCGGCGGCCACGAGGCCGGCGACGGTGGCTTCCACCGCGCCGCTCGTGTAGAGGCTCGATTCGAGGAAGTAGTTGTCGAAGCGGACGGAGAAGGCCTGCAGGTCCAGGTCCTGCTCGTGGCGCAGGTACGCGACGGCGAACTGGCGGATGCCGTCGAGGTCGTCGATGTCGCCCGACGCCGTGAACTCGCGGTCGTCGGCCTTGACGGTCTTCTTCGCGAGGAAGTCGGCGGCGATGTCGGCGATGTAGTCGCCGTTGTAGGCCGACTCGGGCCAGCCGGCGTCGCCAGGCTTGAGGCCCTTCAGGCGCGCCTGCGTGGACGCGGCGAGCGTGGCGATCTGCACGCCGGCGTCGTTGTAGTAGAACTCGCGGTTGACCGTCCAGCCCTGGCTCTCGAACAGGTTGCAGATGGCGTCGCCCAGGGCGCCCTGGCGGGCGTGGCCCACGTGCAGCGGCCCCGTGGGGTTGGCCGAGACGAACTCGACGATGGCGCGCTGGTCGGTGGCGGGCTGGCGACCGAAGGTGTCGGCGGCGGCCAGCACCTCGGCGACGACGGCCTGCTTGGCGGCGGCCTTCAGGCGCAGGTTGATGAAGCCGGGGCCGGCGATCTCGAGGGTGTCGACCCAGCGGCCGATGGCCGGCTGGCGGTGCAGCGCGTCGACCAGGGCCTGGGCCACCTCGCGCGGGTTCTTCTTCAGCGGCTTGGCCAGCTGCATGGCCGACGTGATGGCGAAGTCGCCGTGGGCGACCTGCTTCGGCAGCTCGAAGGCGGCGCGCACCGTGCTGCCGGGGCTGACTTCCGCGGTGGCGGCGGCCAGCGCGTGCAGCAATTCCTGTTTGGCTTGGATCATTCCGGGATTCTAAGTGGCCGTTCCGGACCGTTCCGTCTCGGGAACTGGCGGTTGAAACGTGTGTAATTTGGCATGCGGGGCTTTTCGGACGGTGCCAAGATGTACGTCCCGGACCTCCCTCGGCCCGGCCCCCCGACGATGTCCATACCGAACTCCGCCGATTTCAGCCCCACCACGAGCCAGCTGCCGCTGCCCGCGCAGATCGGCAAGTACCCGGTCATCGGGCGGCTGGGCGACGGCGCCACCAGCGAGGTGTTCCTCGCCCGCGACGAGTTCCACCAGCGCGACGTCGCCATCAAGCGGGTGCGGGCCGGCTCCGTCAACGACCCGAGCGACGGCCGCTTCTTCGAGCGCTTCTTCGCCGCCGAGGCCGCCCTCGTGGGCCGCCTCAACCACCCGAACGTGGTGCAGATCTACGACGCGGTCGCCGACCCCGTCGAACCCTACCTCGTCATGGAGTACGTGCCCGGCAGCACGCTGCGCCGCTACTGCCGCGCCGACCAGCTGCTGCCGCTCGAGCTCATCGTCGAGATCGGCTTCAAGTGCGCCATGGCCCTCGGCTACGTGTACCGCCAGGGCCTCATCCACCGCGACGTGAAGCCCGCGAATCTGCTGGCCGTCATCAGCAACGGCAACATCACCGACGTGAAGGTGAGCGACTTCGGCAGCGTGCTCAACATGTCGGCCGAGACCACGCAGGTGTACCGCGTGGGCTCGCTCGCCTACATGTCGCCCGAGCAGCTCGACGGCAACACCCTCGACTGCCGGGCCGACATCTACTCCCTCGGCGCGGTGCTGTACCACCTGATCGCCGGGCGGCCGCTGTTCGACGCGAGCTCGCAGTCGGCCATGATGAACCAGATCTACACCGCCGAGCCGGTCTTCCTGAGCCAGCTGCGCTCGGGCGTGGGCCCGGGGGTCGACAGCGTGATCCTGAGCGCGGTGGCCAAGCGCCCGGAAGACCGCTACGCGAGCTGGGACGCCTTCGCCCAGGCCCTGTCCGGTCTCATCACCACCCAGCAGGTGCCGCGCGGGCAGCTGCAGGGCGTGCTCGACTCGGAACGTTTCAACCTGTTGCGAACGCTCGACTTCTTCTCGAACTTCGGCGACGTCGAGCTGTGGGAAGTGGTGCACCGCGCCCGCTGGCAGCGCTTCGCGTTCGGCCATGCGCTGTACCGCAAGGGTGAGGAGGGCGGCAGCTTCCACATCATCGCGCAGGGCGAGGTCGAGGTGTTCCGCGACGGGCAGCGGGTGGCCCAGCTGGGCGCCGGCACGTCGGTGGGCGAGATGGCCTACCTCGCGCCGAGCGACGACCTGCGCACGCACAGCACCGACGTCATCGTCACCGAGTCCACCACCACCATCAGCTTCACGCCCGACACCCTCGCCCAGGTCAGCCCCAACTGCCGGCACCTGTTCGACGAGGCGTTCATCCGCGTGCTGGTGCGACGGCTGCATGCCGCGCACGAGGCGCTGGCGCATCCGCGGCGCATCCTCTGACCCTGCTGTGTCCACCGCGCGACGGTCGGTTGCGTTGGGTCATCCGGGTGGCATGAGCCGGGCGCATACTGCGACCGCGGGCGCCGCCCGTCTTCCAAGGAGCTGACCCGATGAAACGCCTGATGACTGTGCTGGCCGTGGTTGCGGCCGTGTTCTCCACTTCCGCCTTCGCCGCCGATTCGTGCGACTCGCAGGCCGATGCCAAGAAGCTCGCCGGTGCCGCCCGCACCAGCTTCGTCAAGAAGTGCGAGAAGGACAATCCGCCGACCGATGCCGCGTCGTGCGAGGCCCGGGCCACCGACAAGAAGCTCGCCGGGGCGGCGAAGACCAGCTTCGTGACCAAGTGCGAGAAGGATGCGAAGGGCACGACGGCGAAGGCCAGTTGCGACGCGCAGGCCGCCGAGAAGAAGCTGGCGGGGGCTGCAAAGAACAGCTTCGTCAAGAAGTGCGTGGCCGACGCGGGTGCCTGACACCCATGCCACGGGGTCGCCCCGGCGGACGCCGGGGCCCACTGCGGGCAGTGGATCCCGACGTTCGTCGGGATGACACCCTTCAGGACTCCGGCGGCCGCCAGTAGTGCTCGTCGCTGTAGGTCTGCTTGAGAAAGTCGATCCACAGCCGCACTCGCAGCGGCATGTGCTTCGCATGCGGGAACACCGCATAGACGCCGTTCGGCGGCGCCGCGAAGTCGTCCAGCACGCTGACCAGGCGCCCGTGCCGCAGGTCGTTCTGCACTTCCCACGTCGACCGCCACGCGAGCCCGAGCCCCGCGAGGCACCAGTCGTGCAGCACCTGGCCGTCGCTGCAGTCGAGGCGGCCGTTCAGGCGCAGGTGGGTCACCGCGCCGTCGATCGAGAAGGCCCAGCCGCGGGTCTGGCTGGCGTCGCTGGAGAGCGTCAGGCATTCGTGCCGGGCCAGTTCGTCCGGGTGGGCCGGCGCCCCCATGCGCTCCAGGTACGCCGGTGACGCCACGCACAGCCGGCGGTTGTCGGCGAGCCGCACGCTCACGAGGCTGCTGTCGGGCAGGTCGCCCACGCGCACGGCGCAGTCCACGCCCTCGTGGACGATGTCGACCACCCGGTCGCTCAGGTTCAGCGACACCTTCACCTCCGGGTGCGCCGCCAGGTAGCGGGGCACGAGCGGTGCCACGTGCCGCCGCCCGAAGCCGGCCGGGGCCGTGACCCGCAGGTGGCCGCTGGCCCGCACGCCGCCGGCGCTGACGCCCGACTCCGCGCTGGCCAGGTCGGCCAGCAGCCGCTGGCAGCTTTCGAGGAAGGCGCTGCCCTCGTGGGTCAGGCTGATGCGCCGGGTGGTGCGCACGAACAGTTTCACGCCGAGGCGTTCCTCGAGCGCGTCGATGCGGCGCCCCATGACCGCCGGCGCCACCCCCTCGGCCTGCGCCGCGGCGGTCAGGCTGCCCCGGGCGGCCACCGAAACGAACGATTCCAACTGCTTGAACTTGTCCATGGCCCCTCCACTATATTCATGAAAGTCACAAATCAAAGACTTTTCAAGCGCTTAATGAAAGTGCGCGTCTCGAATAGAGTCATGGAATGCTGCGCCGCAGCGCCCGTTCCGTCCCGTCTCTCCCACCTTCGCAGAAAGACCGCACCATGAGCCTCTCCCTGCCCCAAGGCATGCAGATCAACGCCCCGATCCTGCCCGGCTTCGAATCCATCCTGACGCTGCCGGCCCTGGAGCTGGTCGCGAAGCTGCACCGCCAGTTCGAGCCCACGCGCCAGGCGCTGCTCGCGAAGCGGGTCGAGCGGGTCAAGGAGCTGGACGGCGGCGCGAAGCTCGACTTCCTGGCCGAGACCGCCCACATCCGCAACGGCGACTGGAAGGTGGCCCCGATCCCGCAGGCGCTGCACTGCCGCCGCGTGGAGATCACCGGCCCCGTCGACGCGAAGATGGTCATCAACGCGTTCAACTCGGGCGCGGACAGCTACATGACCGACTTCGAGGACAGCAACTCCCCGCTGTGGACGAACCAGATCCAGGGCCAGATCAACCTGGGCCAGGCCATCCGCCGCACGCTGACCCTCGAGCAGAACGGCAAGACCTACAAGCTCAACGACAAGATCGCCACGCTGCAGGTGCGCCCGCGCGGCTGGCACCTCGACGAGAAGCACGTGACCATCGACGGCCAGCGCGTGAGCGGCGGCATCTTCGACTTCGCGCTGTTCCTCTTCCACAACGCCAAGGAGCAGATCGCCCGCGGCGCCGGCCCGTTCTTCTACCTGCCGAAGATGGAAAGCCACCTCGAGGCACGCCTGTGGAACGACATCTTCGTCGCAGCCCAGAAGGAGATCGGCCTGCCCCAGGGCACCGTCAAGGCCACCGTGCTGATCGAGACGATCAACGCGGCCTTCGAGATGGACGAGATCCTGTACGAGCTGCGCGAGCACAGCGCCGGCCTGAACGCCGGCCGCTGGGACTACATCTTCAGCTGCATCAAGAAGTTCAAGGTCGACCGCGACTTCTGCCTCGCCGACCGCGCCAAGGTCACGATGACCTCGCCGTTCATGCGCGCCTACGCGCTGCTGCTGCTGCAGACCTGCCACAAGCGCGGCGCCCCCGCGATGGGCGGCATGAGCGCACTGATCCCGATCAAGAACGACCCCGAGAAGAACGCCGTCGCCATGGCGGGCATCATCGCGGACAAGAAGCGTGACGCCACCGACGGCTACGACGGCGGCTGGGTGGCCCACCCGGGCCTGGTCGAGCCGGCGATGAAGGAATTCGTGGCCGTGCTGGGCGACCGCCCGAACCAGTTCGACAAGCAGCGTCCGGACGTGTCGGTCACCGCCGCCGACCTGACGAACTTCCAGCCGGAAACGCCCATCACCGAGTTCGGCCTGCGCATGAACATCAACGTGGGCATTCACTACCTCGGCGCCTGGCTGGCCGGCAACGGCTGCGTGCCGATCCACAACCTGATGGAAGACGCGGCCACGGCCGAGATCAGCCGCTCGCAGGTGTGGCAGTGGATCCGCTCGCCGAAGGGTGTGCTGGAAGACGGCCGCAAGGTCACGGCCGACCTCGTGCGTTCGCTGGTGCCGGAAGAACTCGCCAAGATCAAGGCCGGTGGCTTCGAGGGCAAGTTCGACCGTGCCGCCGAGATCTTCACCACGATGAGCACGCAGGACGCGTTCGAGGAATTCCTGACGCTGCCGCTCTACGAAGAGATCTGATCGAGACCTGCTGAACGAAAACGGCGCCCCGCGGGGCGCCGTTTTCACTACCGGACCGCCTTGCCGTCCACGAACACCTTGAGCTCGCCCGGCTTCATCGCCGTCCACGGCTCGTCCTGCGTGAGCGGTTCGGTGACGACGATGGCGACGCGGTCGTCGGGCGTGGTCACCGTGGCGAAGTCGATGCTCATGTCCTCGTCCTGCAGCTTCGCGCGGCCGAACGGGTGCTGGCGCTCGACGTAGTGCAGGTGGGTGGAGCAGTGCGCCCAGAGCGCCTGCCCGTTGCTCAGCATGAAGTTGAAGGTGCCGTGTCTTGCGGCGATGGGCGCGAGTTCGGCGAGCGTGGTGGTGAGTTCGGCCACCGACGGCACGCTCGCGTGCGCCTTCGCGAGTTCCTGCATCAGCCAGCAGAACGCGCGCTCGCTGTCGGTGGAGCCCACCGGGCGGAAGGCCGCGTGCAGGCGCGGGTGGAAGTCGACGAGGTTGCCGTTGTGGGCGAACACCCAGTAGCGGCCCCACAGCTCGCGCACGAACGGGTGCGTGTTCTCGAGCAGCACGGCGCCCTGCGTGGCCTTGCGGATGTGCGCCACGATGTGGCTGCTGCGGATGGGGTAGCTGCGCACCATCTGCGCCACCGGTGATGTGCTCGCGCTCTGCGCGTCGACGAACAGGCGCACGCCGGCCCCCTCGAAGAAGGCGATGCCGAAGCCGTCCTTGTGTTCCTCGGCCCGCCGCGCGAACCCGGTGAAGCTGAACACCAGGTCGGTGGCCGTGTTGGCGTTCATGCCGAGCAGCTGGCACATGGGCGCGTCACCTCGTGAAGAGCCGGGCCACGCCGCGCACGCTGACGAGGTTGCCCGGGTTGCTGGTTTCCTCCAGCACGCCGCTCATGCGTTCGAGGATGCGCGGGCTGCGGCGGGCCCGCCACACGAGCAGGTCGGCGAGCCAGGGGTGCGCGTTCACCTGGTTGGCACGTTCGTAGAGGTCGAAGCGTGGCTTCAGCCGGCGCAGGCCGTTCTCGTAGTCGCTGCGGGTCATCTCGTCGTCGCCGCCGCCGAGGATCGCCTCGGCGCACAGCATGCCGGTTTCCATGGCCTTGCCGATGCCTTCGCCCGTGAACGAGTAGGTGCTGCCCACGGCCTCGCCGGTCACGAGCAGCCCGGGCTTCGACCACGCGGCGCCTTCGAGCGTGCAGCGCAGCGGGGCGCCCTTGAGTTCGCCTTCCATCGTGCCGCCGGTCATCAGGTCGCGGGCGGGGCCGTAGATCCTCTTGAAGGTGTCGAAGATCTCGCGGAGGTTGGCGTCGTCCTTCTTGCGCTTGCCACCGTCCTGCAGCTGGCGGTGGCTGTGGGCGATGCCGACGCCGATGTTGAAGAGCCCGTCGCCGCACGGGAAGATCCAGCCGTAGCCCGGCCGCAGCCCGCGGTGCCACACGATGTCGAGCGCGTCGATGCGGCCCGTCATGGCGGGGTTGCGAACGTACCCGCGCAGCGCGACGCCGCTCGGCAGCTGGCGCTCGCAGACGCCCGCGGCGAGCAGGGCCTGCGGCACCGCCCCGGTGGCGAGCACGACCCAGCGCGCACGCACGTCGCGCACCGCCTGCGCGCCGCGCAGCCGCGCGCCCACGATGCGTTCCGATTCGAGGAGCGGTTCGACGAACCGCGCCGGCGCGATCATGCGGGCGCCCGACAGCACTGCGGCACGGCACAGCAGGTCGTCGAGTTCGCGGCGCGGCAGCACCGCGAGGGTGCCCGGCACGTCCACCCGGCCGCCCCGCGGCGCCACGCAGCCCACGTGGGCGACCCGGTGCGCGCGGGCCATCACGGCGCGCAGCATGCCCAGGCGCTTGAGCGCGGTGTGGGCGTCGGGGATCAGCGCGTCGCCGCACACCTTGTCGCGCGGGAACGTGTGCTGGTCGACCAGCACGACGTCGAGGCCGCCCCGGGCCAGCTGGATGGCGGTGGCGCTGCCGGCCGGTCCTGCGCCCACGACCAGGACGTCGCAGGAGGGTGGGAGGTGCTCGATGGAGAGGTTCATGGCCCCGGATTGTCGCCGGGACCGGCGGGTTTGTCGGCCTCTTCCGGTTTCATCCGCCACGCGGCGACCACCGCCGCGGCACAGATGGCGCCCAGCAGGAAAAAGGTCTCGTGGAAGGCCCGCACCGGATCGGCGGCGTGCACGACCAGGCGCCACTGCAGCACGATGCCCACCACGCTCACGCCCACGGCACCCCCCAGCTGCCGCAGGAAGTTGATGCCGCTCGCGCCGTAGGGCAGCAGCGCCATCGGCAGTGAACGCACCGCGCCGAGGTTCAGCGAGGGCAGCACGAGCCCGAGGCCGATGCGTCCGACGATGGCCCACAGCGTGATGATCCCGAGCGCGGTGGTCAGCCCCACCGACAGCATCAGCCAGAACGACACCGCGAGCAGCAGCACCCCGGCCGACAGCGTGCGGTGGAAGGCCAGCCGGTCGGCCAGGCGGCCGGCCACGGGGATGGTGACCGCGAGCGCGATGCCCGCGGGCAGCAGCACGGCGCCGGCCTGCGACGGCGGCAGCTTCAGCGCGAGCTGCATGAACACCGGCACGAGGTACGTGGACCCGAACAGCGCCATGCCGTAGATGAAGGCCACGACCCCGCCCCACGAGAACGTGTGGTTGCCGAACAGGCTCAGCTGCATCATCGGGTGGGCGGCACGGCGCTGGCGCGTGATGAAGCCGAACGTGGCGACGGCCGACGCCAGCAGCAGACCGATGGCGAGCGCATGGGCCTGGTCGTGCAGGTGCACGAGGCCGTTCAGCAGGCACAGCACCGCGGCGGTGAGCAGCAGCAGGCCCGGCACGTCGAGCTGGCGGCGGTGGTGGTTCACGGGCGCGCCGCCCGGCGACGAATGGGGCAGGTAGCGCCAGCCGAGGGCGAAGGCGGCCACGCAGAACGGCACCACGACGAAGAAGATCGAGCGCCAGCCGAAGGCCTCGACCAGCACGCCGCCGATGCTGGGCCCGATGGCCGGCGCCAGCACCACGCCGAAGCCGAAGATGCCCATCGCCTTGCCCTGCTCGTGGCGGCCGAAGGTCTGCAGCACGATGATGGCCGGGATGGGCTGCAGCACGCCGGCGGCGAGCCCTTCGACGGCCCGCATCGCGAGCACCCAGTCGATGTTCCAGCCGACCCCGCCGCCGATGCCCCCGAGCGCCAGCAGCGCGATGGCGCCGCCGTAGGTGTGCCGGTAGCCGAAGCGCTCGAGCAGCCACGGCGTGAGCAGCATCGAGATGGTCATGGCCGCCATGAAGCCCGCCGACAGCCACTGCGCCCGTTCCTGGCCCAGCGTGAACACGTGGCTCATGTCGGGCACCGCCACGTTGACGATGGTGGACGCCATGATCGAGGCCATGGTGCCGAGCATCACCGTGAGCAGCACGCGCCAGCGGTACCCGGTGCCGTGGCGCGCCTGGAGGGCTTCGGGGGAGAAGGGGTGGTCGATCACGCGGGACATCGTACCCGCCACCAGGGCCAGGGCGCTGTCACCTCCGCCCTGGCGTGAAATGTTTCACCAGCTCGGGGTTCAGTCGTCGCCCAGTTCGGTGCTGGACGCCTGCCGCGGCACCAGCGGTGCCTCGCTCATGGCCTCGCGCCACACCTTCTTCGGGATGAAGGTGCGCAGCTGCTCGATGGCCTTGTCGAGGAGTCGCGGGTGCAGTTCGTGCCCCACGCCCGGCAGCACGTCGGCCGTGACGTCGCCGCCGAGCGCCACGAGGCGTTCCGCGGAGTCGATGACCGGGCCCGGGGAGATGACCTGGTCGGTCATGCCGTGGAACAGGTGGATGGTGGTGTCTTCCGGTGCGTGGGCGGGCGGCGTGGCATGGCGCCCGCTGAACGCGAGCACACGACCGGCGAGGTGCGGTTCGGCCTGCACGGCCTCGAGGCACATGATGGCGCCCTGCGAGAAGCCGGCGAGCGCGGTGTGCTGCCAGGGCAGCCCGAAGCGGCGCGTGAGCGAACGCACCACGGCAGTGAACTCGGGGAGGGCGCTGGCGACCCGCTCACGGCGCAGGTCGTCGGTGAGGCCCTGCGGGGAGAACCACTGGTAGCCGGCGCTGCCGGAGGTGGGGCCCTCGTAGGCCCGCGGCGCGTTGACACTGACGACGGCGGCCTGCGGGTATTCGGCGGCGAGCTGCTCGGCCAGCGGTTTCATCGCGTCCGCATTCAGGCCCACGCCGTGGAACAGCACGAACAGCAACTGGGGGTGGCCCGACTCGGGCAGGATCTCGACGGTGGCGCTCATGAACAGGGGACCGGGCAAATCGACAGTGTGCCCGTGAAGCCCGGCGGGCGCAAAAAAACGGCGCCCGAAGGCGCCGTTCAAGACGAGGTTTCCCCGGAGCCTGTTCAGTAGGTGAGGCGGATGCCGGCACCGTAGCTGTTGCCGCTGCTCAGATTGGTCTTCTTGTCGTTCATGTAGACGGCGTAGACGTCGGTGCGCTTCGACAGGTTGTAGTCGTAGCCGACCGAGGTCGTCTTGCGGGTCACTTCGGTGGCGGCGGTCTCCGCCTCGGCCTGGCCGTAGGCGAACAGCACCTTGCCGTTGCCGATCGGCGCGCTCGCGCCGACCTGGAAGATCTTGTTCTTCAGTTCGGCCACGCCTTCGTTCTTGACCTGCCCGTACTGGGCGAAGACCTTCACGACCTTGAAGTCGGCCGCGCCGCCGAGCTGCCACGATTCCTGGTTGTCCAGGCCCGCGGCCAGGCCACCGGTGGCGTTCTTGACGTTCTGGTAGGCGACCGTGCCCGAGAACATGCCGCTGAAGTACAACACGTTGCCGCCGAAGTTGTTGCCCTTCTGGCCCGCGCCGTTTTCATCGAGGTTGGCCAGCAGGTTCACGCTTGCGCCGCCGAAGCTCGGGCTCTTGTAGGCCACCGAGTTGCTCCAGCCGGAGTCGCCCACCAGCGCGCCGCCGGCCTGGAAGTAGTGCAGGATGCTCGGCGAGTAGCTGAACGAATCGCCGAACGCGTTGAAGACCAGCGTCGACACGAAGAACGGCGTGGTGTTGCGGCCGAACGTGACGGCGCCGTACTCGCTCTTGAGGCCCACGTAGGCGCTGCGCGTCCAGAAGCCATCGCCGTTGAAGCGGCCGGCCTGGCCCACGTCGGGGCGGAAGAAGTGCTCGAACGTGAAGATGGCGCTCAGGCCGCCACCCAGGTCCTCGGCACCCTTGAAGCCGAGGAAGCTGGTGGTCATGTCGCCGCTCGACACTTCCTTGTTCTTGTCCGTGCCCGCGGTCTGGTACGACCGCACGCCGGCGTCCATCAGGCCGTACAGGGTGACGCTGGATTGGGCGAACGCGCCGGCGCTGGCGCACAGGGTGGCCGCAGCGAAGGCAACGGCGCGGAGGGAACGGCTCATGAAAGACTCCAAAAGATGTTTTGAGGTGGGCGCGAAGATCGCGAGCACTTGTATGCAAGGTGCGTACCCGATTGTCACAGTCGTTGTTTTCGTGCCGCGCATCACGCTTTGGAGAGAGTGCGTTGGCCTGAGAATGGGTCCTCCGTCCCGGGCCGAGCCCGCGCACCAGATTGACGCATGAACCTCCACCTGAACGGACACGCCCGCCCGCTGCCTGACGATGCCGTCGACGCCGACATGCCCGTGCTGTGGGTGCTGCGCGAGGTGCTGGACCTGACGGGCACGAAGTACGGTTGCGGCATCGCCGCCTGCGGCGCCTGCACCGTCCACGTCGACGGGC
Organism: Piscinibacter gummiphilus; assembly: GCF_002116905.1. Classification (NCBI taxonomy): domain Bacteria; kingdom Pseudomonadati; phylum Pseudomonadota; class Betaproteobacteria; order Burkholderiales; family Sphaerotilaceae; genus Rhizobacter; species Rhizobacter gummiphilus. Next base: position 523,281 of record NZ_CP015118.1, read on the forward strand.
AGGCCGTGCGCTCGTGTGTCACGCCGCTGTCGGCCGTGCAGGGCAAGGCCGTGCGCACCATCGAAGGCCTCGGGGCGCCCGGGCATCCCCACCCGCTGCAGCAGGCTTGGCTCGCGCACCAGGTGCCCCAGTGCGGCTACTGCCAGAGCGGCATGCTGATGGCCGCGGCCGCGCTGCTCTCGCGCAACCGCGACCCGAGCGACGCCGACATCGACGCGGCCATCACCAACCTCTGCCGCTGCGGCACCTACCCGCGCATCCGCGAGGCCATCAAGACCGCCGCGCGGCAGCTGCGCGCGGGGGCCGCCCGATGAGGCGCCGCAGCCTGCTGCTGGGCGCCGCCACCGCCACCGGCGCCCTGGTGGTCGGCTGGGGCGCGCTGCCGCCGCGCAGCCGCCTCGGCAAGTCGGCCCGTCAACCCGCGGCCGACGGCACCATCGCGCTCAACGGCTGGCTGCGCATCGCGCCCGACGGCCTGGTGCACCTCGTGATGCCGCGCAGCGAGATGGGGCAGGGCATCCACACCGCGCTGTCGATGCTGGTGGCCGAGGAACTCGACGTGCCGCTGTCGATGGTGCGGCTCGACCCCGCCGGCCCCGACCGCATCCATGGCAACGTCGCGCTGCTCGTCGCGTCGCTGCCGCTGCATCCGTCGTCGGTGGACACCGAGGCGCCCGACCTCACCGTGCGCGGCAGCCGCTGGATCGTCAGCAAGCTCGGCACCGAGCTGGGCCTCGTCGTCACTGGCGGCTCGTCGAGCGTGGCCGACGCGTGGGACGTGCTGCGCCTGGCCGCGGCCACCGCCCGCGCGCAGCTGCTGGGTGCGGCATCGCTGCAATGGAAGCTCCCGGTCGACGACCTCGAGATCGAGCGCGGCATCATCAGCCACGGTTCGGGCCCGGCGGCGCACTTCGGCGAGTTCGCGCGGGCGGCGGCCGCCACGCCGGCCACGGGGGTGACGCTGAAGCCGCGCAAGAACTGGTCGCTCATCGGCACATCCGCGCCCCGCACGGACCTGCCCTCGAAGGTCGACGGCTCCGCCGTGTTCGGCCTCGACGTGCGCCTGCCCGGCATGGTGTACGCCGCCGTGCAGCACGCCCCCATGCTCGACGGTTCGCCGGGCCGCCTGGACACCGCCGCCGCGCTGCGCGCGCCCGGGGTCGAGCGGGTCGTGCGGCTGGGCCGCTACGCCGGCTCGCACGAGGCGGTCGCCGTGGTCGGGCGCAGCTTCTGGCACGCCCGCCGCGGGCTGCAGGCGCTCGACACCGAATGGCGCGCGCCGCCTGCAGCCGGTCCCGACACCACCCGCATCATGGCCACGCTGGAGCAGCAGGCCCGCGACGGCGGCGGCTTCACGTTCCACCGCCGGGGCGACGCCGCCGCGGCCCACGCGGCCGCCCTGAAGCGCCTCGAGGCGGTCTACAGCGCGCCGTACCTCGCCCATGCGGCCATGGAACCCATCAACTGCACGGCCCGCGTGGCCGACGGCCGGGTCGAGGTCTGGGCGCCCACGCAGTTCCCCACCGCCGCGCGTGCGGTGGCGGCGCGGGTCGCCGGTGTGGCGGAGGAGGCGGTCACGCTCCACGTCACGTACCTCGGCGGCGGATTCGGTCGCCGGCTCGACGTCGACTTCGTGGGCCAGGCCGTGCGCGTGGCCGTCGAGACCAACGGCCGCCCCGTGCAGCTCACGTGGCCGCGCGAGGAGGACATCACCCACGACTTCTACCGCCCCGCCGCCGTGGCGGTGCTGCGCGGCGGGCTCGATGCCGACGGCCAGGTGGCCGCGTTGAGCATCACGAGCGCCGGCGACGCCATCACGCCGCGCTGGCTCGGCCGCACGGTGCCCGCGCTGGCGCTGGCCGACACCCCCGACCGCAGCAACAGTGAGGGCCTGTTCGACCTGCCGTACGGCATCGGCCACCAGCACATGGCCCACGTCGCCACGTTCAGCGGCGTGCCGGTGGGCTACTGGCGGTCGGTCGGGCATTCGCACAACGCCTTCTTCTCCGAAGGGTTCGTCGACGAACTGGCCCATGCCGCCGGGCGCGATCCGCTGGCCTTCCGCCTGGCCCTGCTCGAGCACGCGCCGCGCCACGCGGCCGTGCTGAAGCTCGCCGCCGAGAAGGCCGGGTGGGGCACGCCGCTGCCCGCCGGCCGCGCGCGCGGCGTGGCGCTGCACGAGAGTTTCGGCAGCATCGTGGCGCAGGTGGTCGAGGTGGTGCTGGCCGACGGCAAGCCGCGGGCCACCCGCGTGGTGTGCGCGGCCGACGTGGGCACCGTGGTGAACCCCGGCATCGTCGCGCAGCAGATGGAAGGGGCCATCGTCTTCGGCCTGTGCGCCGCGCTGCACCAGCGCATCGACATCGAGGGCGGGGTGGTGAAGCAGACCAACTTCCACGACTACCGGCTGCTGACGCTCGCCGAGAGCCCGCGCATCGAGACCTGGCTCGTGGCGAGCGAACGCGCGCCGGGCGGTGTCGGTGAACCCGGGGTGCCGCCGGTCGCGCCGGCGGTCGCCAACGCGCTGTTCGCCCTCACGGGCCGGCGCCTGCGGAGCCTGCCGCTCGTGGCGTAGTCCCGCCCACCCTCCCGCCGCCCGCCAAAAGGATCAGAATGGGTGGTCCCGGCGCCCCGGGAGAATCGACAAGAACACCGCAACGGGAGGGTGTGATCATGGGACGCAGAACCACGAGGGGGTGGATCCGCACGGCGTGCGCGTTCGCCTGCCTGGCCACGGCCGCGGCGCGCGCCGAACCGGCGGCTCCGGACGAATGGCACTACCGCATCGCCCCCGGTGACACGCTGATCGGGCTCGGCCGCCTGTACCTCGACGGACCGCTGCGCTGGCGCGAGGTCCAGGCCCTCAACCGCATCAAGGATCCCTACCGCCTCGTGCCCGGGTCCGTGGTGCGCCTGCCCCTGGGCTGGGTGAGCCATCAGGTGGCCATGGCCGAGGCCGTGTTCGTGCGGGGCGACGCGTCGGTGCAGCGGGAGGGCGAGGCCACGCCCCGGCCGCTGGCCGCCGGCGCCGCGCTTCGCACCGGCGACCTGCTGCGCACCGGCGCCGACGCCTCCGCCACGGTGCGTTTCGCCGACGGATCGCGCCTGATGGTCGTGCCGGGCACCACGCTGAAGGTCGGTCGCCTCCTCAGCATCGGGAAACCCGCCGTGCCGGACATCTCCGTGCAGTTGATCGAGGGCACTTCGGAGCTGAGGGTGCCGCCCACCAGCGCGCCCACGCGCCGCTTCGAGGTGCGCACCCCCGCCGTCAACCTCGGCGTGCGGGGCACCGAGTTCCGTGCGGGGGTCGATCCCGCCGGAGAACGCAGCCGCCTCGAGGTGCTCGAAGGCCGCGTGGCCGCGGACGGCGAGAAGGCCAGCGTGTCGGTGCCCGCGGGCCGCGGCCTGGTGGCCACGCCGGGCGGGGCCCTCGCGGCGCCCCGGCCGTTGCCGCCGGCGCCCGATCTGTCCGGCCTGCCGGCCCGCCTCGAACGCCTGCCGCTGCGCCTGGGCTGGCCCGCCATTCCCGGTGCCGTGGCCTACCGCGCCCAGGTGTTCGCGCCGAACGCGCCGGACCAGCTGCTGCTCGACGCCACCCCCACCGCGCCGGAAGCCCGGTGGGCCGACCTGCCCGACGGCCGCTACGTGCTGCGCGTGCGCGGGCGCGACGCCGACGGCCTCGAAGGCCGCGACGGCGACCGCCCCTTCGAGCTGAAGGCCCGGCCCGACGCGCCTTTCACGCTCGCGCCGGTGCCGGACGCCAAGGCGTACGGCGATGCCGTCACGCTGACCTGGGCCCAGGTCGAGCCGGCCGAGCGGTACCACGTGCAGGTGGCTGCCGATGCCACCTTCGCGCAGCCGCTCTTCGACCGGGAGGACGTGTCCACGCCGAAGGTGGCGGTGCCGCTGCCGCCCGGCCCGTACCACTGGCGGGTGGCCAGCATCGCCGCGGGCAACGACCGCGGCCCCTTCGGTGATCCCGTGCGTTTCGAGCAGCGGGCCATGCCGGCGTCTCCGGCGCTCGAGGCGCCGCAGGTCTCGCCGGACGGCCTCCAGGTGCGCTGGGGCCAGTTGCTGCCGGGGCAGACGGCCCACTTCCAGGTCGCCGAGGACCCCGGCTTCACGGTGCTGGTGGACGATCGGCGCACGACCGAGCAGCCCGCGGCGGTGGCCACGCCCGCGCCGGGCACCTACTACCTGCGCGCGCGCACGATCGACGCCGACGGCTTCGAAGGCCCGTTCGGCGCGGCGCAGCGGGTCGAGGTGCCGCGCTCGAACTGGTGGCTGCTGATGCCGGCCGTGATGATGATCTTCCTGCTCTGACCATGACCCTTCCGCCCCTGCGCCGCGCCTGGCCGCCCCTCGTGGCGCTGCTGGCCGCCGTGCTCGTGGCCGTGGTGCCGGGCTTCCGCGGCACGTCCGACGCGCTCGAAGACACCGTGCGCCGCCTGGCGGCCCGCGACAGCGCCTTCGAGGGCGTGCTGGTCGTCGACATCGACGACGTGTCCCTCCACAGCCTGCAGGAACGCCTGGGCCCCTGGCCGTACCGTCGCGACATCCACGCGCTGCTGCTCGACTACCTCCGCGACGCTGGCGCGCGGGCGGTCGCGTTCGACGTGGTGTTCGACGAGGCGCGCGACGGCGACGCGCTGCTGGCGCAGTCGATCGCGAAGCGGCCGGACGTCGTGCTGGGCATGGCAGGGCTGCGGCAGGAGCTGGACCACCGGGCCGTGCCGGCGCCGCTGCGCGAGCGTCACGCGCTCGGGCCCGCCGGCGGCGAGGGCGCGGTGCGCTGGGCCGCGATGACCTGGCCGACGCCCACGCTGCTGGTCGCCCTGTCGCCGCCCGGTGCCCTCGGCATGATCTCCACGCCGCTGGAGGCGGACCGGCGCCTGCGCAAGGTGCCGCTGCTGCACGATGCCGAGGGGTACCGCCTGCCGTCGCTGCCGCTCGCGCTGTTCCTGATGCAGGCGGGGCCGCCGGCCGGGGTGACGTCGTCGCCCGGCACCGTCGCGGTCGGCGACCACCGGTGGCCGGTGGACCGCGACGGACGCGCCAGCGTGCTGCTGCCGGCCAACGCGACGCAGGTGCCCACGCTCGCGTACCGGTCCGTCATCGAGGCCGCCCTCGGCGAACGGGTGGACCAGGACCTGCGCGAGGCCATCGCCGGCCGCACCGTGTTCGTCGGCAGTTCGGCCTTCCTCGGCGACGAGGTGCTGACGCCTCACGGTGTGCTGCCCGGCACCGCCGTGCTCGCGAACGTGCACGACGCGATGGCCCGGGGCGAGGTGGCCGGCACCGCGCCATGGCCCGGCCTCGCCGGCCTGGTGGCGCTGGCCCTGCTGCCGCTGTTCGCGGGGCTCGTGCCCGGCCGGCCGCTGAACGGGTGGCGGCTCGCGGCGTGCCTCGCGGTTCCCCTGCTCATCGCATTCACCGCCTTCGCGGCGCTGCGCTGGCTGCGCGTGGAGGTGTCGATGCTGCCGGCGCTCGTCGCGTGGGCCGTGCTGATGGCGCTGCATGCCGCGCGCCACGCACGGGTGATGTCGCTCGCGAACCGCCGCCTCGCGGAGGACCGCCGCATCGCCGAGGCCGCCAACGCCGCGAAGAGCGAGTTCCTCGCGAACGTCAGCCACGAACTGCGCACGCCCCTCAACGCGGTGCTGGGCATGGCCGAGGTGCTGCTGCACACGCCGCTCACCGAGGAGCAGCGCCGCTACGTGACGATCTTCCAGCAGTCCGGCGAATCGCTCACCGCGCTGATCGACGACCTGCTGGACCTCTCGAAGATCGAGGCCAACCGCCTGCAGGTCGAGGCGCTGCCGTTTTCGCTGCGGCAACTCGCCGGCGACGTGATGGCGCTGCTGGGGTCGCGGGCCCGGAACAAGGACGTGGTGCTCGAGCACCATGTCGATGCCGACGTGGCGGACGCCGTGACGGGCGATGCGCGGCGCCTCACGCAGGTGCTCGTGAACCTGCTGGGCAACGCGGTGAAGTTCACCCACGAGGGACGGGTGCACCTGCGGGTGACCCGCGGCGAGGGGCAGCGCGTGGTGTTCGAGGTGAGCGACACCGGCATCGGCATCGCGGCGGCGAAGCTGCCGATGATCTTCGAGCCCTTCGTGCAGGCGGACCCCGGCATGGCGCGGCGCTACGGCGGCACGGGGCTCGGTCTCGCGATCACGCGGCGCCTCGTCGAGCTGATGGGCGGGCACATCGACGTGCGCAGCATGCCGGGCCTCGGCTCCACGTTCGTGTTCGACATCCTGCTGCCGCCGGCGCCCGCCGAGGCCGGCCCCGTGGCCGCGGCGCCGGAGGCGCAGCCGGCCGATGGCGTGGCCATCCTGCTGGCCGAGGACAACGACGTGAACATCACGGTCGTCGAGGCGATGCTGCAGCGCACGCCGCACACCATCCACGTCGCGGGCAACGGCGAGGTCGCGCTGAGCATGTTCCGCCAGCGCAGCTATGGCCTCGTGCTGATGGACATCCAGATGCCCGGCATGGATGGGCTCACCGCCACGCGGGAACTGCGCCGCTTCGAGTCGGACACGGGCATCGCCCGCACCGCGGTGGTGGCCCTGACCGCCAACGCGTTCGCGGAGGACGAGGCGGCGAGCCACGCGGCGGGGTGCGACGGGCACCTCGTGAAGCCGCTCGCGCGGCAGCGCCTGCTGGAGGTGATCGCGGCCCACGGCCGGCCGGGGCCGGCGCGGGAGCGGGCGACCTGAGCGTCAGGTGGCGGCCAGCGCGTCCACGGGGGCGCATTCGGCCGAGCCGCAGCCGCGGATCTCCGAGCGCGGCAGCGCCGAGGGCACCAGCACCTCGCCCGTCGACAGGTCGTAGCCCACGCGGCGAAGGTGCAGCGCGAGCGCGGCGTCCATCGTCTGCGTGTGCTGCGTGAACCAGGTCGCCAGTTCCTCGGCCATGCGCCGCACCACGCCGTGCGCGCCGGCCTGGCCGGCGAGTTCGCCCTCGTGCATCACGCGCAGCACCACCTCGTGCTGTGTCGAATGGCAGTTGCTCGACGCGAAGCGGGTGTCCCGCATCCAGCGGTCCTCCTGCGCGAAGTGCTGGGCCGTGTGGGCGATCAGGTCGGTCCAGGCGGCCGTGATCGTGGCGTCGGGGGCCCGCTGGACCGCCGCCAGGAGTTCGGCGAACTCCTGGTGCGTGTGATCCATCTCGGGCAGGTCGAGGGCCAGCGCGGCCGACCATTGCATCGCTTGCATCGTGAACTCCACGTCGTTGGGGAGGAACAAGGTGGAGCGTGAAGGGTCGCCGCCGTGCTGTCCTTGATCCGGATCAGACCGGCACCAGATCCGCGGCGGCCTGGTGGGCGGCCTGCAACTGGCGCAGCGCATCCGGACCGGCCGGGGTCATCGGCGCGCGCACGCCCGGCTCCAGCTGGCCGAGCCGGGCCAGCATGCCCTTGAGCGGCCCCGGGCTGGGTTCCGCGAAGGCCGCGGCGATCATCGGTGCGAGGCCGTGGTGCAGCCTGCGTGCGTCGAGCCAGCGGCCGGCCGCCACCGCCTCGTGCAGCGCGACGAACGCGCGCGGGTGCAGGTGGGCGCTGGCCGCGATGGCGCCGCGTCCGCCCTGGCACAGCGTGGTGAAGATCTGGTGGTCGTCGCCCGCGAGGACGGCCAGGCGCCCGTCCGCGATCAGCGCCTGCGTCTTGCGCGCGTCGCCGCCGCAGTCCTTCAGCGCGGCCACGTTCGGCAGCTGGGCGATCACGCGCAGCGTCGGGAGGGTCATCTCCACACCCGTGCGGTACGGGATGTCGTAGACCACGAGCGGCTTCGGTGCGGTGGCGGCCACCTCGGCGAAGAAGTCCACGAGCCCGCGCTGCGACGGGCGCACGTAGGCGGGCGGGGCCACGAGGAAGCCCGCGAGCTCCTGCGCCTCGGCCCAGCGCCGGCACTGGGCCGCCACCTCGCGCGGCGCGATGCCACCCACGCCCATCACCAGCGGCACGCCGGGGCAGGCCGCGGCGACGGTGTCGAGCACCTTCGCCTTCTCCTGGTCGTCGAGCGTGGCCGGCTCGCCGGTGGTGCCGCACACGACGAAGCCGCGGATGCCGGCGAACGCGAGGTGGCGGGCCAGCGCGGCGAGCCGCGGCGTGTCGACGCGGCCGTCGGCCGCGAACGGGGTGACGAGCGGCACCCAGATGCCCGAAAAAGTGTGTTGCATGAACTGTTCTCTCCACGAGACCGATGGAAGTCCGTGCGAGACGTTCGAGTGCGAGCCGGGAGGAGGGGGTCGGTCAGCAGGTGCGGCCGGATCTCCGGGAGTCGGTGTGCCTTCGCTCGTCTGCGAACGGCACAGCCGCTCCGGTCAGACGAGCTGCTGTTTTTTCGATTTGCGCGCGACCGCGGCCGGGCGATGCCGGTCGGGTGGTCGGGGGTGGGACGTGCGCGCATGGGGGTGGAGGATAGCAGGTCGTTGTGGTGAATGCCCATCGCTGTAGGGAGCGTCAAGGCGCTCTCAAAACACTCGTCGTCCCGGCGCAGGCCGGGACCCTGGACCTGCCCCGAAGCGCGGAGGGCCCTGCTCGATCAGGCCGTGCCGGCTGCGCGCGCCACCGTTCCCCTCGTGAGTGAGACCGCGCCGGGAGTTCGCCCCGGCGGGCGAGTCACTTATTTGCTGGTGCAAATAAGTAACCAACAAAGCACCTGAACACCAGCTTCGGCTTATTCGGCTCTGCTGCTCCTGCTCCGCGGGACTCGCGCGTCGAACGCCGAGAACTCGATGACGCCAGGACTTCTCGCCAGGCTCTGACTCGCGGGGTCTGCCTTCGCGAACGCTCGGTTCAATCGAGCCACTCGCGTCGTTCCGCGCAGGGCGGAACATCCTGCTGAGCGCAGGCGCTGGCGCCTGCACGCGGTGGCATCGGGTTCTGCGATGACGCTGTGTTCGCGCGCCAGGCCCAGGGTCCCGGCCTTCGCCGGGACGACAGTTTGTTTTTTGCGGCGCGATCGAGTCGAGAGACCGGCAGCTTCGTTGCAGTCCGCTTCAGAGCGGGTCAATCAGTCGATGCCTCGATTTTCCCAAGACAGCAATGGGCGTTCGACGGCAATGCACAGAAGGCGTTCCGACGGCCAGTCGCTGAAGGACCGCGGCCGCTCCCGGCGCAAACCCAGCCTCAACGAAGGCTGACGCGCTTGAAATCATCCGTGAAGTGGAAACGGCTCCTCCTCGGCGCGTTCGGATCTTCGCGTTCAACAGCGACCATTCCGCCAGCTGCCTGGGCCTCGGCCAGCAGCTTCTCCACCTCAGGCTCAAGATGGGACTCATCGCCCTCATCTTCGGGCGCAGCGTCGAGTCGTTCCCGCCATCTGATCAAGGGCACCCACCGCTCGAACTCCGGAGTCGGTGAGAACGCCGCGGTGACCCAGGGCGTCTCGTATGCGAGGAACGTCATCTCGCCCAGCTTGCTCTTGCCCACAACCAGATCCCACATGAGCCGTGCTTCAGGCACGTCAGCCGGAGCCGGTTGCGTCGCACCGCGCGAGAAAAGCGCTTTGACAGCATGCAGCAGAGTCATGCGTCACAGCATACTGCGCCAAGCAGGAAGCCAACAGCTGCTCTGTGCCTGAAGCCGCTTCTCGCTGCGCTGCCAGCGCGATGGAGGCACCCTGGATGCCCTTTGATGCGCCGTGCCGTGAGGCGTTGGCCCCCGGCGTTCGTCGGGGTGACAGCGTGTGTGCGAAGAACTCACACGCTCAACGACCCGAACTGCGAGTGCCCCTCGATCACCCGGATCAACGCCCGCCGCAACCGCTGCGCATCGATGGGCTTCGTGAGGAAGTCGTTCATCCCCGCCGCCAGCGCCTCCTCGCGTTCCGACACGAGCGCCGCGGCAGTCAGCGCGATGATGGGCAGCGCCTCCGCGGAGTGGTGCTCGCGCAGCCGTCGCGCCGCCTCGTGGCCGCTGAGCTGCGGCATCTGCACGTCCATCAGCACCACGTCGAACGGGCGCCGTGCGCGCACGGCGCGCTCCACCGCCGCGATGGCCTCGTGGCCGTCGTGGGCCTGCACGACGTCGACGCCCCATTGCTCGAGCGTCGACACCCCGATCAGCATGTTGACGGGGTTGTCCTCGACCAGCAGCACGTGGATGCCCGACAGCCGCGCCACGTCCTGCGCCTCGTCGTCGGCGAGGGCGTCGGAGGCTTCGGTCTCGGGCATGGGCAGCTCCGCCCAGAAGCGGCTGCCCTCGCCGATGCGGCTGTCGACGCCGATGCGCCCGCCCATCAGTTCGGCGAGCTCCTTGCAGATGGACAGGCCGAGGCCCGTGCCGCCGAAGCGCCGCGTGGTGGACTCGTCGGCCTGCGTGAACGGCTGGAACAGCCGGCGCTGGGTGTCGCCGTCGATGCCGGGCCCGGTGTCCGACACGCTGAAGCGGATGAAGCCGTCGCCCGCGGGCGCTGCCTCGATGCGCACGTGGCCGCGTGCCGTGAACTTCAGGCCGTTGGTGATGTAGTTGCTGAGGATCTGCCGCAGGCGCAGCGGGTCGCCGCGCACCGTGGCCGGCAGCGACTCGTCGATGTGCAGCTGCAGCCCGAGCGAATGCGCATGCGCGAGCGACTGGTAGGCGTGGTGCACGGCGGCGAGCAGCGCGCGCAGGTCGAACGGCACGGACTCGACGCTGAACTTGCCGGCCTCGATCTTCGAGAGGTCGAGGATGTCGGAGATGATGCCCGCGAGGCTTTGCGCGCTGTCGTGGATCTGCGCGAGGTACTGGTGCCGACGGCGTTCGTCGATGCCCTGCTGCATCGCGAGGCGGGCCAGGCCCAGCAGGCCGTTGAGCGGTGTGCGGATCTCGTGGCTGGTGTTCGCGAGGAACGCGCTCTTGGCACGGTTCGCCGCTTCGGCGCGGTCACGCGCCTCGGCGAGGGCCTGGTCGATCTGGCGGCGTTCGGTGATGTCCTCGACGATCCAGATGGTGCCGTCGAGGCGCGGGTGCGGCGACGAGACGGGCTTGGCCATGGCCCGGCCCGTGAAGGTGCTGCCGTCGCGGCGGCGCATCACGCGTTCGAGTTCGAGCGGGGTGTCGGGCTGACGCTCCTCCGGCGCCTCGCCGTGCAGCCACACGACCTGTTCGTCCTGGCCCACGAGTTCGCCCGCAGGCCACCCGAACATGCGCTCGAAGCGGTCGTTGACCTGCACGAAACGGCCACCGCGTGTGAGCGCGATGCCGATCAGCGCATTCTGCAGCATCGCCTCGTGCTCGTGCTGCACGCGCTGCGACTCGGTGACGTCGCGTCCGTTGACCACCATGTAGACCCGCCCGTCGAGCTCGAACCGCGCGGCCGACAGCAGCAGCGACACGGGCTGCTTCGCCTTCGTCACGAAGGTCACGGGCAACTCGTGGATCTCGCCGTTCGTCTCGATGGCCTCGACGAGCGGCCGGCGTTCCTCGGGGTCGTACCAGATGCCCAGTTCGAGGGCCGACTGGCCCGCGACCTCGTCGTTCGTGTACCCGAAGATGCGCGAGAAGCTCTCGTTGACCATCAGGTAGCGGCTGGTGTCGAGTTCGCTCAGCGTGATGAAGTCGGGGCTCGTCGCGAACATGTGCGTGAGCATCACCTCGGACCGCCGCAACGCGTTTTCGGTGGCGACCCGCGCGGTGATGTCGTGGTAGATCGACAGCGTGGCCGGGCCGTCCACCTCGTTGACGCGCACGTCGGTGGCCTGGGCCGTCAGGCGGCGGCCGTCCTCCGAATGCAGCTGGAAGTCGGCGAGTTCGAGCGCGCTGCCCATCGGCATGTGCTCCAGCTCGGCCAGGCGGCGGGTCTGCAGGTCGCGCGACGGTCCGGCCGCGTAGCGCGGCAGCAGCGCCGTGCCCACGAGCTGCTCCGGGGTCGCGAAGCCGAACATGCGGGCGGCCGATTCGTTGGCCACGAGCACGACGCCGCCGCGGTGGATCAGCAGCGGCGCCGGCGAACGCGCGAACAGCTCCTTGTAGCGGCTCTCGCTCGCCCGCACGGCCTGCTGCGCGAGCAGTTCGGCGGTGATCTCCTTGCCCACGCCCCAGTAGCCGAGGAAGGTGCCTTCGGCATCGAAGCGGGGGCGCCCGCTGATCACGAACTGGCGCATGCGGCCGTCGCGGTCGGTGCGCTGCATGCGCAGCTCGGAGAAGGGCCGGCGGGCCTCGATGGCCGAGCGCGCGGTGATGCGGTCTCGTTCGCTCAGGCCCAGGTCGAGCTCCCACGGGTGGGCCCCGGCCGAGCCCTGCGGCGGGCGCAGGAAACCGGGGGACAGGTCGTCGGGCACGTCGACCAGGCGCAGGTCCTGGTCGACCTCCCAGTACAGGTCGGCCGCGAGGGTGAGCAGGCCGCGGAAGCGCTGCTCGCGTTCGTCGGCCTGGCGCAGCGCGTGCTGCAGCGTGCGGGCCATCAGCGCGGCGCCGACCACGGCGGTGGCGAGCAGCAGCAGGTGGGTCAGCAGGTGCTGCAGCGTGGTGTCGGGCGGCGTGGGGCCGAAGGCCTCCGAGGCCCAGAGTCCCGCCACCCCGAGCGCGCAGGCCAGGGCCAGCTGGAGGCCGCTGCGCACGCCGGCGAGCACTGTGACGAGGCACACGAAGAGGCTCAGGTAGCCGAGGCTGGGCGTGTGCACGCCCTGGCCGGTGGACACCGCCGACAGCAGCGCCACGCCCGCCGCCCACCACGCGGCGTTGCGCACCACCTTGCCGATGGGCTGGGTGGCCAGCTGGCGGATGGCCCACAGGAACACGATGCCGAGCCAGATGCACGCGACCACGAGCACGTCCTGCCAGGCGGCACTGACGTGCAGGGGCACGAAGGCATAGAGGAGGGCGTTGCCGATCGCGATGAGCGCGGCGGCGCCGAAGTAGAACCGTCCGACGTTCCGGCCGGAACCGAGCCGGGCGCGGGCGGCCGGCTTCGGTGCCACGGGGTCTTTCGGGGCGGTCATGCGGTGGGGTGGGGCGGCGTGGGTGACACGTTGAAGCGGGTGTGCCTCAGTGTGTCATCGCCACCACCGTCACGCGCAGTCTCGTTTTCCCGCGCGTTCCGCCTGTCAGACCGTGCTGCGTGCGGAATTCAGCAGATCGCGGGTTTCCATCGCCACGCGGCGGGCCGCCGTGGCGAAATCGTCGCCCGCGGAGGCGTAGAGCACCGCCCGCGAGGAGTTGACGACGATGGGCGCGTCGGGACGCCAGCCCGCCTTCACGGTGGCCACGGCGTCGCCACCCTGCGCCCCGACGCCGGGGATCAGCAGCGGCAGCGTGGGGGCGAGCTGGCGCACCCGTTCGATCTCGGCGGGGAACGTGGCTCCCACGACGAGGCCCAGCTGGCCGTTGCGGTTCCAGTCGGTCTGCGCCAGGCGGGCGAGGTGCTCGAACAGGCGCGGCTGGCCGTCCACGTCGGCGAGGCGCTGGAACTGCCAGTCGCTGCCGCCCGGGTTGGACGTGCGGCACAGCACGATCACGCCCTTGCCGGGGTAGCGCAGGTACGGCTCGATCGAGTCGAAGCCCATGAAGGGCGACACGGTGACCGCGTCGGCCTGGTAGCGCTCGAAGGCCTCGCGGGCGTATTGCTCGGCCGTGGAGCCGATGTCGCCGCGCTTGGCGTCGAGGATCACCGGCACCTCGGGGGCCACGCGGCGGATGTGCGCCATCAGCAGCTCGAGCTGGTCTTCCGCTCGGTGCGCGGCGAAGTACGCGATCTGCGGCTTGAACGCGATCACGAGGTCCTTCGTCGCGTCGACGATGCGGGCGCAGAAGTCGAAGATGCGCGCGGGTTCGCCGCGCATCGTGCCCGGGAACTTCGTGGGTTCCGGGTCGAGGCCGACACACAGCATCGACTGGTTCTTGCGCTCGGCGCGCTGCAGCTGGGCGAGGAAGTCCATGGGGTGGCTCCCCTCAGATCTTGCGGGCGAGCGCGGCGGCCTGGCCCGTGTAGGTGGCCGGGGTCATGGCCAGCAGGCGCTGCTTCTCCGCCTCGGGCAGCGACAGGCCGGCGATGAAGCCCTGCATCAGCTCGCGCGTCATCGGCTGGCCGCGCGTGAACTTCTTCAGCTGCTCGTACGGCTCGGGCAGGCCGAAGCGGCGCATCACGGTCTGGATGGGTTCGGCGAGCACTTCCCACGCACCGTCGAGGTCGTCCGACAGGGCCGCCTCGTTGAGCTGCAGCTTGTCGAGGCCGCGCAGCAGCGAGTCGTAGCCGAGCAGCGCGTAGCCGAGGCCCACGCCCATGTTGCGCAGCACCGTGCTGTCGGTCAGGTCGCGCTGCCAGCGGCTGATGGGGAGCTTCTGGCTCAGGTGCGTGAGCAGCGCGTTGGCCAGGCCGAAGTTGCCTTCGGCGTTCTCGAAGTCGATCGGGTTGACCTTGTGCGGCATCGTGGACGAGCCCACTTCGCCTTCCTTGGTCTTCTGCTTGAAGAAGCCGAGGCTGATGTAGCCCCACACGTCGCGCGACCAGTCGATCAGGATGGTGTTCGTGCGGGTGACCGCGTCGAACAGCTCGGCCATGTAGTCGTGCGGTTCGATCTGGATGGTGTACGGGTTGAAGGTCAGGCCCAGCTGCTTCTCGATCACGCGCTGGCTGAAGGCTTCCCAGTCGTGGTCGGGGTAGGCCGACAGGTGGGCGTTGTAGTTGCCGACCGCGCCGTTCATCTTCGCGAGCAGCTTGACCGCGGCGATGCGCTCGCGGGCGTTCTTCAGGCGCGCGACCACGTTGGCCACTTCCTTGCCCACGGTGGTGGGGCTGGCGGTCTGGCCGTGCGTGCGGCTCAGCATGGGCACGGCGGCGAAGTCGTGGGCGAGCTGGGTGAGCTTCGCGATGATCTTGTCGACGGCCGGCAGGATCACGTCCTGGCGCGCGGCCTTGAGCATCAGGCCGTGGCTGGTGTTGTTGATGTCCTCGCTGGTGCAGGCGAAGTGCACGAACTCGCCGGTCTTCTTCAGCTCGGCGTTGCTCTCGAAGCGGTCCTTGAGCCAGTACTCCACGGCCTTGACGTCGTGGTTGGTGGTCTTCTCGATGTCCTTGATGGCCTGGGCGTCGGCCTCGGAGAAGCGGGTGACGAGGCCGCGCAGCAGGCCGCGGGCGGCTTCCGACAGCGGCTTGAATTCGCTGAAACCGGCGTCGGACAGGGCGATGAACCATTCGATCTCGACCTGCACGCGGCGGTGCATCAGGCCGAATTCGCTCAGGAGGGGGCGCAGCGCGGCGACCTTCGAAGCGTAGCGGCCGTCGAGGGGCGACAGGGCGGAGAGGGCGGAGAGGTTCATGGCGGGGGCGACCGGGGGGGACACGGTCGCGGCAAGGGGGTGGAGAAGATGCCGCCGCAGCGTTGGGGGGGCAAACCGGGATTTTAAGGGCCCGCGGGTGTCCTGGCGCGGGGTTGGCACTTTTTGTGCTCTCCCCGGGCCGTTGCCCTAAAGTGGCAGCCTGTTTCCCCGGATCCGAGATCATGAGCAACGTCCACCACATCACCCACCCCCTGATCCAGCACAAGCTCACGCTGATGCGCCAGAAGGACCGCAGCACCAGCGGCTTCCGCCGCCTGCTGGGCGAGATCAGCATGCTGATGGCCTACGAGGTCACGCGGGAGATGCCCACCCAGCTGATCGACATCGAGACCCCGCTCGAGCCCATGAAGAGCCCCGTCATCGACGGCAAGAAGACGGTGTTCGTGAGCATCATGCGCGCGGGCGACGGCTTCCTCGACGGCATGCTGAGCATCGTGCCCGGCGCACGCGTGGGCCACGTGGGCCTCTACCGCGACCCGAACACGCTCCAGGCCGTCGAGTACTACTTCAAGATGCCCCAGGGCATGGACGAGCGCGAGGCGATCGTGCTCGACCCGATGCTCGCCACCGGGAACTCCGCCATCGCGGCCGTGACGCGGCTGAAGGCCACGAACCCGAAGTCCATCCGCTTCGTGTGCCTGCTGGCCGCGCCCGAGGGGCTCGCGAAGTTCGTCGCGGCCCATCCGGACGTGCCGGTCTACACCGCCGCCATCGACCGCGGGCTGAACGAACACGGCTACATCGTGCCGGGCCTCGGCGACGCGGGCGACCGCATCTTCGGGACGAAGTGACCCCCATGGCCGACGCCGACCGCACCTTCTGCCTGCGCCACGTCACGCTGCCCGACGGGCGCACCGGCCAGGACGTGTTCGTCGACGCCGGCCGCGTCGAAGCGGTGGGGCCGGTGCTGGCCGTGCCCGCCGGCACCCCGGAGATCGACGGCGGCGGGTGGCTGCTGTCGCCCCCGTTCGTCGACGCCCATTTCCACATGGACGCCACGCTCAGCCACGGCCTGCCGCGCGTCAACGCCAGCGGCACGCTGCTGGAAGGCATCGCACTGTGGGGCGAGTTGAAGCCGCTGCTGACCCAGGAGGCGCTGGTCGAACGGGCGCTCGCGTACTGCGACTGGGCGGTGGCCAAGGGCCTGCTGGCCATCCGCACCCACGTGGACGTGTGCGACGACCGGCTGCTGGCCGTGGAGGCGCTGCTGCACGTCAAGCGCACCGTGGCGCCGTACCTCGACCTGCAACTGGTCGCGTTCCCGCAGGACGGTGTGCTGCGTTCGCCGAACGCGCTCGCGAACCTGAAGCGGGCACTGGACCTGGGCGTGGACGTGGTGGGGGGCATCCCGCACTTCGAGCGCACCATGGCCCAGGGCGCCGAGAGCGTGCGCCTGCTGTGCGAGCTGGCGGCCGAACGCGGCCTGCCGGTCGACATGCACTGCGACGAGACCGACGACCCGATGTCGCGCCACATCGAGACGCTGGCCGCCGAGACGGTGCGCCTCGGGCTGCAGGGCCGGGTCACCGGCTCGCACCTGACGTCCATGCACTCGATGGACAACTACTACGTCAGCAAGCTGATCCCGCTGATCGCCGAGGCGCGCGTGCATGCGGTGGCCAACCCGCTGATCAACATCACGCTGCAGGGCCGGCACGACACCTACCCGAAGCGCCGCGGCATGACGCGGGTGCCCGAGCTGATGGCCGCCGGCGTCAACGTGGGCTTCGGCCACGACTGCGTGATGGACCCGTGGTACTCCCTTGGCTCCGGCGACATGCTGGAGGTGGCCCACATGGGCCTGCACGTGGCGCAGATGACCTCGCAGGCGCAGATGCGAGCCTGCTTCGACGCCGTCACCCGCAACAACGCGGCGGTGCTGGGGCTCGACGGCTACGGCCTCGCGCCGGGCAACCGGGCCGACATGGTGCTGCTGCAGGCCCGCGACCCGGCCGAGGCCATCCGGCTGCGCGCCACGCGGCTGCTGGTGGTGCGCGGCGGCCGGGTGGTGGCCCGGTCGGCGCCGGCCACGGCCACGCTGGACCTGCCGGGGCGGCCGGCGTCGGTGGACTGGGTGCTGCGCCGCTGAGCGCGGGTCAGAGCCGCGATTGGGCGGCGTCGCGGAAGAACTGGATGCGCTCGGCGTCGTCCGGGTGCGACGCGATGGCCAGGCCCATCCAGCGCGGGGTGGCCTCCGTGGCGGGCTCGGCCGACACGCGCGCGGCCAGCTTCTCGAAGAAGGTCACCATCACGAGCGGGGAGATGTTGCTGGCCTTCAGCACGCGCACGCTCGTGGCGTCGGCCTCGCGTTCGGCATCGCGCGAGTAGGCGGCCTGGCCCAGCATCACCGGGGCCGCGGCCACCACGCCGCTGAAATCGCCCAGCACCCAGCCCGCCAGCACCCCCAGCACGCTGGTCTGCACGAAGAGCCGCATGCCGTGGCGGGCCTCGACGTGGCCCAGTTCGTGGGCCATGACCCCGAGCACGGCGTCCTCGTGGCCGTCGAGCAGCTCGACCAGTTCGTCGGTCACGACGATGGTGCCGCCGGGCAGCGCGAAGGCGTTCGGTCCCATGGCCGGGTCGCGCGACTTGCGGAAGAGCAGCTCGTGCCGCGGCGGCGGCAGGTCGCCCCAGGCCTGGCGCACCACGCCGGCGAACGCGAGCCGCAGCCGGGCCTGGCGGGCCTCGGCGAGTTCGCTCGGGGCGAGGTCGTCGGCCTCCACGGATTTCAAGGCGGCGTCGCCCAGTGCCCGGTCGACCTCGGCGGGCACCATCGCGACGAGCGTGCGGGCGGCCCAGGGCAGGGCCCAGACGTACAGCGAGGTGCCGAGCGCCACCGTGCAGGCCAGCGTGGCGATGAACAGCGCGGTCCAGGCCCACACCGGGTTGGCCCGCGGCACGAGGCGGCGGCGCAGGCCGGCGGCGGTGGCCCAGCGGTCCCAGGCGGCACCGTCGGGGCAGTACAACACCCCGCCGTCGCGCAGCGGCAGCGACCGGCCCCCGTCGGTGGTGCGTTCCGGCGCCAGCAGGTCGTCGAGCGCCAAGCTGCGCGCGAGCCCCTTCCCGGCCACCAGCAGGCGTTCCTGGCCCATGCGCAGCGTCGCCGGCAGCGGGCGGGCGCCCTTGCCTTCGCGGAAGTCGATGGGCAGGTCCAGATTCATCGGAATGAGGGGGTGGGGAAGTGCATGGTTCTTGCTGTCCGAAACTCTATCATCGGCTCCAGGATGTGAGATTGGTCACACCCGCCTTCGCTAGAATCCGCCGGATTGAGGGAAAACCCACAACCATGAAACTCATCGGTTCGCTCACCAGTCCCTACGTCCGCAAGGTCCGCGTCGTGATGGCGGAGAAAAAGCTCGACTACCAGCTCGAGCTGGAGGACGTGTGGTCCAACGACTCGATCCTGAAGTCCAACCCGCTCGGCAAGGTGCCGTGCCTCGTGATGGACGGTGCCGAGGCGGTCTTCGATTCGCGCGTGATCGTCGAGTACGTGGACACGCTGTCCCCCGTCGGCCGCCTCATCCCCGAACGCGGGCGCGAGCGCACCGAGGTGCGCACCTGGGAGGCTCTGGGCGACGGCGTCATCGACGCGCTGATCCTGGCGCGCCTGGAACGCACCTGGGCCGGCCGCACCGCCGAGCAGCGCAGCGAGGCCTGGGCCGAGCGGCAGATGGTCAAGGTGCATGCGTCGCTGGCCGCCATGAGCCAGGGCCTCGCCGAAAAGCCCTTCTGCACCGGGATCCACTTCTCCCTGGCCGACGTGGCCGTGGGCTGCGCGCTGGGTTACCTCGACTTCCGGTTCCCGGAGATCGCCTGGCGCGACCAGTACGCGAACCTCGCGAAGCTGAGTGCCAAGCTGGCGTTGCGGCAGAGTTTCATCGACACGGCGCCGCCGCAATAAATCGCTGCAGGAACGGGTGTCATCCCGGCGAAGGCCGGGACCCTCGGCGTGCCCACGCGCGCCGATCGGTGAACGCACGCCCAGGGTCCCGGCATGCGCCGGGATGACGGCTGGGGTGGGGTGATCGTTGCAGGGACTCAGGCCAGCGACAGCCCGCCGGCCCGCAAGTCGAACTGCAGCTTGTGATAGACCCTGCGGATGCCGCAGGCCACCGTGTGCACGCTCGCGTGCCACTGCTGGGCGATCTCGTCGATCAGGTAGCCCTGGGCGAGGCGGCTCAGGATCTCGCGTTCGGTGCCGGTGAGCTCGAACGGCCCCGTGGGCGCCGTGCCGCGGGCCGAGGCGTGGCGGTCGAAGTGGTTCAGCAGTTGCCGCGCGATCATGGGCGACATGGGCGACTCGCCGCGGGCGAGCTGCTCCAGCGTGGCGATCAGCAGCTCCGGCGAACGCGAATGCACCCAGTACCCGTCGGCGCCGGCCCGCAGGGCCTCGAGCAGCAGGCCGTCGTCGTGCGAGACCATGCTGACCAGCACGTGCGGCCGGGCCGGACGCTGCGGGCGCGCCGGCTGGCGGAGTTCCTTCAGCAGCCCGGTGACCTCGCCGTCCTGCACGCGCAGGTCGGCCATCAGGATGTCGGGGCGACAGGTCTTGAGCAGGGCCCGGGTGTCGGCGACGGTGTGGGTCAGGCCCAGCACCTCGAAGCGCCCGGTCGCCTGGATGAGGGATCGCAGGTGCGGGCTGGCTTCATGGTCGCGTTGCAGCAGAACGAGGGACGGCATGTTGGCGGGCAGGAACAACAGGTACGGCTGGCCGCCCAGACTCCCAGGAGGCTTAACGAATTCTTGTCGACTTGCAGTCCGAACGCATCCCCGCGAACAAAGGGCTGCCCCCCTGATCAGAAGGCCGCCAGGGCCTCCTCGGGCGCCATCGCGAAGCTGTCGGCCCGGGCCATGGGCCAGTAGACCTGGAACACGCGGTGTGGCAGTTCGCCGCCCAGCAACACGCCGGGCCGCAGGAACGGCAGCATGTTCGCGAGCAGCTTCACCTCGTGGTCGCTGGTGCGGCGCACGATGTGCGACGCGGTGATCTGCCCCGGGTGGGTGAGGCCCGCGGCCTGCACCAGCTCCTGCAGCGCCTTCAGCGTGTTTTCGTGGAACCGGTACACCCGCTCGGCCTTCGTGGGCACGACGATGGCTTTCTCGCGGCGGGCGTCCTGCGTGGCGACCCCGGTGGGGCAGTTGCCGGTGTGGCAGGTCTGGGCCTGGATGCAGCCCAGCGCGAACATGAAGCCGCGTGCTGCATTGCACCAGTCGGCCCCGAGCGCCATCATGCGGGCGATGTCGAAGGCGCTGACGACCTTGCCCGCGCAGCCGAGCTTGATCTTCGGGCGCAGGTTCAGGCCCACGAGCGTGTTGTGCACGAGCAGCAGGCCTTCCTGCAGCGGCGCGCCCATGTGGTCGATGAACTCGAGCGGGGCCGCGCCGGTGCCGCCCTCGGCGCCGTCGATCACGATGAAATCTGGCGTGATGCCGGTCTCGACCATGGCCTTCGCGATCGCGAACCACTCCCACGGGTGGCCGATGCACAGCTTGAAGCCGGTGGGCTTGCCGCCCGACAGCTCGCGCAGCTGCGCGATGAACTTCATCATGCCGATGGGCGTGTCGAACGCGGTGTGGCGCGACGGCGAGACGCAGTCCACCCCGATGGGCACGCCGCGGGCCGCCGCCACCTCGGCGGTGACCTTGGCGCCCGGCAGCAGGCCGCCGTGGCCGGGCTTGGCGCCCTGGCTCAGCTTGAGCTCGATCATGCGCACCTGCGGGTCGCGGGCGTTGGCGGCAAAACGTTCCGGATCGAAACGGCCTTCGGCATCGCGGCAGCCGAAGTAGCCCGAGCCGATTTCCCAGATCAGGTCACCGCCGTGCTGGCGGTGGAAGCTGCTGATCGAGCCTTCGCCGGTGTCGTGCGCGAAGCCGCCGCGCTTGGCGCCCGCGTTCAGCGCGAGGATGGCGTTGCCCGACAGCGCGCCGTAGCTCATCGCCGAGATGTTGAAGATGCTGGCCGAGTAGGGCTGTTCGCGGCCCTCGCCGATGGTGATGCGGAAGTCGTGGCCGGGCAGTTCGGTGGGGGTCAGCGAATGGTTGATCCATTCGTACCCCTGCAGCGAGACGTCGATCTGGGTGCCGAACGGGCGCTTGTCGGAGTCACCCTTGGCGCGCTGGTACACGAGCGAACGCTGGTGGCGCGAGAACGGCGCGGCGTCGTGGTCGCCCTCGATGAAGTACTGCCGGATCTCGGGGCGGACGAACTCGAGCAGGAACCGCAGGTGCCCGATGACCGGGTAGTTGCGCAGGATGGAGTGGCGTGTCTGGCGCGTGTCGCGCACGCCCAGCGCCGTGAGGGCGAGGCACACCAGCGCGGCGAAGCCGCCGATGCCGAAGGCCACCCAGGTGAACAGCGTGAGGAGCGCGCCGACCGCGGAGAGCAGCCAGACGGCGTAGCGGATGGGGAACTGCTCGTTCAGTCGCTGGAGCCAGAGGAACATGATGGCCATCTCCTTGTTCGGGAGATGGTAGCCGCACCGGATGTCGGGGCCCGGTGCGGCTTGCCGGGAGTTACTTCGCGGGGGCGCTGGCGGCCTTCGCGGCCTTCTCGGCCTTCTTCTCGGCACGCGTCTTCTTCTTCGGCTTCGGCGGCAGCTGGTCGGCCGTGGGCATGCGCTCGCCGCTGATGTTCTGGTCCTTCATGCGCTCGGACGGCGGGGGCACCTGAGCCTTCACTTCGGCGCGCGTGGGAGATGACGCGGCGGTCTGGGCCAGCAGGGGCTGGGCACCGAGGGCACCGAGGACGAGCGCGGAAACAACAACGAGTCGGTTGGTCATGAGGTGTCTTCCTTGGGTTGTGTAGTGCCGGATGGCGGGACGTGCGCGAAGGGTGTCACGACAGGCGGCCGACCCATTTGAACCGTGGTTTCGCGTCAGGCGCAAGCCCTGGAAGACCACTGTGTATTTTGGGCAACTCGACCTTGCCTTGTCCCTTCAGAGACACAAACGCGCCACCGCCAGTGGCAGTTGACGTGCCTGGACGATGCCGCTGTGCTGCCGCGCGCCGAAGATGCGGCGCAGCACCGGACTGTCCGCGGGCTGCAGGCTGAAGCAGAACACGCGCACGCCGGAGCGCCTCGCCTCGCGCACGGCCTGGCGGGCGTCCTCGGCGAGGTAGTGGGGTTCGAACACGTCGATGTCGTGCGGTTCGCCGTCGGTGATCAGCACGAGGTGGCGCGCGCGCGAGGCCGTGTGTTCGAGCAACGCGCGCGTGCCGTGCCGGATGGCCGCGCCGAGCCGCGTCGACCAGCGGCTGCGAAGGCCCGCGAGGCGCGCGGCGCACCGCGCGTCCATCGGGTCGCCGAAGTCCTTGACCCGCTCCACGTGCACCGAGGCGCGGCCGTCGGAGCAGAAGGCCTGGATGGCACAGCCGTGGCCCGCGTGTTCGAGGGCCTCGCCACACAGGCGCGCGGCGTCGCGGGCGGTCTGCAGCAGGCTGGGCGCCCCGGGCTGCGGCGAGTCGGCGCTCGACGCCGAGGTGTCGACCATCAGCAGCACGTCGGCCGGCCGGGGCTGGGGGAGGGCGCGCGTGTGGACCCGCGGGTCGAACGCGTTGCCGGCCGCGTGGCCGGTCCACGAGCGCACCAGCGCCTCCAGGTCGAGGCCATCGCCGTCGGGCTGGTGGCGCAGGCGGCGGCGGGCCGGGCCGTGGCGGTGCTTGAGCGCGTCGCCGAGCCGGCGGCGCAGCGTGTCGGCGTGGTCCGGGACGGGCGGAACCACGGCCACCGACGGGGCGACTCGCTCGACCACGGTGGCCCAGTCGGGCCGGTGGCAGGCGATGCGTCGGTCCCACTCGGGGTAGTGGCGCGTGCGTTCGGCGGGCGGCGCGGCCATCACCGTGGCGGCGTGGTCCGCGCCCGCCCCGCCACCGTCCTCGGGCGCCCGGGCCTCCGGCGGTTCGTCCGCGGCCCAGAGCCACTGGTTGTCGTCGCGGTAGCCGGCGGGAGGACGGTAGGTGCGCGCGTTGAGCGGCAGGCGCATCTGGCCGAGGTCGTTTCCGAGCAGCGATGCCGCCTGACGCACCGCCTCGAACTGCCGCAGCGCGAGCACCTGCTGGCCGTCGTCGAGGAACATCAGCCGGCGGCCCTTCTCGACCCACGGGTGCGGGTCGGCGTAGCGTTCGTCGGCGAGGGCCCGCGCGAGCCGCTGCATCAACGCCTCGGCGCTGGTGCCGTCGGCGGGCGAGGCCGTGTGCAGGGATGCCCACAGGCGCCGCAGGCCGGGCAGCTCGCGGCCCGCGAGCCATTCGATGCGGGCGTCCTCCAGCAGGCCCGCGAGCGCGCGCGAGGTGGGGCGCAGCGCGCCCACGGCGGCACTGGGGCGCGAGTACACGAGGTGCGCGCCGGCATGTGCGGCGGCCGCGAGCACGAGGTCGTCCGACAGGTGGCCGATCGGCAGGTGCAGTCCCGCCGGGCTCAGGAACGGCGTGTCCGCGGCGGGCACCGTGTGCAGCGGCGGGGCGATGTCCCACAGCGTGCGCAGCCAGGCCTGGAGCATCGCGGTCGTGGGCATCGCGGGGTCTTGCTCAGAACGTGGCGTCCACCGCGGCCGACAGCGCCTGCTGCAGCTCGGGATCGTCGGTGAGGGGGGTCACGAGCGCCATGCGGCAGGCCGCGCGGGGGGCGATGCCGCGGCGGATCAGCGAGGCCGCGCGCACCAGCATGCGGGTCGATGCCCCTTCCTCCAGTCCGTGCTGCCGCAGGCGCCGGGTGCGCACGCCCAGCGCGACGAGGCTCGAGGCGAGCTCGGGGCTCGCGCCCGATTCGTGCGCCACCACCGCCACCTCGGTCTCGGTGGGCGGGTGGTCGAAGCGCAGCGCGCAGAAGCGCTGCAACGTGGCCGGCTTCAGGCCCTGGGCGTGCAGGTCGGGGTTGTACGAGACGACGAGCGCGAAGTCGGGGTGCGCGCGCAGCAGCTCGTTCAGCGGGGCGATGGGCAGCACGCGGCGGGTGTCGGTGAGCGGGTGGATCACGACGGTGGTGTCGGGCCGCGCCTCGATCAGTTCGTCCAGGTAGCAGATCGCACCGCCGCGCGCGGCCGCCGTGAGCGGGCCGTCCTGCCAGCGGGTGCCGCCACCGTCGATCAGCCAGCGGCCCACGAGGTCGGCCGCGCCCAGGTCCTCGTTGCAGGCCACGGTCACGAGGGGCTTTCCGAGCCGCCAGGCCATGTGTTCGACGAAGCGGGTCTTGCCGCAGCCGGTGGGCCCCTTGAGCAGCATGGGCAGCCGCTCGGCGTACGCGGCCTCGAAGGCCGCGCATTCGTCGCCGCTCGGCGCGTAGTACGGCTCGGCGGCGATGCGCCAGGCGTCCATCGTGCGGGCGGCGTTCAACGGTGGCCGGCGGTGGTGGCGTTGGGGATGCCGTCGATGGGCGCCTCGTCGGTGCCCACCGTCGAGCGCGTGAACGACTCGACCTTCGCGCGCGTGCCCTCGGGGTCGTTGACCCACTGCGCGTAGAAGTCGTACGGGCACGCGGCCACGCCCTTGTCGCCCTCGCGCGAGTTGATGAGGCCGGTGTAGCCGCGGTGCACGAGCTTGAAGAGGTGGTTCTCCGACTGGCCGTTCCTGCGGAAGTCGCGGATCAGGCTCTTGCTGAGGGCGGCGTACTGGATGCCCATCTCCTCCTCGCCGCATTCGCCGAGCGTGCGGCCGTCGAAGCCGATCAGCGCGGAGTGCCCGAAGTACGAGTAGACGCCGTCGAAGCCGGCCGCGTTCGCCACCGCCACGTACACGTTGTTCGCGAAGGCCATCGCCTTGCTGATCAGGATCTGCTGCTCCTTGGCCGGGTACATGTAGCCCTGGCAGCGGATGATGAGTTCGGCGCCCTTCATCGCGCAGTCGCGCCAGATCTCGGGGTAGTTGCCGTCGTCGCAGATGATGAGGCTCACCTTCAGGCCCTTCGGGCCGTCGCTCACGTACGTGCAGTTGCCCGGGTACCAGCCCTCGATGGGCACCCACGGCATGATCTTGCGGTACTTCTGGACGATCTCGCCCTGGTCGTTCATCAGGATGAGCGTGTTGTACGGCGCCTTGTGCGGGTGCTCCTCGTGGCGCTCGCCGGTGAGCGAGAACACGCCCCACACCTTCGCCTGGCGGCAGGCCTCCGCGAAGATCTCGGTCTCGGCGCCCGGCACCGTGGCCGCGTTCTCGTACATCTCGGCGCTGTCGTACATGATCCCGTGGGTGCTGTACTCCGGGAACACGACGAGGTCGAGGCCGGGCAACCCCTGCTTCATGCCCACCACCATCTTCGCGATGGCCCGGGCGTTGTCGAGCACCTCCGCGCGGGTGTGCAGCCGCGGCATCTTGTAGTTCACGACGGCGACGCCGACGGTGTCCTTGCTGCTGGAAATGTCGCCGTGGATCATGGTGGGTTCGTCTCGGTGGCTGGGTTGAGCCATTGTGGAAATGGGTCCCGCACCGGCGAATACGTCGAACGACGTACGGCCCCCACGAGGGCCGATGACAGTTTCTGGTCAATAGAAGTTTTCAATCGACCATATTGTCCTAATGCACAGACAATATCGGCGGGCGATTCTAAGATTCAGTTCGTCCCGTTCACCTACAAACCCAGAGGAAGCAAGTCATGTCGCTGATCAACACCGAAATCAAACCGTTCAACGCCGTCGCGTACCACAAGGAAAAGTTCGTTCCGGTGACGCAGGACACCCTGAAGGGCAAGTGGTCCGTGGTCGTGTTCTACCCGGCCGACTTCACCTTCGTCTGCCCGACCGAGCTGGAAGACCTGGCCGACAACTACGCCGAGTTCCAGAAGCTGGGCGTGGAAATCTACGGCGTGTCGACCGACACCCACTTCGCCCACAAGGCCTGGCACGACACCTCGGACGCCATCAAGAAGGTCAACTACCCGCTCGTCGGCGACCCGACCCTGACGCTGTCGCGCAACTTCGAAGTGCTGATCGAGGAAGAAGGCCTGGCCCTGCGCGGCACCTTCGTGATCAACCCCGAAGGCCAGATCAAGCTGTGCGAAATCCATGACAACGGCATCGGCCGTGACGCCAAGGAACTGCTGCGCAAGGTCAAGGCCGCCCAGTACGTCGCGTCGCACCCGGGCGAAGTCTGCCCGGCCAAGTGGACCGAAGGCGCGAAGACGCTGACCCCGTCGCTCGACCTCGTCGGCAAGATCTAAGCAGCCAGACCCCCGCTCCCGGAGACCCCTCCGGGACGGACCCACCCCCGGCCGCCCACGAGGCGGCGGGGGGTCCCCGAAGTACCGCAAGACACGAATACACAAGGAGCCCGCGATGCTGGACGACACCCTGCAATCCCAGTTGAAGACCTACCTCGAGCGCGTGACGCAGCCGTTCGAGATCGTCGCGTCGCTGGACGACGGCGAGTCCTCGCGCGAGATGCTCGCCCTGCTGAAGCAGGTGGCCTCCCTGTCGGCCCACATCACGCTCAAGACCGACGGCACCGACGCACGCCGCCCGTCCTTCAGCCTGAACCGCACCGGGTCCGACATGAAGCTGCGTTTCGCCGCCATTCCCCTCGGCCATGAATTCACCTCGCTGGTGCTGGCCCTGCTGTGGGTGGGCGGCCATCCGCCGAAGGTCGAGGCCGAGACCATCGAACAGATCAAGCACCTCGAAGGCAAGTACGACTTCGAGGTCTACATGTCCCTCACATGCCACAACTGCCCGGACGTGGTCCAGGCGCTGAGCCTGATGGCCGTGCTCAATCCGAACATCAGCTCGGTCGTCATCGACGGCGGCCTGTACCAGAAGGAAGTGGAAGACCGCCAGATCATGGCCGTCCCCATGGTGTTCCTGAACGGCGAACACTTCGGTCAGGGCCGCATGAGCGTCGAGGAGATCGTCGCGAAGCTGGACACCAACGCCGGAGCTCGTGACGCCGCCAAGCTGAACGCCCGCGACCCGTTCGACGTGCTGATCGTCGGGGGCGGCCCCGCCGGCGCGGCCGCGGCCGTGTACGCCGCGCGCAAGGGCATCCGCACCGGGGTCGTGGCCGAACGTTTCGGCGGCCAGGTGCTGGACACGCTCGCCATCGAGAACTTCGTGTCGGTGCTGGCCACCGAGGGCCCGCAGTTCGCCGCGGCGCTCGAGCAGCACACGAAACACTACGACGTCGACATCATGAACCTGCAGCGGGCCGACAAGCTCGTGGCCGGCGGTGACCTGATCGAGGTGCACACCGAAGGCGGTGGCGTGCTGAAGTCGAAGTCGGTGATCCTGTCCACCGGCGCCCGCTGGCGCGAGGTCAACGTGCCCGGCGAGAAGCAGTACCGCAACGCTGGCGTGGCCTACTGCCCGCACTGCGACGGTCCGCTGTTCAAGGGCAAGAAGGTCGCCGTGATCGGTGGCGGCAACTCGGGCGTCGAGGCCGCGATCGACCTGGCCGGCATCGTCGAGCACGTGACGCTGTTCGAGTTCGCCGACCAGCTGCGCGCCGACGCCGTGCTCGTGAAGAAGCTGCGCAGCCTGCCGAACGTCGTGATCCACACGAACGCCCAGACCACCGAGATCACCGGCGACGGGTCCAAGGTCAACGGCATCACGTGGACCGACCGCGTGAGCGGCACGTCGACGCAGACCGCGCTCGAAGGCGTGTTCGTGCAGATCGGCCTCGTGCCGAACACCGAATGGCTCAAGGGCACGGTGGAGCTGTCGCGCCACGGCGAGATCGTGGTGGACGCCAAGGGCGCCACGTCGATCCCCGGCGTGTTCGCCGCCGGCGACGTGACCACGGTGCCGTACAAGCAGATCATCATCGCCGCGGGCGATGGTGCGAAGGCGGCCCTGGGGGCGTTCGACCACCTGATCCGCACGTCGGTGCCGGCCTGACCGGCTCAACGCCCACGGATCGAGGGACGGCTGCGGCCGTCCCTTTTTTCGTTCAGGCGCCGTTCAGTCCCAGGTGGGTTCCCGGCCCCGGGCTTGCGCGACGTTCACCTTGCGCGCCACCAGCTGCGCGCAGTGCCGCAGGTTCACCAGGTCGCGGTCGCGCAGGTGGCGGCTCGGCGCCAGGCTGAAGCAGCACAGCGTGCCGTAGACGCTGCCGTCGGGCAGGCGGATGGGCGTGCTCAGGTGGCCGCCCACGGGGAATGGCGTCGGCGGCAGGCCGGGCACCTTGGCGGCGTCCTGCACGAGTTCGGCCAGGCGCCCGTCGACCACCCGCTGGCAGTACGACTCCTCGAGCGGGTCGGCGCCGCCCACGGGCACGGTGGGCGCGCCGGGCGCGCTGTCGACGAAGCGGAAGACCCGCTGGCCGTCGGCGAATTCCGAGACAAACACGACGTCCATGCGCAGCTGCTCGCGCAGCAGGCGCAGCACGGTGGTCACCGCGCGGTCGATGCCGGGATCGGACGATTCGGCCGTGGCGACGAGCAGCTCGGAGATGTGCACCGAGAGGGCGGACGGGTCGAGCAGATCGTTGCGGATCATCATGGGCCGAAACTTTAGCGAGTGCCGGAACCCCCTGCGAAGGTCATGCCTTCTCCCGGTCGCCTTCCGATCAACCGGGTTGGCCCGCCAGCCGCCGCCCTTCCCGCAGCGCCCGCGTGCAGTCCGCCACCGGCAGCGGTCGCGAGAAGAAGAAGCCCTGCATCTGGTCGCAATCGTGCGAGCGCAGGAACTGCAGCTGGTCGGCCGTCTCGACGCCTTCGGCCACCACGTCGAGGCGCAGGCTGTGGGCGAGGCGGATGATCGCGAGCGCGATGGACGCGTCGTTCGAGTCGGTGGTGACGTCGCGCATGAAGCTGCGGTCGATCTTCAGCGCGTCGAGGGGGAAGCGCTTCAGGTACGACAGGCTCGAGTACCCGGTGCCGAAGTCGTCCACCGAGAGGCGCACGCCGTAGGCCTTCAGCGCTGCGAGGGTGCGCGTGGCCGCGTCGGCGTCGGCCATCAGCATCGACTCGGTCAGCTCGAACTCGAGCAGCGCCGGGTCGCCGCCTTCCTCGGCGACGATGGCGCGCACCACCTCGTCGAGCCCGCGTTCCTGGAACTGGCGGGCCGACAGGTTGATGGCCACCGGCCGCGGCACGAGGCCCTGCGCCTTCCAGGCGGCGAGCTGGCGGCACACGGTGCGCAGCACCCATTCGCCCACCGGCACGATCAGGCCCGTGTCCTCGAGGATGGAGATGAACTCGAGCGGCGGCACCATGCCGCGCTCGGGGTGCAGCCAGCGCAGCAGCGCCTCGAAGCCGCTGATCTCGCCGGTCGCGACGTTGACCTTGGGCTGGTAGTGCAGCAGGAACTCGCCGCGTTCCAGCGCATTGCGCAGCTGGGCCTCGAGCCGCAGCCGCTGCACCGCCTGGTCGTTCATCTGCGGCAGGTAGAACAGGAAGGTGTTGCGGCCGCGCTGCTTGGCCTGGTTCATCGCCGTGTCCGCGTTCTTCAGCAGCGTGTGGGCGTCGGGGCCGTCCTCCGGGTACACGCCGATGCCGATGCTCGCCGACACGTAGACGTCCTGGCCGCCGAGGTGGAACGGTTGGGCCATCGCGGCCATGACCCGCTTGGCCACCGTGGCGGCGTCGTCGGGCTTGGGCAGCACGATGGCGAACTCGTCGCCGCCCAGGCGCCCCACCGTGTCGCTCGCCCGCACGCACCCCTTCAGGCGCTGGGCGGCCTGTGCGAGCAGGTCGTCGCCCATCGCGTGGCCCAGGGTGTCGTTGACGATCTTGAAGCGGTCGAGGTTCAGGATCATCACGTCGACGCGCCAGTCGTGCCGCAGCGCATGGGCCAGCGCCTGCGACAGCCGGTCGAGCACCAGCGTGCGGTTGGGCAGGCCGGTGAGGGTGTCGAACTGGGAGAGCTGCTGGAGCCGGCCCTCGGCCTCGACGCGGTCGATGGCCGTGGCGAGCGTGTTGGCCACGCTCTGCAGGAAGTTGACCTGTTCGTCGTTGAACCGCCACTCGCGCGGCGAGTAGACGCCCAGCACGCCGCGCGGCCCCTTGGGCCCGGGAATGGGCACGCCGAGGCCGGACTGCACACCGTGACGGTCGAGCAGCGCGCATGCGCCGGGCAGTTCCTCGGCGTGGCGCCGCACGGTGACCGCGGCGTTCGTGCGCAGCACGCGGGCGCTCTGGGTGTCGCGGCCGTCGCCGGCCATGGGGTGGCCGATGTGGGCCTCGTCGAAACCGGCGCAGGCCACGAGCAGCAGGCCGTCGCCCGTGGGCGCGCGCTGGCTCACTTCCGCGTATTCGATGTTCAGGCCTTCGGCGGCGACGGTCGCCGCGCGTTCGAGCAGCGTCTCGAGGTCCGTCTGGCTCAGGGCCAGGTGGCCGAAGCCGGCGATCAGGCCCTGCTGGCGCGCGGCGCGGCGCACGCCTTTCTCGGCGCGCTTGCGGGCGCTGACGTCGCGCGAGATCGTCACGATCACCCAGCCGTCGGCCGTGTGCAGCGCGCGGCGGCGGATCTCGACGTACACGCGGCGGCCGTTCACCGTGCCGGCCCATTCGACGGGCGCGACCGCGTCGCCTTCGGCGATCACGCCGTCGTACACGGCCTCGAGCGCGGGGCGGGAGATCTCGAGCGCGCCCATCGGTCCCATCGCCATCAGTTCGGCGCGGGTGCAGCGCCGCATGCGGCAGGCGGCCTCGTTGAAGTCGATGAAGGACAGCGTGGCGCGGTCGACGAGGTAGATCGCGTCCGACGTGGTTTCCATCGCGTGGCGGAAGCGTGCGAGGGCCTCGTCGCCGCGTTCCGCGGCGGACACGTCGTCGAGCGTGAGCAGCGTGCCGTCGAGCGTGCCGTGCCGGAAGCGCGTGGCGCGCACCAGCAACTGGCCGGGCATCGCATGGAGGTTCGCCGACGCGGCGGGCTGTCGGCCCTCGATCACGGCCCGCACCGCCGGCGGGAGGCCGTGGACGGACGAGCTCGCGAACACGTGGTCGCCGTCGACACCCCAGCCGGCCGCCGCGTGGTCCCGCCACGGGCGGTTCGTCTGGCGGATCACGCCCTGGGCATCGACCAGGCACACGCGACCCGGCAGGGCGTCCAGCATGGCCTGGGCCAGGGTCACGTCCTGCGCGGCGGGGAGGGGTACGGCGGTTCGGGTCACCGCAGGATTCTCCCGGCTCGGGCCGGCCTTGGCGGCCACGGCATTGCCCACAACGTCACGTTTGTTGCACGGACGTTCACCGAGCCCCCCGCCTTGTCACCTTCGTGTCAGGGTGGACACGGAGATCGCGCGCTCACTCCTCGTCGGCGACCACCCGCAACCGGAGGCGGCGGACCCGGTGGACCTCGGTGACGGCGTTGATGCGCAACGGTTCGCCCAACGGAACGGTGCGGCGCATGCGGTAGTCGAGCGAGTCGCCGCCGTCCGGGTGCGTGGGCACGCGGCGCGCCCACTGCTGGGCGCCGTTCACGAGCACGCGCAGCTCGTGCCAGGGGCCGTCGGCGTCGGGCACGGCCTTCACCGCGAAGTCGATGGCGACCTCGAAGGTGCGGTCGCGGAAGGCATCGGCAGGAATGTCGAGGAGGGCGACGCCGTGGTCGCCGGCATCGGTTTCCCAGTGTTCGGGCATGGGGAGCGGGGAAAAGCGTCGAGGGGCCGGATGATAGGCAACGCGACGCGCGGGCGCGCCCATGCGGCAGAATGCCCGTTCGATGAGCCTGCCGATCCGCACCGTCTGCGCCACCCGTTATGTCACGCCCCTGCGCGAGGGCGGCTCGCTGCCGGCCATCGTCGAGGCCGACGACGACGGGCTCTACGTGCTGAAGTTCCGCGGCGCGGGGCAGGGCCCCAAGGCCCTCATCGCCGAACTGGTGGCCGGCGAGATCGGCCGCGCGCTCGGCCTGCCGGTGCCCGAGATCGTGTTCATCGACCTCGACCCCGAACTCGCGCGCACGGAGCCCGACCCCGAGATCCAGGAGCTGATCCGCGCGAGCGGCGGCCTGAACCTCGCGCTCGACTACCTGCCCGGCTCGGTCACGTTCGACCCGCTGTCGGACCGGCCCGACCCCGGCCTCGCGTCGCGCATCGTGTGGTTCGACGGCTTCGTCACCAACCTCGACCGCACCCCGCGCAACGCCAACCTGCTGATGTGGCACCGGTCGCTGCGGCTCATCGACCATGGCGCGTCGCTGTACTTCCAGCACCAGTGGGGCGACCCCGCGGAGATGGCGGTCAAGCCGTTCGCGCTGATCAAGGACCACGTGCTGCTGCCGTTCGCGTCGGCGCTCGACGAGGCCGACGCCACGCTGCCCGCGCTGCTGCCCCCCGAGCGCCTCCGGACCATCGTCGACACCATCCCCGAGGCCTGGCTGCGCCACGACTCGCCGTTCCCCGATGCCGCCGCGCACCGCGAGGCCTTCGTCCAGTATTTCCAGCGCCGGCTCGCCGCGCCGCGCGCCTTCGCCGAGGAGGCACGCCGTGCCCACGCCCTTGCACACGTATGACTACGCCATCGTGCGGCTGGTGCCGCGCGTCGAGCGGGGCGAGTTC
This sequence comes from Piscinibacter gummiphilus, assembly GCF_002116905.1. Classification (NCBI taxonomy): domain Bacteria; kingdom Pseudomonadati; phylum Pseudomonadota; class Betaproteobacteria; order Burkholderiales; family Sphaerotilaceae; genus Rhizobacter; species Rhizobacter gummiphilus. Next base: position 555,980 of record NZ_CP015118.1, read on the forward strand.
ATCAACGCGGGCGTGATCGTCTCGTGCAAGACGGCGGGCTACCTGCGCGCGAAGGTGGCGTTCGACGAGTCCCGCTTCGCCGCGCTCGCGCCGAAGGCCGATCCGCACGACCTCCGCGCGGCGCTGCTGAGCATCCCCGCCATCTGCGAGGGCGGCGAGGCCGCTGGCCCGCTGCGCCACCTGTCGAGCCGCGAGCGCTTCGACTGGCTCGTCGCGCCGCGCAGCAGCAGCCTGCAGGTGTCACCGGTGCACACCGGCCGCTGCACCGACCTCTCGCTCGCGCTCGACAAGCTGTTCGACCGGATGGTGGCGGTCTCGGCCTGATCCGGGGTGTCAGCGGGTGGCGGCGGTGGCTTCCACCTCCACCAGCATGCCGTCCAGCGCGAGCCGCGGCACCGGAATCAGCGTGCACGCGGGCGCGGGCCTGCCCTCGAAACGTTCCCGCACGATGCGGCTCAGCACCTCGAGCTTCGCCATGTCGTGGGCCACGACCAGCACGGTGATCCGGACGACGTCGCGCAGCGTGGCGTTCGCCGCGGCCAGGGCGGTGGCGATGTTGTCGAACGCCTGCCGCAGCTGCACGGCGAAGTCGGGCGACAGCGCGCCGTCGGCCGACTCGCCGCCCTGGCCCGCGAGGAGGATCCAGCGGGGCGTGCCTTCGACCACCGCGACGTGGGAGTAGCCGTTGGGTTCGGGGTCGTAGAGGCCGGGCGGGTTGATGAAGGTGAGGGGAGTCATGCGAGGTCCTGTGGGTGAATCGGACCTTCAGCATGGGACCTCGACCGCGGTTGAGGTCAAGTGGCTGGCATGATGGGGGTCGTTGCTTCGCTGTTCTCCCGCTTCTTCTCCATGATCTCCCCCTTCCTGCGCCTGGCCCTGGTGCTCGGCCTGCTGTCGGCCATCGGGCCGTTCGCCATCGACATGTACCTGCCGGCGCTGCCGGCCATCGGAAACACCCTCGTCGCCGACGTCGGCGCGGTGCAGATGAGCCTCACGGCCTTCTTCGCCGCGGTGTCGGTCAGCCAGCTCGTCTACGGTCCGGCCTCGGACCTCTTCGGCCGCAAGAAGCCGCTGTACTTCGGCATGGCGCTGTTCACGCTCGCGAGCATCGGCTGCGCGCTCGCGCCCAACATCGGCACGCTGGTGGCGTTCCGCTTCGTGCAGGGCCTGGGTGCCGGCGCGGCGATGACCGTGCCGCGCGCGGTGGTGCGCGACGTGCACACCGGCAACGACGCGGCGCGGCTGATGTCGCTGCTGATGCTCGTGTTCAGCGTGTCGCCCATCCTCGCGCCTCTCGTGGGCAGCTTCGTGGTCGAGGCGTTCGGCTGGCGCGGCATCTTCTGGTTCGTCACGGGCGCGGGCGTCGCCGGCCTCGCGCTGCTGGCCTTCGTGCTGCAGGAGACCCGTCCGCCCGCCGAGCGCGCGGGCAGCACGTGGCGCGGCTCGCTCTCGGCCTACGGCCAGCTGATGCGCGACCGGCACTTCCTCGGGCTCACCTTCATCGGCGCGTTCGGCCTCGCGAGTTTCTTCGTGTACCTCGCGAACTCGTCGTTCGTGATGATCAACCACTACGGGCTCTCGCCGCGCGAGTACAGCTTCGCGTTTTCGATCAACGCCGTGTCGTTCATCGGGGTGTCGCAGCTGACCGGCTGGTTCGCGAAACGCTTCGGCCTGCGGCGTACGGTGCGTGGCGCGGTGCTCGGCTTCACCGTCACGATGACGCTGCTGCTGGTGCTGTTCACCGCCGGGGTCGACCGCTTCGACGTGCTGGCCGGCCTGCTGTTCGTCGGGTTCGGCTTCCTCGGCCTGGTGATCCCGGCCACCTCGGTGTTGGCGCTGGAGGACCACGGCGACATCGCGGGCGTGGCGTCCGCCTTGATGGGCACGCTGCAGCTCGTGACGGGGGCCGTCGTGATGGGCTTCACCGGCCTGTTCCTCGACGGCACGGCGTTCCCGATGGTGGCGGGCATCACGCTGTGTGCGGTGATGTCGATGGCGTTCACGCAGGCGACGCTGGGGGCGCCGGGGCGCACTGCAGCGGCGTTCTGATCACCAGTCCCGCATCCGGATCCGCAGCTTCGCCACCGTCGCCTGGTGGATCTGCGAGATCCGCGACGGACTGAGCCCCAGCAGCGCGCCGATCTCCGCCAGGTCGAGCTCGCGCGCGTAGATCATCTGCATCACCTGGTGCTCCTGCGGCTCCAGGGCGTCGAAGGCCTTCGCGAGGGCTTCGTGGCGCTGCTGGCGCTGCAGCAGGCGCTGCGGGTCGGCGTGTTCGTCCACGGCGAGCGCGTCCGGCTCGCCGGCCACCACCGCGGGATCGTCGGACGACGGCTCCAGCGCCTCGTCCTCCAGCCGCGTGGGCGCGGCGCCCGCGTCGAGCATCGCGCGGTAGAACACCTCGAGGGTCCAGCCCAGTTCGTTCGCGACCTCCTTCGCGCGTGGCGCGCGGCCGAGGCGGTGTTCGAGCGCCTGCACCGCGGCGCGGATCTGCCGCTGCTGGCTGCGCACGTGCCGCGACAGTTCGTCGCCGGCGCGCAGCGAGTCGAGCATCGACCCTTCGATGCGGCGCGACGCGTAGGTGTCGAACGTGGCGCCGCGGCCCTCCTCGAAACGCGACAGCGCCTCGTTGAGGCCGATCATGCCGGCCTGGACGAGTTCGTCCATCGCGACGTTCGCCGGCATCCGCGCCAGCATGCGGCCCGCGATCCGCTGCACGAGCGGACGGTGCGCGAGCAGGCGCACGTTGCGATCGTCGGGATCGGGGGGAAGGACCTTCGGGTTCAAGCGGCAACCTCGCTGAGACGTCCACACGAGGATATCGTTCACAACCGAATCCGCCCTCCGAAGAGGGGCATGCTCAGCGGACGGTCGCGTGCGGATGCTGCGGGTGTTCGAGCGTGTCGGCGATCAGTCGCAACGCATCGTCGCATTCGTTGCGCGTGAGCGGCCCGCCGAGGCACACGCGCACCGCGTCGGGCGGGTCGCCATCGGTCGAGAACGCGGCGCTCGCCACCACGGCCACGCCCTGCGTGCGCAGGTAGGACGCGAACTCCACCACGCTCCAGGACGACGACAGCGGCAGCCACAGGTGGAAGCCCTCGGGCTGCGACAGCACGCCGCGGCCCGCGAGGTGGCGCGAGGCCATCGCCTGGCGCGCCATCGACTCCGCTCGGATGGCCTGGACCATGGCCTCGGCCGTGCCGTCGAGCACCCAGCGGCTCGTGAGCGCGTTGGTGATGGGCGACGCCATCACCGTGGTGGCCCGCAGCGCGCCGGCCAGCCGCTGCGCCTGCCGTTCGCTGGGCGCACACACGTACGCGGTGCGCACGCCCGCGCCCAGGCACTTGCTGAAGCCGGTGACGTACCACGTGAGCTCCGGCGCGAGCAGCGCGATGGGCGAGGGCTTCTCGCGCGGCAGCATCGCGTAGGCGTCGTCCTCGATGATCGGGATCGAGAAGCGCAGCGCCACGTCGGCCAGCGCCTCGCGGCGGGCAGGCGAGATCGACGTCGTGGTGGGGTTGAGCACGGTCGGGTTGCAGTACAGCGCCTTCGGCTTGAGCGTCTTGCAGGCCAGTTCGAACGCGGCGGCGCTCGGGCCCTCGTCGTCGAGCGGCAACGCATGCAGCTGCACGCCCAGCTGGTTCGCGAGCGCCTTGATGCCCGGGTAGGTGAGCGACTCCACGCAGATCAGTTCGCCGGGTCGCGCGAGCTGCGACACCAATGCGGCCAGCGCGCTGTGGATGCCGGGGCACACCAGCACGTGTTCGCCACGGCAGTCGGGCAGCACGCGGCGCAGCCACTGCACCGCGGCGCGGCGGTCGTCGGGGGCGCCGCCGAAGTCCTGGTAGCGCATCAGGTCGTACAGGTCGGTGCGGGCCATCACGTCGGCGGCGCTGTCGTGCATGCGGGCCAGCAGCGCCGCGTCGGCGGGCTCGGGTGGCATGTTCATCGTCATCTCGGCGCCGCTGCCGCCGCGCAGCGGCAGCGACGGGCTCGTGCCGCGCACGAAGGTGCCCATGCCGGGCCGCGAGTCGATCAGCCCGCGCTTGCGCGCCTCCGCGTACGCGCGGGCCACCGTCGTGTAGTTCAGCCGCAGCAGGTCGGCGAGTTCGCGCAGCGTGGGCAGGCGCTCGCGGGCCGAGAGCCGGCCGTTGCGCACGTCCTCGGCGATCAGGTCGGCGATCAGCAGGTACGCGGGCTGCGCGCTCGCCTCGAGGCGGCGGGACCAGTGGGCGACGGGGTGGTTCATCGGATTGATCGCACGGGTTGATCGGATCGGCAGGGGGATTGATCGCATATCGCGTGCCCGCCGATCGCCCGAATGCGGTGCGCCGGGAGGGCTTGATCGGAGGCATTGATCGGATGGGAAAGCCTCGTGCTGGTGCGGGTTGTCGGCCGTCCGCAGGGGTTTTCCGGGGCTCGAAAAAAAGTTGATCGACCGCCACGCGGCCCGAATGCGTGTTGATCGCGGATTGATCGCATGGCGGGTGCCATCGAGTGGCACACCGCATGCAAAGGAGGAGGGCGCGCAACCCCATCACCCCGATCCTTTCCACGGAGAACCTCATGCCCAAAGTCACCCAACCCGCCAGCAAGAAAGGCGACTTCCTCGTCGACTACGAAGAGAAGGTCTTCGAGGACGTGAAGGCCGAGCCCGGCGAGAAGGCGCTCGTCACGTTCCACACCGTCGCGTTCGAGGGCTCCATCGGCTTCGTGAACCTGCTGCAGGCCACGCGCCTGCAGCGCAAGGGGTTCGAGACGTCGATCCTGCTGTACGGCCCGGGCGTGACGCTCGGCGTCAAGCGCGGCTTCCCGACCCTCGGCGACGAGGCCTTCCCGGGCCACCAGAACTTCAACAACCAGATCGGCAAGTTCATCGCCGAAGGCGGCAAGGTGTATGCCTGCCGCTTCGCGCTGCAGGCGCTGTACGGCCACGGCGAAGGCTCGCTGATCGAAGGCATCCGCCCGATCAGCCCGCTCGACGTGCTCGACATCGTGCTGCTGCACCGCAAGTCGAACGCGTTCATCCTCGACACCTGGACGCTGTGAAGGCCGGGGGACCTCGATGAACGACTCCCCGAAGACGGTGCGCGCGGCGGCGGTGCAGATCGCCCCCGACCTCGACCACCCCGAACGCACGCTCGACCGCGTGTGCGACGCGATCGACCGCGCGGCCGACCAGGGGGCGCAGCTCGCCGTGTTCCCCGAAACCTTCCTGCCGTACTACCCGTACTTCTCGTTCGTGCAGCCGCCGGTGCAACAGGGACCGGCGCACCTGCGCCTGTACGAGCACGCGGTGGTGGTGCCCGGCCCGGTGACCCAGGCCGTGGCCGAACGCGCCGCCGCGCGCCGCTGCGTGGTGGTGCTCGGCGTCAACGAACGCGACCACGGCAGCCTCTACAACACGCAGCTGGTCTTCGACGCCGACGGCTCGCTCAAGCTCAAGCGCCGCAAGATCACCCCCACGTACCACGAGCGGATGATCTGGGGCCAGGGCGACGCCGCGGGCCTGAAGGTGGTGGACACCGCCGCGGGCCGCGTGGGGGCGCTCGCGTGCTGGGAGCACTACAACCCGCTCGCCCGCTACGCGCTGATGACCCAGCACGAGCAGATCCACTGCGCGCAGTTCCCCGGCTCGCTCGTGGGCCCCATCTTCGCGGACCAGATGGCCGTGACGATCCGCCACCACGCGCTGGAGTCGGGCTGCTTCGTCGTCAACGCCACCGGCTGGCTCACCGACGCGCAGGTGGCCAGTGTCACGAAGGACCCCGCGCTGCAGGGCGCGCTGCGTGGCGGCTGCCACACCGCGATCGTTTCGCCCGAGGGCAGGTACCTCGCCGAGCCGCTGACCGAAGGCGAGGGGATGGTCGTCGCCGACCTCGACTTCGCGCTGATCACCAAACGCAAACGGATGATGGATTCGGTGGGCCACTACGCCCGCCCCGAACTGCTGGGCCTGCTGGTCAACGACCGGCCCGCCGTGACCCGTGTGCCGATGAACCCCACCAGGAGCCCCTCCGATGAACACGCCCCCTCCGATCTCGCCGGCCAGCCGGCAGCTGATGACCGAGCTGCAGTCCTTCGGGTTGCGGCTGGCTGATCCCGGTGCCGCGAGCGGCGTCGCGAGCCGCCGCGGTGGGGCGGGCCCGTCGGACCACAAGGCCGTCACCGTCGACGGCCACACGATCATGGTGCCGGTGCACACGTCGAGCGCGTGGCAGTCGCCGTTCGTGGCCCAGGCGCCCGATGCCGAGGGCCGCAGCGCGCTGACGCGCGGCAGCATCCCGATCGCCCGCATCGAGTTCCCGAAGGCGCCGCGCTTCTACGCGCTGCAGACGATGGACGGCGTGCCGTACTCGCACATCGCGACGCTGCACGGCGCCGACGTGCTGGCCACGACCGTGCTGCAGACCTGCATCCGCTACGAGAGCCGGAAGAAGACCTGCAAGTTCTGCGCGATCGGACAGTCGCTCGCCGCGGGCCGCACCATCGCGCACAAGACGCCCGAGCAGCTCGCCGAAGTGGCACGGGCGGCGGTGCTGCTCGACGGCGTGCGCCACATGGTGATGACGACCGGCACGCCGAACGCCACCGACCGTGGCGCGCAGGTGCTGTGCGACAGCGCCTTCGCGATCAAGGCGGCGGTGGACCTGCCGCTGCAGGCCCAGTGCGAACCGCCGGACGACGACCGCTGGTTCGAGCGTTTGGCCGCCGCCGGCATCGACACGCTGGGCATGCACCTGGAGGTGGTGACGCCCGAGCTGCGCGAGCGGCTGATGCCGGGCAAGGCCACGGTGCCGGTGTCCCGCTACCTGACGGCCTTCGAGGCGGCGGTGAAGGTGTTCGGCCGCGGGCAGGTCAGCACGTACATCCTCGCGGGCCTGGGGGACACCCGCGAGGCCATCCTGTCGCTGTGCGAGACGCTGCTCGCGATCGGCGTGTACCCGTTCGTCGTGCCGTTCGTGCCCATCAGCGGCACGCCGCTCGAGGACCATCCGGCGCCGTCGCCCGACTTCATGCGCTCGGTGCTGGAGCCGCTGGGGCGCATGGTGGGTGACGCGGGCCTGCGGTCCGGCGACATCAAGGCCGGTTGCGGCAAGTGCGGCGCGTGCTCGTCGCTGTCGGTGTTCGAGACATGATCGATCTGGCCCCCGCCCCGCCGTTCGTGCCGTGCGAGTTCCGCGTGAAGTGGGCGCACGGCGACTGGGAACTCGACCACGCCCGGCGCCTGCGCCGCGCGGTGTTCTGCGTGGAGCAGGGCGTGTTCGTCGGTGACGACACCGACGACATCGACGCTCACGCCCAGCTGCTCGTGGCCGTCGCCCACGTCGCCGGCCTGCCGGAGCAGGTGGTGGGCACGGTGCGCATCCACGAGGAGGCGCCGGGCCGCTGGTGGGGCTCGCGCCTCGCGGTGCACGCGGCGTTCCGCCACCACGGCCGCATCGGGGCCACGCTGATCCGCCTGGCGGTGGGCAGCGCCCACGCGCGCGGCTGCCACACCTTCCTCGCCCACGTGCAGGCGCAGAACGTGCCGATGTTCGAGAAGCTCGCATGGACCGGCCTCGCCGACGAGGTGCTGCACGGCCGGCCGCACCGGTTGATGTCGGCGGACCTGGCGGCCTATCCGCCGTGCCACACGCCCTACGCGGGCCACGTGGCCGCGTCGAGGAGCCGGCCATGACGATGTCGGACCTCGCCGCGGCCCTGCGCGAGAGCCGCGGCTTCGCGCACAAGCGCGACATCGGCGACGCGGTGGGCGCGCTCGGCGCCCAGGCCGTGGGCACCGGCGACGACACCGCGGCGATCCCCGACGGCGACGGCTGGCTGCTCTTCGCGATCGAGGGGTTCGTCGCCGACTTCGTCGCGACGATGCCCTGGTTCGCCGGCTGGTGCGGCGTGATGGTCAACGTGAGCGACATCGCGGCGATGGGCGGGCGTCCCGTCGCGGTGGTCGACGCGGTGTGGAGCCGCGGGGCCGAAGGCTCGGCCCAGGTGATGGCCGGCATGGCCGCGGCCTCCGAGCGCTATGGCGTGCCGGTCGTGGGCGGCCACAGCAACCACCGCGCGTCCGAGTCGCAACTGGCCGTCGCCATCGTGGGTCGTGCGAAACGCCTGCTGACGAGCTTCGACGCGCGACCGGGCCACGACCTCGTGATGGCGATCGACCTGCGCGGCGCGTACCAGGAACCGCATCCGTACTGGAACGCGGCCACCGAGGCGCCGGGTGAACGGCTGCGCGGCGACCTGGATCTGTTGCCCGCGATCGCCGAGGCGGGGCTGTGTGGCGCGGCGAAGGACATCAGCATGGCCGGGGCCGTGGGCACGGCGCTGATGCTGCTGGAGTGTTCGCGCGTGGGCGCCGTGATCGACGTCGACGCGATTCCGCGCCCGCCCGGTGTGCCGCTCGCCCGCTGGCTGCTGAGTTTCCCGAGCTTCGGCTTCGTGCTGAGCGTGCCGCCCGAGCACACCGGCGAGGTGCTCGCGCGGTTCGCCGCGCGGGGCATCGCCGCGGCGGTGGTCGGTGGCGTGGACGACTCGCAACGCGTGACCCTGCGCAGTGGTCCCGACGAGGCCGGGCTGTGGGACCTGCGATCGACCCCCTTCATTCTTCCAGGAGGACCGGCCCATGCGTGACACGTCCATCGAGCGCTGGTCCGCGCGGCTGCGCATCGGCCTGCTGACCCATTCGGTGAACCCGCGGGGGGGTGTGGTGCACACGCTGGAACTCGCGAAGGCACTGCACGAGGCGGGGCACCACGTCACGGTGTTCGCGCCGGCCGGGCCGGGGCAGGGGCTCTTCCGGCCGGTACCGCACGCGGTGGAGCTGATGCCGTTGTCGCTGGCCTCGGGCGGTCTCGCGACCCGCGTGGGCGCGCGCATCGACGATTGCGTGAACCACCTGCGGCGCCGGCGTCCTGCCGACAGCTTCGACGTGCTGCACGCGCAGGACAGCATCAGCGGCAACGCGCTGGCGGTGCTGCGCGACGAGGGCGCCATCGGCGGGTTCACGCGCACCGTGCACCACCTCGACACCTTCGACGACCCGCGGCTGACGGCCTGGCAGCAGCGCGCGTTCCGCGCCGCCGACCAGGTGTTGTGCGTGAGCCGGCTGTGGTGCGACACGCTCAAGCGCGAACACCAGGTGGAGGCGTCGCTGGTGGCCAACGGCGTCGACCGCACGCGCTTCTCGCCGGGGCCTGGCCACGGCGACGACCGCGTGGCGCTGTCGCTCGGCCTGCGTCCGGGCAGCCCGCTGTTCCTCGCGGTGGGGGGCATCGAGGAGCGCAAGAACACCCGCCGCGTGCTGGCCGCCTTCGCCGAGGTGCGTCGCTCGATGCCGGCCGCGCAGCTCGCGATCGTGGGCGGCGCCACGCTGCTGGACCACGGCGACTACGTGCGTGCGTTCGACGTCGACCTCGCGGCGAGCGGCCTCGTGCCGGGCCGCGACGTGGTGCTGACCGGCGCCGTGCCCGATGCCGACATGCCTGCGCTGTTCCGCCTCGCCGACGCCCTGGTGATGCCGTCGCTGCGCGAAGGCTTCGGCCTCGTCGTGCTCGAAGCACTGGCGAGCGGCACGCCGGTGGTCGTCTCGCGCATCGCACCGTTCACCGAATACCTCGACGCCGCGGAGGGCGGTTGGCTGTGGTCCGACCCGGAACGGTCCGGGTCGATCGCCTCGGCCATGGTGCGTGCCGCCGACCCCGCACGCGCCGCGTCCTTGCGCCGGTCACCGCCCGCGGTGCTCGACCGCTACAGCTGGACGGCCAGCGCCGCCCGCCACGTCGCGCTCTACCGCGCCCACCATGCCCTCGCGGGCCATCCTTGCTGAGACCACCATGCCTGTCATGCACTTCACCGTCCGCTGGCCGGACGCCCAGGAATCCCGTTGCTACTCGCCCTCGCTCGTGGTGAAGGACTTCCTGGAACCCGGCCGGCACTACCCGCTGCCCGACTTCCTCGCACGCACCCGCGAGGCGCTGAACATCGCCTCCGAGCGCGTGCGCGCGAAGTACGGCTTCGCCTGCTCCGCCGCGATGGACCAGCTCGCCCGCATCGAAGACACGGCCGGGCGGTTCATCGACTGGCCCGAGGCCGGTGTCGACGTGATCGCCTTCGACGACAACCCCTGAGGACTTCCATGAACACCCCAACCGAACACCACGACGTCGTGATCGTCGGCGGCGGCCAGGCCGGCCTGTCGCTCAGCCACTACCTGCAGCAGCGCGGCGTGGACCACGTCGTGCTCGAGAAACACGCGCCGATGCACACCTGGCGCACGCAGCGCTGGGACGCGTTCTCGCTCGTCACGCCCAACTGGCAGTGCAAGCTGCCCGGCTGGGAGTACGCAGGCGACGACCCGCACGGCTTCATGACCAAGCCGCAGATCCTCGACTACCTCGACGGCTTCGCGAAACACGTGGGCGCGCCGGTGCGGTCCGGCGTGGCCGTGACCCGGGTCGTGCCCCGCGCCGGTGGGGGCTTCGACGTGGCGACGTCGGCCGGTGCGATGACGGCGGGCCAGGTGGTGGTGGCCTCGGGCGGGTACCACGAGCCCATCGTGCCGCGCATGGCCGAGCGGCTGCCGGCCTCGGTGCGGCAGGTCCATTCCGAGGCCTACCGCAACCCGGCCTCGCTGCCCGAGGGCGCGGTGCTGGTGGTGGGCTCGGGCCAGTCCGGTGCGCAGATCGCGGAGGACCTGCACCTCGCCGGCCGGAAGGTGGTGCTGGCCGTGGGCCAGGCGCCGCGCTGCGCGCGGTTCTACCGCGGCCGCGACGTGGTGACGTGGCTCGCCGACATGGGCTACTACGACATGTCGGTGCAGGACCACCCGCTGCGCGAGGGTGTCCGCGACAACACGAACCACTACGTCACCGGCCGCGACGGCGGACGCGACATCGACCTGCGCCGCTTCGCCACCGAAGGCATGGAACTCTACGGCGCGCTCGACGGCCTCGAGGACGGCGTGCTGCGGTTCAAGGGCAACCTGCGCGAGCACCTCGACCATGCCGATGCCATCTACAACGGCATCAACGCGTCGATCGACCGCCACATCGCGGAGAAGGGCCTCGACGCACCGCAGCCGTCTACCTACACGCCGGTGTGGCAGCCCGGGGCGGAGCGCACGACGCTCGACCTGGCCGCGTCGGGCATCGGCAGCGTGGTGTGGTGCATCGGCTTCCGTCCGGCCTTCGGCTGGGTGGACGCGCCGGTCTTCAACGGCCGCGGGGAACCCATGCACGTGCGCGGGGTGTCGCCCGTGCCGGGCCTGTACTTCCTCGGGCTGCCGTGGCTGCACACGTGGGGGTCGGGACGTTTCTCGGGTGTGGCGCGTGACGCGCTGTTCCTGGCGGAACGGATCGAAGGGGCGAACGGGATGCGGGCGCCGGCCTCAGCCGAGCCGCGCGTTCACGCGAGCGCGGTGTAGGTCGCCTGGACCGCCTCGGACCAGTGGGCGACCTGGTCCGGGTCTTCCGCGACCCGACCGGCCGACACCAGCACCCGCCGCGCGGCGAGGCGGTTGCCGGCGAGCAGCACCTGCGCGAGCGCGTCGTCGGCCTGTTCGAAGCCGCCGGCACCCTTCACCGCGCGGGCGGCCGCGTGCAGCGGCGCGCTGAGCTTCCAGCCGATCACGAACTGGCTGAAGAGGCGCTCGCGCCGTGCCTGGAACGCGTGGCGGAAGCCGCGGCTGAAGGCCAGGCCCGGGGGCGGCGACAGCTTCTCGAACACGTGGTCGAGGGCGCGCCAGCCGGCGGTCCAGCCGACGTCGTACAGCAGGCCGCCGAGGTAGGCCTCGAACGGGTCGATCCCGCGGTCCTGGGCGAGCGCGCGGCACAGGTCGGCCTGGGCCTGCGAATGGGCCCAGATGTGGCCGGCGGCCCGTGTGGAGAGCTGGCCGGGCTGGGCGCCGAACATCGGCTTGAGCACGACCTTCGCGATGGCCTGGCGCAGGCCGGTGGTGCCCACGCGGCGCACCGCGTCGGCGAGTTCGGTGACCGGCTCGTGCCCGCGGAACGCGAGGCTGTTGGCCAGGCGCGTGACCTCGGCCACGAGGTTCGGGTCGCGCGAGACCCGCTGCGCGAGTTCGCCGGCCGACTGGCTTTCGTCGCGCAGGCTGTTGAGGAGCTGGGGGATCAGGCCGGCGGCGCGCGGCAGCAGCTCGCCGCGGCCCTTGTCGGCCGTGATCAGCGTGTCGAGCTCCTCGAGCCAGCGGGCTTCGTCCGGAGGGGCCGGGTGGTCGGTGGCCGGGAGCTGGTCGAGCATCCAGGCGAAGACCTCGCCGTCGAGGTCGGCCAGGGGGACGGGGGCGCGGCGGTCGGGGACCGGGAGGGACGAGGGGGTGGCCGTGTCGGGCGGCAGCGTGGTCCGCACCGAGGTGTCTCTGGAGAGCAGGTTGCTGACGCGGCGCACCCAACTTGTCATGGCGACCCACGGTCCGGATGAAGGGAAGTGGGCCGCAGTATCGCAGCCCGCGAGCGTCCTGGAATCAGGATTTAGGCCACAGAACCCACACCCGGAGCGGTTGTTTCATCCGCCCGGCCTGCTGTTCCGCGGTGGTGCCCCAGCCCCAGAAGAAGTCCGCGCGCACGGCGCCGACGATGGCGCTGCCGGTGTCCTGGGCCATCACGAGGCGCTGCAGCGGCTGGTTGGACAGCGGCTCGGTGGTGTCGAGCCACACCGGCGTGCCGTACGGGATGCTCTGCGGATCGACGGCGATCGAGCGCCCCGGGGTGAGTGGCACGCCCTGCGCGCCGCGGGGGCCCACGGACGGGTCGGCCAGCGCCTCCTCGCGGAAGAACACCGTGCGCGGGTTGCTCCACAGCAGGTCGTTCAGGCGCTGCGGGTTGCGCTGTGCCCACGACTTGATGCCGGGCCACGAGGCCTGGTCGGCGCGCAGCTCACCCTGGTCGATCAGCCAGCGGCCCACCGACTTGTACGGGTGGTTGTTGTGGCCGGCGAACGCGGCGCGCACGAGGCGCTGGGTGCCGTTGGGCTCCTGCACCATCAGGCGGCCGGAGCCCTGGATCTGCAGGATCAGCGCGTCGAGCGGGTCCGCCACGTAGGCGAGTTCCCGGCCGGCGAGGCCGGCCTTCGCGGCCGGCACGGTGTCGAGCTGCTGCCGGGTCCAGTACGGGTTGCGGGACGCGAGGTCGGCCGGTGGCCCGTACAGCGGCACGCGGTAGGGGCCGCGGGGCTTGCGGCTCGCCTCGATCAGCGGCTCGAAGTAGCCGGTGATCATGCCTTCGGTGGCACCTTCGGCCGTCTCGACGCGCCACGGGTCCAGGCGCTGGCGCAGCCAGGCGCGGGCGCTGGCGTCTGTCATCGGGCCGGCGGCGCGGGCATCGACACACACGCGGGCCCAGTCGAAGGCCGGGCGTTCGCAGCCGCGCAGCAGCGCGGGCCACAGTTCGGTGGTGGCGTCCGACTCCCAGCCGGGCAGGTCGGACCACTGGGCCGGGGTCCAGCGCGAGCGTTCGCGCACGATGGCCGCGCCGGGGCGGGCGGGGGCGGACGGGGTGGCGCCGGGGTGGCTTTCCACCGGGGCGGGCGGCGTCGAGGGGCCGGTCGCGCATGCGGCCAGCACCCCTAGAATCATCGCCGACAGGGCCGGCCGCAGCGCGCGGGCCGGACGAAGGAATCGCATCATGGGCTTGATCCTGCTCGAGGCGCTGGGCGCACTCGTCGTGTTGGTGTTGATCGTCTGGTGGACGATGTTCTCGGGCCGGCGCGGCGGCGAGCGGCGCGACGACGACCCCGAAAAGTGACGGGCCAGGCTCACCGCGGCGGAACGATGAAGCTCAGCGGCTTGTGCCACAGCCGCTGGCGGATCGCGCGATAGATGCGGCTGCGGTCGCGCAGGCGGATGCCCCGCGAGCGCAGCGCCACGCGGAACGCCAGCAGGAAGCTCACGCTCAGGTTCAGCACCCCGGTGACCGGGATGGCCGCCACGCACCACCAGAACGCAGGTTCGTGCAGCACCTGGGTGCCGAGCGCACCGGCGGCCGCGGCGATCTGGCCGGTGGAGAGGGTCACGTGGCGCACGTCGAGCGGCAGGCCGAAGAACGCGGACACCACCGGCACGATGCCGAGCATCAGGCCCAGCGAGATGTTCGACGTGAAGCCCGAGATGTTGTTGCGCCAGAACTCCGCCCAGCGCTGCGCGCGGGCGCGGCCCAGGTGCGAGACGATGCGCGGGTTCCACATGATCGCGCTGTCGAGCCGGTGCCAGACGAACCAGTTCTCCACCCAGCCCGCGATGATGGAGCTGGCGAACAGCAGCACGCCGGTGAAGGCCGCGTAGAACGGTGTGGGGCCGAGCAGGGTCAGCGAGTCCAGCACGTGTTCGGCGCTGGCCTCGCCCACGAGCGGCCGGCCGAACAGCGCGTTCGCCGCGAGCTGCACGCCCAGCACCAGCGGCGCCACGACGGTCAGGTTGCCGAGGATGCCGGCCGACTGCGAGCGGATCAGGTGGGCCACCTCGTCGACGAACCCCTCCACCGCCGCGTCGTTCGAGACGTCGCGCAGCTTCTCGGCCATGGCCGGCGCCGTCATCGCAGGCTGCTTGGTGGCCACCGTCCAGTGCGCGAGGTGGATTAGCACGAAGCTGCCCGCGTAGTTGACGCCGGCCCAGAAGCCCGCCCAGAACGCCGTGAGGCCGAGCGCCATCACGAAGAACTTCATCAGCGTGGTGCCGGCCAGCACCGCGCCGCCGCCGGCCGCGGCCTTCAGCATGCGCGCGTAGGCGCCGCGGTCGCGGGTGATGTAGTGTTCTCCCGTCTCGGCGCTGCGTTCGGCCACCTTGCGCGCGAGCATCGAGTAGTGCCGCGTGAACGGCTCGCGCAGGCTGCGGCGTTCGCCGGCCGTGCGCACCAGCTGCGCGAGCAGGCGGGTGACCTCCGTGCCGGGGTTGTTGCTGATCACGCAGTTCAGCAGGTCCTCGATGCGGTGGGTGCGGCGGTCGAGCTGGTCCAGCTCGAACACGAGGTCGACCGAGATGCCGTGTTCCTCGAGGTGGTCGTTGACCGAGAGGGCGCAGCGGCGGCAGGTGTCGAGCAGCGCGCGCAGGTACTGGGCCGAGACCAGCAGCGCCTCGGCGTTGCCGTTCTCGGCGTGTTCGCGGATGTCCTCGGCGACACGGGCGAGCTGGCGGAACGGCTTGGCGACCAGCAGCTCGCGGCTCATGCGCGCGCGGATCATCGGCGAGAAGCCGAGCGCTCGGATCGACGTCGCGAGGAACATGATCGCGTCGAGGAAGGGCGCCTTCCAGTTGACGGCGTCGGCGTGGTCCTTCGGGGTCAGCAGCGTGATCAGGCGCTGCAGCGTGGGCGGGTCGATGGCCTCGAGCCACTCGGCATCGCGTTCCTGCGGGAACAGCAGCGTGAACAGCTCGCCGAGGTCGCGCGTGTCCGGCGTGCCGGGCAGCACGCGCAGGCGCAGGCGCTGGCCCAGTTCGCCGAGCAGCGACGTGCGCGGCGAGAAGCCGTAGTCGGCGAGCAGCGCGGCGGTGTCCACCTCTTCCCAGAACCGGCGCAGCACGCGGCGCACCTGCACCTCGTGCTGCGGATGGCGCTCGAGCACGTTCAGCAGGTGGCGCAGGCGCAGCAGCGGCGTGGGGGTCTGCGCCTGCATCGGCTGCTGCTGCGGCAGCGGGGCGTGGCGCAGCCATTCGAGCAGGCGCACGAGCCAGAGGTGGCGTTCGGGCAGCGACGCGTCGGCGTCGGCGGAGGTCAGCAGGGCACTCAGGTCCCAGGGCCCTTCGGCCGGGACCATGGGGTTTCGCAATTTCAGCATCAGTGCAGGGCGGACGCGATGGTCAGGCCGAACTCGGGGATGGGCGCCTCGAAGAGGTGGGCGTCCTCGGTCATGCAGAAGAAGGTGCCGCGCATGCTGCCCTGGGGCGTGCTGATGCGGGTCCAGCTCGTGTACTCGAAGCGTTCGCCCGGCTGCAGCAGCGGCTGCTGGCCGATGACACCGAGCCCGCGCACCTCTTCCACCCGCCCCGTGGCGTTCGTGATGATCCAGTGCCGCGCGATCAGCTGCGCCGCCACGTCACCGGTGTTGCGGATGGTGATGGTGTAGGCGAAGGCGTGGCGGTGGGCTTCCGCGTCCGATTGTTCGGGCTGGTGGCGCACGACGGCGCTGCAGGTGAATTCGGGCTTGCTCATGCGGCCCATTCTAGGAGGGCAGCCGCCCGGAACGTGCAATATGCCCGGCCGGCGCGGGACGGGCCTCTTAAAATCGCGGGATGAGCCATACCCCCACCTACCGCATCGCCCCGAGCATCCTGTCCGCCGATTTCGCCCGCCTGGGCGAGGAAGTGCGTTCGGTGATCGATGCCGGCGCCGACTGGATCCACTTCGACGTGATGGACAACCATTACGTCCCGAACCTGACCTTCGGCCCGATGATCTGCGAGGCGCTGCGCAAGCACGCAGTCACTTCCACCGGCACCCGCGTGCCCATCGACGTGCACCTGATGGTGCAGCCGGTCGATTCGCTGGCCCAGGCCTTCTGCAAGGCCGGCGCCGACATCGTCACCTTCCACCCCGACGCCAGCACGCACGTGGACCGCACGCTGCAGCTGATCAAGGCCGAAGGCTGCCAGGCCGGCCTCGTGTTCAATCCGGCCACGCCGCTCGACGTGCTCGAGTGGGTGATCGACAAGGTCGACGTGGTGCTCATCATGAGCGTGAACCCGGGCTTCGGCGGCCAGAGCTTCATCCCGTCGGCGCTGAAGAAGATCGAGCAGGCGCGCCGCATCATCGACGCGAGCGGCCGCGACATCCGCCTCGAGGTGGACGGTGGCATCAAGGCCGCGAACATCCGCGAGGTGGCCGCCGCCGGCGCCGACACCTTCGTGGCCGGCAGCGCCATCTTCACGCAGAAGGACTACCAGGCCGCCATCGGCGCGATGCGTGCCGAGCTGGCCCGTGCCGGCTGAGCGCGACGACGGCCCCGTTTCCCTCCGCCCGATGCAGCCGGCCGACGTGCCGGCGGTGATGGCCGTGCAGGCCGCCTGTTATGGCGAGCACCTGCTGGAGCCGGCCGGCGTGCTGCACGACCGGCTGGTGGCCGCGGCCGACACCTGCTGGGTGGCGCTGCGGGGAGACCGGGTGTGCGCGTACCTGGCCGCGTACCGATCGCGCCTGGGCGCCGTCACGGCGCTGAACGGGCCGTTCAAGCCCGTGCCGAGCCCCGACACGTTGTACCTGCACGATCTGGCGGTGCACCCGGACGCACACGGCTCGGGTCTGGGCGGTCGCCTGGTCGACGGCCTGATGGTGCTCGCGCGGCGCGAAGGCCTGCGGTGGTCGGCCCTGGTGGCGGTGCAGGGGGCCACGTCGTTCTGGCGCCGGCACGGCTACGAGCCGCACGCGCCGGCCCAGCCGGAACGCCTGGGCGCGTACGGCGGCGACGCGCACTACATGGTGCGGCCGCTGGTGGCCTGACGCCGCGCGGGGTCAGGCCGGGCCCGGGTTCGAGCCGGTGACCTCGGCGCCCGGGGCCAGCGGCCCGCCGAGCTGATCGCCGACGCGGCTGCGCAGGTGGGCGCGGACGCGTTCGGCGATGGCGGCGGCCTCCTCGGGGCCGATGCACTCGGCGATCTGCTGCTCGGTGGTGAAGTGCATCACCAGCAGGCCGCGCAGCTTGGTGAACGCGCTGTCGCGCGAGGTGTCCCAGACCATCGGGTCCTGCTGCAGCAGCCGCTCGGCCACGCCGGGGTCGAGCAGCCGCACCTTGCACATGATGGCGCTCTGGGCGATCTCCAGGTCGACCTCCTCGAGCAGGTGTTCCCAGCGTTCGGTGGTGAAACGATCGATGTCGGTCATGGCGAGTTCTCCCGGAAGGTGTCGAGCACCCGCTCCGTGTGGCGGGCGATCATCAGTTCCTCGTCGGTGGGGACGACGAAGGCCGCGCAGCGGCTGCCCGGTGCCGAGATGCGCGTGGTGCCGGCGCGGTTGGCGGCCTCGTCGAGCGTGGCGCCGAGCCAGGCGCAGCCGGCCACCACGCGGCGCCGCACCTCGGCCGCATGTTCTCCGATCCCGGCCGTGAACACCAGCGCGTCGAGCCCGCCGAGCGCCGCGGCCAGCGAGCCGATCTCGCGCACGATGCGGTTCACGAACAGGTCGATGGCCAGCCGCGCTCGCGGCGTGTCGCTGCCGAGCAGCACGCGCATGTCGGCGCTGAGGCCGGACACCCCGAGCAGGCCTGATTCGCGGTAGATCAGCCGCTCGATGGCGCGGGCGTCCAGGCCCCGTTCGTCCATCAGGTACAGCAGCACGCCGGGGTCGATCGTGCCACAGCGCGTGCCCATCACGAGGCCGTCGACCGCGGTGAAGCCCATCGTGGAGGCGACGCTGCGCCCGCCCGACATCGCACACAGGCTCGCGCCGTTGCCGAGGTGGGCGGCGATCACGCGGCCGGCGGCCCGTTCCGCGTCGATCCGCGGCAGCCGTGACGCGATGTACTCGTACGACAGGCCGTGGAAGCCGTAGCGGCGGATGCCCGCCTCGTGCAACTCGAACGGCAGCGCGAACATCTGCGTGACCTCGTCGTTGTCGCGGTGGAAGGCCGTGTCGAAGCAGGCCACCTGCGGCACGTCGGGCAGCACCTCGCGCGCGAGGCGGATGGGGGCGAGGTTGTTCGGCTGGTGCAGCGGGGCCAGCGGCGTCAGGGCCTGCAGCGCGGCCAGCCGTTCGGGGGTGACGAGCACCGGTTCCGAGAAGCCGGTGCCACCGTGCACGACCCGGTGGCCGATGCCGGCGAGCGAGACGCCGGGCATCAACCCCTGCACGAACTCGATCACGTGGTGCAGCGCGGCGTCGTGGCCCAGCGCGGCGCCCGTGTCCCAGGCCTGTTCGCCGACCACCTCGCCCGAGGGAGAGCGCGCCGTGAAGCGGGGCGTTTCCCCGAGGCCGTCGATCAGGCCGCGCAGCACGGGCTCGGGTTCGCCCGGGCCGCGCCGGTACAGCGAAAACTTCAGGCTCGACGACCCCGCGTTGGCCACGGCGATGAGGTCGCCTTCGGGCGCATCCGGTGTGTCCATGTCCATGGTCCGATCATGCCGAGGCTTTGCGGCGGGACTTCGGTGCCGGCAGCGACGGCGTGTCCGGTACACCGCCCACGGCCTGCGCGAGCGACATCGCGAGGGCGGCCACGCGGGCCGGGTCCACGCCGAGGCGCTCGCGCACCGCACGCGCCACGGGCGATGCCGGGTCGGCGAGGGTGGGCGCCATCATGAGCACGGCGGCGGCGAGCGCGACGGCCCGTTCGCGGTCGGAGGTGGAGGGCAGCAGCAGAGGCAGGGCGGCCAGGGCTTCGTCGCCCGCGAAGGTCATCACGAGCGCCTGGCGCTCGAGCAGGCCCTTCCAGTCGTCGGCGGACGGCTGCGCGGCGCGGTGGGCCCCCGGCGCCGAGGCCATCTCGCGGTGCGACTGGGCGATCAGCTGGCCGAGGCGCAGCGTGCGCCGTTCGATCACGCCCTGGCGCGACAGCCCGACCAGCACGAGCCGGCAGACGGCCTCGGCGAACCCGCCCTGGCCGGCGAGGCCGAGCGCGATGCGACGGGCCTCGGCTTCGGACGTCTCGGCCCGCGCGAGCGCGGCCTCCTCGTCGCTGGCGTGCGGCGGCAGCAGCGCCCCCAGCCCCTGCGGGCCGTAGGCGAAGGTGACCCAGCGGGTGGAGCTGTCGTCGCGCAGCCCGCCGATGCGGTTCAGGGCTTCGGTGATCCAGTCGGAGCCGAGGCGTTCCCAGGCGCGCCAGACGTTGTCGGGCGCCGCGGGCTGTCGGTCGGCCTCGGCGCGCCGGGCGGCCTCGCGCACCCAGGGGGCGGCGGGGCTGAAGCTCGACAGTGCGAGGTGCTGCTGGCGCAGCGGGTGCAGCCAGCGCAGCGCGTCGCCGAGCGGGCGGCTGCCGACCGCCCGGACCCAGGGCTGCCACAGCGTGCGGTAGGCCGCCATGTTCGCCTCGGACAGCTGCGCGACGGTGCTGAACATCGCCTCGTCCTGGCGGCCGTCGGGGGCGAGCGCGCGGATGTCGTCGACGGTGCGGGGCTCGAACTGCACCGAGAACGCGCCGGGCTCGAGTTCGGCGAACGGGGCGTCCGGGTCCTTCGGCAAGATGTTCATCTCGTACAGGCCCGGTGGCAAGCGTTCGACCAGGTCGAGTGTGTTGACGATCTGGTCATGTTCCTTGCGGGCCACCGCCCCGCCCACGAAGATGCCCAGGTGGCCGATGGTGGGGTGCAGCATGTAGACGATGGTGCGGCCCGCGGCCACGAGCGCCTTCTCGCTGCCCCAGGCGTCGATGATCCAGTTGAGCGCCTGCTGTGGCGGCGTGATGTTGTCGCCCCAGGACGCGAAGATCACGATGGGCGACGTGATGTTTCGCAGGTCGATGGGCACCCCGTCGGCCACCACCTCGCCGCGCGCCAGGCGGTTGCCGACGAAGAGGTTCTCGACGATGGACTCGATCTCCTCGCCGGTCATGCGGAAGTAGCCGCCCCACCAGCGCTCGAACTCGAGGAAGCGTTCGCGCTCGGTGTCGACGTTGGCGTACAGGTGGTCGTACTTGCCCCACCAGGTGTTGCCGAGGTTGAGGTTCTCGAAGTTGCTGACGAGCCAGGCGCCGTCGAAGCGGTCGCCGGAGAGGTCGGCGGTGAAGGCCGACAGCCAGGCGCCGCCGAGCAGGCCGCCCGCGTACCGCATCGGGTTCTGCGCGGGGCTGCCACCCCAGTACGAGAGCGGGGCCCCGTTGAGGACGATGGGGCCCATGATGTCGGGCCGAACGGACGCGAGGCCGGCCACGGCCCAGCCCGCCTGGCAGTTGCCGATCACGGCGGGCTTGCCGGGGCACTTCGGGTGTCGTTCGCGCACGTGTTCGATGAAGGCCGCCTCGGCACGCGCGACGTCGATGAGCGTCTGCCCGTCGACCGGTTCGGGCGCGAAGGTCACGAAGTACACGGCGTGGCCCGCCTTCAGTGCGACGCCCACCTCGGAGTCGGGCTTGAAGCCGCCGATGCCGGGGCCGTGGCCCGCCCGAGGGTCGATGATGACGATGGGCCGCCTCGTGGGGTCGATCACCGCGCCCTGCGGCGGCACGATGCGCAGCAGCGCGTAGTTGCAGGGAGCGGGCAGCGACCGGCCGTCGACCAGCAGCTCGTGCTCGAACTGCAGCAGCGGCGGTTTCCCGGCGATGAGGTGGGCGAGGAAGATGTCCCCGCGTTCGCGCAGCACGTCGAGGGTCAGCGCGCTGCGCTGCCACGTGTCGGTGACGTAGGCGGCGGTGTCCCGCTGCAGCCGGGAGAGGAAGTCGGGAGCGGAGATCACGATCGACGAGCCCCTTTGCCAGTGTTGGAACGGCCGTGGTATGTTGCGTTGCAGCATGCCTGAATCCCGGCTTCCGGCCCGTGACAACCCCCGCGCTTCGTCAGGTATTGGCGAGGCGCCCTGGAGCGTTCGATGTCCCTTCCGACCACCGCGCCGCACCCCCACTACGACCGCCTGATCGCCGCCGCGCGCGAGCGTCCGCCGCTGCGGGTCGCCGTGGTGCACCCGGTGAACGACGTGGCCATCGCCGCCGCCATCGAGTCCGAACGCATGGGCCTGACGGTGCCGGTGCTCGTCGGCCCGAAGGCCCGCATCGAGGCCGCGATGGCCGAGGCGGGGCTGGAAGCGGGGCGGCTCGCCATCGTCGACGCGCCGCACAGCCACGCGGCGGCCGAAACCGCGGTGGCGATGGCCCTCAAGGGTGAGGTCGACGCGCTGATGAAGGGCAGCCTGCACACCGACGAGCTGATGGGCGCGGTGGTGCGCCGCGAGGGCGGGCTGCGCACGTCACGCCGCATCAGCCACTGTTTCGTGATGGACGTGCCGGGCCACGCGCAGCCGCTGATCATCTCCGACGCGGCCATCAACATCGCCCCCACGCTCGAGGAGAAGGTCGACATCGTCCAGAACGCCATCGACCTCGCGCATGCGCTGCACCTGCCGGAAGTGCGCGTGGCCATCCTGTCGTCGATGGAGGTCGTGAATCCGAAGGTGCCGTCGACGCTCGACGCCGCGGCGCTGTGCAAGATGGCCGACCGCGGGCAGATCACCGGTGCCGTGCTCGACGGGCCGCTGGCGATGGACAACGCGATCGACGCCGAGGCCGCGCGCATCAAGGGCATCGTGTCGCCGGTGGCCGGGCGGGCCGACGTGCTGATCGTGCCGGACCTCGACGCCGGCAACATGCTCGCCAAGAGCCTGACCTTCCTCGCGGGGGCCTATGCCGCGGGCATCGTGCTCGGCGCGAAGGTGCCCGTGATCCTGACGAGCCGGGCCGATTCGGAGGCGGCGCGGCTCGCCTCCTGCGCGGTGGCCTCGATGCTGGCGCTGGCCGCGCGCGACCAGCGCATCAAGGCGGTGGGCTGACTCAGGCCTCGAAGAGGTCCTTGACCTCGCGCGGCTGCGAGCGCCAGAACTGCGGCGGGGCCTGCACCCGGGCGCCCAGTTCGGCAGCCGCGTGCCACGGCCAGCGGGTGTCGTAGAGCACCGCCCGCGCGATTCCGATGGCATCGGCGTGGCCCTCGGCCAGCACGGCTTCGGCCTGGGCCGGCGTGGTGATCAGGCCCACGGCGATGGTGGGCAGGCCCGACGCCTCCTTCACGCGCCGGGCGTGAGGCACCTGGTAGCCCGGGGCGAGCGGGATGGCCTGTGCGGTGGACACGCCCCCGCTCGACACATGGATGGCCGCGCAGCCGCGGGCCTTCAGCGCCTGCGAGATCGCGACGGTGCCGTCGAGGTCCCAGCCGCCGTCGACCCAGTCGGTGGCGGACAGGCGCACCCACACGGGGCGGTCGGCCGGGAAAGCCTCGCGCACCGCGTCGAACACCTCGAGCGGGAAGCGCATGCGGTTCTCGAGCGAGCCGCCGTATGCGTCGGTGCGCTGGTTGGCGAGCGGCGACAGGAACTGGTGCAGCAGGTAGCCGTGCGCGGCGTGCACCTCGATGCCTTCGAAGCCGAGCCGCGCGGCGCGGCGGGCGGCCTGGGCGAAGCCGTCGCGCACGCGCTGCAGGCCGGCGGCGTCGAGCGCGACCGGCGGGGTGTCGGTGGCGGCATGGGGCACCGCCGAGGCGCCCACCGTCTGCCAGCCGCCGGGCTCGCCCGGGTGCACCTGTGCGCCACCTTCCCACGGCCGGCGGGTCGAGGCCTTGCGGCCGGCGTGGGCCAGCTGGATCGCGAGCGGCATCTTCGAATGCGCCCGCACGCCGGCGATCACGCGGGCCAGCGCCGCTTCGTTGTCGTCGTTCCACAGGCCCAGGTCGGCGCCCGAGATGCGGCCCTCCGGCACGACGGCCGTGGCCTCGAGGATCAGCAGGCCGGCGCCCGAGTGGGAGAGGGTGCCGAGGTGCATCAGGTGCCAGTTCGTGGCGTTGCCGTCCACGGCCGAGTACTGGCACATGGGGGCGATGACGATGCGGTTGGGGAGTGCGAGGGGGCCGATCTGCAGCGGCGTGAAGAGGTGCGACATGGGGCAGGGGAGAGAGGTCGGATGGAGCGCACTGTGCCCGGCGGGCAGAGGCCGTGCACGGCCGGGGCTTCTCGTCGCGCCGGCCTCGTTGGGCGATGGGCGCCCGCCGGTCAGGCCCGTGTCATGGAGCTGCCCCTAAGATCGCCCGGACGCTGCCTGAATGACAAAAACACCGTGAACGCCCATTCATCTTCCCGCTACACCGCCGCCATCGTCGACCTCGACGGCACGATGGTCGACACCCTCGGCGACTTCCAGGTCGCGCTGAACGCCGCGATGGCCGACCTCGGGCTCGACCGCGTCGGACGCGAGTTCATCGAACACACCGTCGGCAAGGGCTCGGAGCACCTCGTGCGCCAGACGCTCGCCGCCGTGGGAGCGTCGGAGAGCCGTTTCGCCGAGGCCTTCGACCGCTACCAGCACCACTACGACCGCATCAACGGCAAGTACGCCGACGTGTACGACGGGGTGATCGAGGGCCTCGTGCGGCTGCAGGCGGCCGGGCTCGCGCTCGCGTGCCTGACGAACAAGCCGGTGGCCTTCGCGAAGGCGTTGCTCGAGATGAAGGGGCTGGCGCCGTTCTTCTCGATGGTGTCGGGCGGGGACAGCTTCGAGCGCAAGAAGCCCGATCCGCTGCCGGTGGTGCGCACCTGCGAGGCGCTGGGCAGCGAGCCCTCACGCACGCTGGTGGTGGGAGACTCGGTGAACGACGCCACTGCCGCGCGGGCGGCGGGGTGTCCCGTGGTGCTGGTGCGCTATGGCTACAACCACGGCCAGCCGGTGGCCGAGGTGGACTGCGACGGGACGGTCGACCGGCTGGACGCGATCGATCTCCACTGAACGCCGGGTCAGTCGAGGTGGCCGAGCAGGCCTTCCTTAAGCAGCGTGTCGGCCGGGGACTTGCCGAGCCAGATCTTCAGCAGCGCCGAGTAGAACTCGGGTTCCTTGATGGGCTGGCCGGCCTGCTTGCCGTTGACCGAGATCACGGTGCCGGTGCCGGGCACCCAGTCGGCGGTGAAGTACTCGCCGGGGGACAGCTTCTTGTACTGGAAGAAGATGTCGCTCATGGTCAGCACGCCGGCCACCGACTTCGAGAACTCTTCGCGCGGAGCGTTGTCTTCCATGCCGCGGGCGAACAGCTTGCCCAGTTCGGCCGCGTTGATCTCGCGCAGCATCACGATGTGCATGCGCTTGGCGCCCGGCTGGGCGATCACGGCTTCGGGGGTGGTGGCCTTCGCGGGCAGGTACAGCGCCGCGGTGTAGACCTTGAAGATGGCCTTGGAGCGCAGGCCGGCGCCGTTGAGCACCAGCTTCGAGGTGCCCACCTGGGTGGAGTCCTCGTACTTGACGCCGGCCACGGTGACAGGCGCGGCCAGGGCGGCGAGGGGCTGGGCCAGGACCAGGCTGGCGGCGAGGAGGATGCGACGGATCACGGGTGGGCTTCCATCAGGTTGTCTAACGGGTCGATCGGGCTCCGGCCCGCCCGGCCCGGATACGCTTTTGATTGTGACAGCGGCTGTCCTGAATCGGTCCCCCCGGATTCGTGGGGCAGTTCCCGTTTTGGCCCGCCGCGTGCAGGGCCTGCTACACTTTTCCGATGTTCATCGCGCGCAAACAAACCAAAGGGTCGCACGACCGGGGAGCCTGGCCCTGGCGGGGCCGGACCACGTTGGTTTGAATTTGCCGCGGGCGCAGTCTTCCTCTGCCCTCCGGCGCCGTGGGCAGGCCCGATGCGGCCCGCCTTGCCAAATCGTTCACACGCGGGCGCACCCATGCCGCCCGCCGGGCCGTGGAGGGCCCTGATCCGTGATCACCCAATCCGAGTTCAACCGGCTGGCCGCTGAAGGCTACAACCGCATCCCGCTGACCGCCGAGGCCTTCGCGGACCTCGAAACCCCGCTGTCGCTCTACCTGAAACTGGCCCATGGCCCGAGCGGCGGCAAGCACAGCTTCCTGCTCGAGTCCGTCGTGGGCGGCGAGCGCTTCGGGCGCTACTCGTTCATCGGCCTGCCCGCGCGCACCCTGCTGCGTGCCACCGGCTTCAGGACCGAGGTCGTCACCGACGGCCAGGTGGTGGAGACCGACGAGGGCAACCCGCTCGATTTCATCGCCGACTACCAGAAGCGCTTCAAGGTGGCGCTGCGCCCGGGCATGCCGCGCTTCTGCGGTGGCCTGGCCGGCTACTTCGGCTACGACGCGGTGCGCTACATCGAGCCGCGCCTGGCCGGCACGGTGCTGCCGGGCGGCATCGACACACCCGACATCCTGCTGCTGCAGTGCGAGGAACTGGCCGTCATCGACAACCTGTCGGGCCGCCTGCACCTGATCGTCTACGCCGACCCGGGCCAGCCCGAGGCCTACGTGAACGCGCAGCGGCGCCTGGCGCAGCTGGCGGACCGGCTGCACGACAGCGTCGTGGCGCCCACCGTCAAGCGCGGCACGGCCCACCCGGTGGAGCGCGGCTTCGCGAAGGACGACTACATCGCCGCCGTGCTGCAGGCCAAGGAGTACATCGCGGCCGGCGACATGATGCAGGTCCAGATCGGCCAGCGGCTGCAGAAGACGTTCACCGAATCGCCGCTCAGCCTGTACCGCGCGCTGCGTTCGCTGAACCCGTCGCCCTACATGTACTTCTACGACATGGGCGACTTCCAGATCGTGGGCGCGTCCCCCGAGATCCTGGTGCGCCAGGAGCACACGCCCGAGGGCGACAAGGTCATCATCCGGCCGCTCGCCGGCACCCGCCCGCGCGGCACCACGCCCGAGGAGGACAAGGCCCTCGAGGTGGAGCTGAAGGCCGATCCGAAGGAGCGCGCCGAGCACGTCATGCTGATCGACCTGGCCCGCAACGACATCGGCCGCATCGCCAAGACGGGCAGCGTGAAGGTGACCGAGGCCTTCGTGGTCGAGCGCTACTCGCACGTGATGCACATCGTCAGCAACGTCGAAGGCCTGCTGAAGGACGGCATGACCAGCCTCGACGTGCTGCGCGCCACGTTCCCCGCCGGCACGCTCACGGGCGCGCCGAAGGTGCGGGCCATGGAGATCATCGACGAGCTGGAGCCCGTCAAGCGCGGCATCTACGGCGGCGCCTGCGGCTACCTGAGCTTCGCGGGTGACATGGACGTGGCCATCGCGATCCGCACGGGCATCGTCAAGGACGGCAAGCTCTACGTGCAGGCCGCGGCCGGGGTCGTGGCCGATTCGGTGCCCGAACTCGAATGGAAGGAGACCGAGGCGAAGGCCAGGGCCCTCCTGCGCGCCGCCGAACTCGTCGAGGAGGGCTTCTGACATGCTGCTCATGATCGACAACTACGACAGCTTCACCTTCAACCTCGTGCAGTACTTCGCCGAGCTGGGTGAGGACGTGCGCGTGTTCCGCAACGACGAGATCACGCTCGAGGGCATCGCGGGCCTGAACCCCGACCAGCTGGTGCTGTCGCCCGGTCCCTGCTCGCCGAACGAGGCGGGCGTGTGCGTGCCGGCCATCCGCGAGTTCACCGGCAAGCTGCCCATCCTCGGCGTGTGCCTGGGGCACCAGTCCATCGGCGCGGCGCTCGGCGGCAACGTGATCCGCGCGCAGAAGCAGATGCACGGCAAGACCGACGTGATCACCACCGACCGCAAGGGCGTCTACACCGACCTGCCCGAGCGCTTCACCGTCATCCGCTACCACTCGCTGGTCATCGAACGTTCGAGCCTGCCGGCCGAGCTGGAGGTCACTTCCACGTCCGAGGACGGCGAGATCATGGGCGTGCGCCACACGGCGCTCGCGGCCACGAAGAAGCCGCTCGAAGGCGTGCAGTTCCACCCCGAGTCCATCCTGACCGAACACGGCCACGCGATGCTGAAGAACTTCCTGAACGCCACGCGGGGGAGCTGAGATGAACATCACCGACACCCAGGCGCTGCAGCGGGTCATCGAGCACCGCGAGATCTTCCACGACGAGATGCTGGGCCTGATGCGCCGCATCATGACGGGCGAGATGTCGCCCGTGATGGTGGCTGCGCTCGCGATGGGGCTGCGCGTGAAGAAGGAGAGCATCGGGGAGATCACCGCGTCCGCGCAGGTGATGCGCGAGTTCGCCACGCCCGTGCCCATCGCCGACAAGCGCAACCTCGTCGACCTGTGCGGCACCGGCGGCGACGGCGCGCACACGTTCAACATCTCCACCGCGTCGATGTTCGTGGCGGCCGCGGCCGGCGCGCGCGTGGCCAAGCACGGCGGGCGCAGCGTGTCGTCCAGCACCGGCAGTGCCGACGTGCTGGACGCGCTGGGCGCCAACGTCAACCTGACGCCCGAGAACGTGGCCCGCTGCCTCGAAGAGACCGGCATCGGCTTCATGTTCGCGCCGAACCACCACGGCTCGATGAAACACGCCGCCCCCATCCGCAAGGAGCTGGGCGTGCGCACCATCTTCAACATCCTCGGTCCGCTGACCAACCCGGCCGACGCGCCGAACCAGCTGATGGGCGTGTTCCACCCCGACCTCGTGGGCATCCAGGTGCGTGTGCTGCAGCGCCTGGGCTCGGACCACGTGATGATCGTGCACGGGGTCAACGGGCTCGACGAGATCTCCATCTCGGGCGAGACGCTGATCGGCGAACTGCGCAATGGCGAGGTGCGCGAGTACGCGGTGCACCCGAGCCAGTTCGGCCTGGCCACGGCCGAGATGGCGGCGCTGAAGGTGTCGGGCAAGGAGGAATCCGTGCGCTGCATCGAGCGGGCGCTGGCCGACGAGGCGGGCCCGGTGCGCGACATCGTGCTGCTGAACGCGGGCGCGGCCCTCTATTGCGCGAACGTGGCCGACTCGGTCGCCGACGGCATCGAGCGCGCGCGCGACGCGGTGGCGTCGGGCAAGGCGAAGGCCAAGCTCGCGCAGTTCGTCCACACCACCCGGCAACTCCAGCCGTCGAACCCATGAGCGACATCCTCGACAAGATCGTGGCGGTCAAGCGCGAGGAGATCTCCGCCGCCCGCCGCCACCGTGACCTGCCCTCCCTGCGCCGCGACGCCGAAGGCCGCACCGACACGCGCGACTTCGTCGGCAGCCTGCGCGGCAAGATCGCCGCCGACCACGCCGGCGTGATCGCCGAGGTGAAGAAGGCGAGCCCGAGCAAGGGCGTGCTGCGCGAGAACTTCGTGCCGGCCGACATCGCCGCCAGCTACGAGCGCCACGGCGCCGCCGCGCTGAGCGTGCTGACCGACCGCCAGTTCTTCCAGGGCGAAACGGCCTACCTCGAGCAGGCCCGCGCGGCCTGCGCGCTGCCGGTGCTGCGCAAGGACTTCATGGTCGACGCCTACCAGGTGTACGAGGCGCGCGCGATGGGTGCCGACTGCATCCTGCTGATCGCCGCCTGCCTCGACGACGCGCTGATGGTCGACCTGGAGGCGCAGGCGCACGAGCTCGGCATGGCCGTGTTGGTGGAAGTGCACGACGGGGCAGAACTCGACCGCTCGCTGCGCCTGAAGACGCCGCTCGTGGGCATCAACAACCGCAACCTGCGCACCTTCGAGGTCACGCTGGACACCACGCTGGGCCTGCTGCCCCGGGTGCCGGCCGACCGCCTGCTGGTGACCGAGAGCGGCATCCTCGGCCGGGCGGACGTGACCCGCATGCGCGAGGCGAAGGTGAACGCGTTCCTGGTGGGCGAGGCGTTCATGCGCCAGCCCGACCCGGGCGTGGCCCTCGAGGCGCTGTTCGCTTGAGCGACCTGCCGCTGTTCCCGGCGGACGGGCGCCTCGCCGAGCCGCTGTCGGCGCTGCTGGACCGGGTGCCGGACGGCTGGCGGCCCATCGTCGAGCGCTGGCGGGCCTCCGAGGCCGGCCGGTCGCTGGTGGCATACGTCGACGGCCGCGTGGCGGACGGCGCCACGGTGTACCCGGTGGACGTGTTCCGGGCGCTGCGGCTCACGCCGCTGCCGGACGTGAAGGCCGTGATCGTGGGCCAGGACCCGTACCACGGGCCGGGCCAGGCGCAGGGCCTCGCGTTCTCGGTGCCGTCGGGCCTCAAGACCCCGCCCAGCCTGCGCAACATGTTCGTCGAGCTGCGCCGCGACCTGGGCGGCGCGCCCGCGGGCAACGACCTCTCGGGCTGGGCGCGCCAGGGCGTGCTGCTGCTCAACACGTGCCTCACGGTGGAGGACGGCCAGCCGGCCAGCCACGCCCGCCGCGGCTGGGAGGCCCTGACCGAGCAGCTGCTGCACGCGGTGGCCGCCCGGCCCGAGCCGTGCGCCTACCTGCTGTGGGGTGCCCACGCGCAGCGGTTCGAGGGGCTGATCCGGGCCACCGCGCCCGAAGGGGCGCCGGCGCCGCTGATCCTGATGTCGAACCACCCGTCGCCGCTGTCGGCCCGCCGGCCACCGGTGCCGTTCCTCGGGAACGGGCACTTCGGCGAGGCGGCGCGGTACCTGGCGGCACACGGCCGCCCGGTCGACTGGCTCGGTTGAAGCGGGTCAGTTGAAGTAGAAGACGCCGTAGACGCCGGCGTGCGAGCCGTCGAACTTCTGGCCGCGGTACACGCCGTCCTTGCCTTCGAACTTCTCGCTGACCGCGCGGAACTTGATGCCGATGCGGTGCCACGGGAAGTACTCGGCCTCGACCACGAAGCCGGTCTTGGCGTCGAAGCTGGAGTCGAGGCCGCCCACCACGCCGTTCGAGTCGACGTGGGCGTCGAACGACTGGCGCACGCCGCCGCCGATGCGGAACTGCGGGTTGATGCTGTAGTAGCCGAGGAACTCGAACGGCACGCGGCTGAACGAGTAGTCGCCGTTGGAGCCGTTCACGCCGTCGAAGTGGTAGCCGATGCTGGCCTGCATCGAGAACGGGCCGCCCACGAGGAAGTCGACGCCGGCCTTCAGGTCGACGAGGTTGCCGGCCCGCACGGTGCTGCTGGTGTCGTTGCTGAAGTCGAAGGACTCGAGTTTGTCGCCCCCGTACGTGAGGCCGAAGCCCAGGAAGGGCCGGACGTCGCCACCGGGGCGTTGCTGGGCGTGGGCCGCGCCGGCCAGGAGCAGGGCGCCGGTGAGGCCCGCGAGGGTTCTTTTCATGGGTGTTCTGCTTTCGTGATGACAGGGGTAAGGGCTTGCGGATTATCGGGTGGAGGTGTCCGGACCTGAGGGGCACAATGCGGGAAGAAGGGCTCGTCATGACGACTCGTGCGCAGAACCGTTGCCAGCCGACTTCTGACGATGTATACTCCCGAGTTCGCTGCGGAGGGGTGGCCGAGTGGTTAATGGCAGCAGACTGTAAATCTGCCCTCTTTGAGTACGCTGGTTCGAATCCAGCCCCCTCCACCACAGCGCCGAATTCGGTTTGACAGAAGTGTTCGACTCTCGCGAGTGCCGCCGCAAGGTGGTGTCCGAGGGGCTCCCGGGCGGGAGTAGTTCAATGGTAGAACCCTAGCCTTCCAAGCTAATGACGCGGGTTCGATTCCCGTCTCCCGCTCCACGTCGTTCGCTTCGATGAATTTGGTGATGTGCCCGGCGAGGCCCGTACAGGCTTGATCATCGCGAGGTGGTCAAGCCTGTACCGGTGACGGTAGCAGGTACCCTGCCCATATGGCTCAGTGGTAGAGCACTCCCTTGGTAAGGGAGAGGTCGCGCGTTCGATCCGCGCTATGGGCACCAAGTTTTGTGGTCGACGTCGACGGCAAGGAGCAGAAAATGGCAAAAGGCAAATTCGAACGGACCAAGCCCCACGTGAACGTGGGCACCATCGGCCACGTGGACCATGGCAAGACGACGCTGACGGCCGCGATCACGACGGTCCTGTCGACGAAGTTCGGCGGCGAAGCCAAGGCGTACGACCAGATCGACGCGGCGCCGGAAGAAAAGGCGCGTGGCATCACGATCAACACCGCGCACGTCGAGTACGAGACGGCCAACCGCCACTACGCTCACGTGGACTGCCCGGGCCACGCCGACTATGTGAAGAACATGATCACGGGCGCCGCCCAGATGGACGGCGCGATCCTGGTGTGCTCGGCCGCTGACGGCCCGATGCCCCAGACCCGCGAGCACATCCTGCTGGCCCGCCAGGTGGGCGTGCCTTACATCATCGTGTTCCTGAACAAGTGCGACATGGTCGACGACGCCGAGCTGCTCGAGCTGGTCGAAATGGAAGTGCGCGAACTCCTGGACAAGTACGACTTCCCGGGCGACAACACCCCGATCGTCAAGGGCTCGGCGAAGCTGGCCATGGAAGGCGACAAGGGCGAGCTGGGCGAAGGCGCGATCCTGAAGCTGGCCGAAGCGCTGGACACCTACATCCCGACGCCGGAACGTGCCGTTGACGGCGCCTTCCTGATGCCGGTGGAAGACGTGTTCTCGATCTCGGGTCGTGGCACGGTGGTGACGGGTCGCGTCGAGCGCGGCATCATCAAGGTCGGCGAAGAAATCGAGATCGTGGGCATCCGCGACACGCAGAAGACGACCTGCACGGGCGTGGAAATGTTCCGCAAGCTGCTGGACCAAGGTCAAGCCGGCGACAACGTGGGCATCCTGCTGCGCGGCACGAAGCGTGAAGACGTCGAGCGCGGCCAAGTGCTGTGCAAGCCGGGCAGCGTGAAGCCGCACACCCACTTCACGGCCGAGATCTACGTGCTGTCGAAGGAAGAGGGCGGCCGTCACACGCCGTTCTTCAACAACTACCGCCCGCAGTTCTACTTCCGCACGACGGACGTGACCGGTGCCGTGGAGTTGCCGGCAGACAAGGAAATGGTCATGCCTGGCGACAACGTCAGCATCACCGTGAAGCTGATCGCCCCGATCGCGATGGAAGAAGGCCTGCGCTTCGCCATCCGTGAAGGTGGCCGCACCGTCGGCGCCGGCGTGGTTGCCAAGATCCTCGCCTGATATCGGTTACCACAGGGGTGTAGCTCAATTGGCAGAGCGCTGGTCTCCAAAACCAGAGGTTGTGGGTTCGATTCCCCCCGCCCCTGCCAGGTCAGGGTCCTGAAAAAGTCCTTCTCCTGGTGATCACGGCAGCCCGCACGAAGGTTTCGACCTCGGCGGGCTTTGCTGCTGAAGGGCAGCCCGTGTTTCGAGTGAACGAAATCGAGTGTGAGTGACCGGGCAGCGGCGTCAAGCCGCGGCTCGCAACAATCTGACGAAGCGAAATGTCGAATCCGCAAATCGAAACGGTCTCTACCGGGGCCGACAAGGCCAAGCTCGCGGTCGCGGGCATCCTGGTCATTGCCGCCGTGGCCGTGTTCTACGTGCTCGGCAAGCAGGAGCTGTGGATGCGCGTCGGCGCGCTGCTGGTGCTGCTGGCCGCCGCGGTCGCCACGTTCTTCGTGTCCGAGCCGGGCAAGCAGCTGATCGCCTTCGGCCGCGATTCCGTGCGCGAGGTGAAGAAGGTCGTCTGGCCTACCCGCAAGGAAGCCGGGCAGATGACGCTGTACGTGTTCGCGTTCGTCATCGTCATGGCCTTGTTCCTGTTCCTGACGGACAAGACGCTCGAATGGGTGCTGTACGACCTGATTCTCGGTTGGAAGCACTGAGGAAACACTGATGAGCGAAGACATCGCAATCACCGACGCCGCCGCACCCGCGCCGGCGCCTTCCAACAAACGCTGGTACGTCGTCCACGCCTATTCGGGCATGGAAAAGGCCGTCGAGCGCAACCTGCGCGAGCGCATCGATCGCGCCGGCATGCAGGACAAGTTCGGCCGCATCCTCGTGCCGATGGAAGAAGTCGTCGAGCTCAAGAACGGCAAGAAGGCCGTGACCGAGCGCCGCTTCTACCCGGGCTACGTGCTGGTCGAGATGGAAATGGCCGACGACACCTGGCACCTGGTGAAGCACACCAGCAAGGTGACCGGCTTCGTGGGTGGCGCGAAGAACCGCCCGTCCCCCATCTCGGAAGCCGAGGTCGCCAAGATCGTCACCCAGATGCAAGAGGGTGTCGAGAAGCCGCGTCCGAAGGTCGAGTGGGAAGTGGGCGAGACCGTGCGCGTCAAGGAAGGCCCGTTCACCGACTTCAACGGTGCGGTGGAAGACGTCAACTACGACAAGTCGAAGGTGCGCGTCTCGGTCACGATCTTCGGTCGTGCCACCCCGGTGGAGCTGGACTTCTCGCAGGTCGAGAAGGTCTGACCCTGCAAAGACAAGGGCCCTGGCAGGAGGCCCGCGGCGACCGCAAGGACGTTGCCTTTCCCGCCCGTAGCCAGCCGTCGACGAGATGACGGCAAGAGGAGCAAAGGTAACCAGCCCTTTGCGTTAGCACTCAGGGGCCCGCAGGTCGGGCCTTCACTGGAGTAGAGCATGGCCAAGAAAGTTGTCGGCTACATCAAGCTGCAAATCCCGGCGGGTAAAGCCAACCCGTCGCCCCCGGTCGGTCCGGCGCTGGGTCAGCGCGGTCTGAACATCATGGAGTTCTGCAAGGCGTTCAACGCGCAGACCCAAGGCATCGAACCGGGCCTGATGCTGCCCGTGGTGATCACCGCGTTCGCGGACAAGTCGTTCACCTTCGTTCTGAAGTCGCCCCCGGCGACCGTCCTGATCAAGAAGGCGCTCAAGCTCGACAAGGCTTCCAGCACGCCCCACACCGTCAAGGTGGGCAAGCTGAGCCGCGCCCAGGTCGAGGAAATCGTCAAGATGAAGCAGAAGGACCTCACGGCAGCCGATCTGGAAGCCGGTGTCCGCACGATCGCAGGTACCGCCCGTTCGATGGGCGTGACGGTGGAAGGGATCTGATCATGGCAAAGCTGACCAAGCGCCAAAAGGCCCTCGTGGGCAAGGTCGACTCGACCAAGCTGTACCCGATCGACAACGCGCTGGCCCTGGTGAAGGAATTCGCCACCGCCAAGTTCGATGAATCGATCGACGTCGCCGTGCAACTCGGCATCGATGCGAAGAAGTCCGACCAGGTCGTGCGTGGCGCCGTCGTGCTGCCGAACGGCACCGGCAAGACCAAGCGCGTCGCCGTGTTCGCCCAAGGTGCCAAGGCTGAAGAAGCCCGCGCCGCCGGCGCCGACGTCGTCGGCATGGAAGACCTGGCCGAGCGCGTCAAGGCTGGCGACATGCCCTTCGACGTCGTGATCGCCTCGCCGGACACCATGCGTGTCGTCGGTACCCTCGGCCAGATCCTCGGCCCCCGTGGCCTGATGCCGAACCCGAAGGTCGGCACGGTGACGCCGGACGTGGCGCAAGCCGTCCGCAACGCCAAGGCCGGTCAAGTGCAGTTCCGCGTCGACAAGGCCGGCATCGTGCACTCGACCATCGGTCGCCGTTCGTTCGACTCCGACAAGCTGGTGGGCAACCTCCGCGCGCTCGTCGAAGCCCTGAACAAGGCCAAGCCGGCGTCGAGCAAGGGTGTGTACCTGCGCAAGGTCGCCGTCTCGTCGACGATGGGCGTGGGTGCCCGCGTGGACGTCGCGTCGATCGCGGCAACCGCCTCGAACTGATGTGAATCGAGGGTCCGCGCGAGTCTGGCGCGGACCTGATGAGTTTGGTGGGCCGGATCCGGAGTTCGCTCCGGGCCCGGGTCATCCAAGACCGCAGGTGTGGCGAAAGCCGCTTAATCCCGGGGACGGGTCCGCAAGGACCATGACCTGGAACCCGCGCAGATGGCGGTCCCGCTGAAAAGGAATGAATCCGCAAGATGGGTTCCTGGACAGAAGGTCGCTGATTTTGAGTGTGCCGGAGGGCCCGTCTCCCACGAGGCGGGTTCGAAGGCACGAGATGTGAGGAGTAGACCTTGAGTCTCAATCGCAACGAGAAAGCAACC
Source organism: Piscinibacter gummiphilus (assembly GCF_002116905.1). Classification (NCBI taxonomy): domain Bacteria; kingdom Pseudomonadati; phylum Pseudomonadota; class Betaproteobacteria; order Burkholderiales; family Sphaerotilaceae; genus Rhizobacter; species Rhizobacter gummiphilus. Next base: position 591,225 of record NZ_CP015118.1, read on the forward strand.
GTCGTGACGGATGTGGCGGCCCAGGCGGCCAAGTCGCAAACGCTCGCGCTGGCTGAATACCGTGGCCTCACCGTCGCTCACCTGGACGCACTGCGCAAGCAGGCTCGCGAAAAGGGCGTGTACCTTCACGTGCTGAAGAACACCCTGGCTCGCCGTGCCGTCGCTGGCACGCCGTTCGAGGTGGCGTCGGAGAGCATGGTCGGCCCGCTGATCTACGGTTTTTCGGAAGACGCTGTCGCCGCAGCGAAAGTCATCGCTGACTTCGCCAAGGGCAACGACAAGCTGGTCATCAAGGCCGGTGCGCTCAACGGCAAGGCCCTGAACGCCGATGGCGTGAAGGCTCTGGCCGCCGTGCCGTCGAAGGAAGTGCTGCTGACGCAGGTCGCCGGGCTGCTGCAGTCCCCGATCGCGCGTTTCGCTCGCGCCCTCGCGGCCGTGGCGGACAAGAAGGGTGGCGGCGCCGAAGCGCCTGCTGCCGAAGCCGCTGCAGCCTGATCTTCCGATTCAACATTCACCTATCTTAGGAACCCAAAATGGCATTCGATAAAGACGCTTTCCTGTCCTCCCTGGACTCCATGTCCGTCCTGGAACTCAACGAACTGGTCAAGGCCATCGAAGAGAAGTTCGGCGTGTCCGCTGCTGCCGTGGCAGCCCCGGGCGGCGGTGGCGGCGGCGCTGCTGCCCCGGCCGCTGAAGAGAAGACCGAGTTCAACGTCGTCCTGCTGGACGCCGGCGCGAACAAGGTTTCGGTCATCAAGGCCGTGCGCGAACTGACGGGCCTGGGCCTGAAGGAAGCCAAGGACCTGGTCGACGGCGCTCCGAAGAACGTCAAGGAAGCCATCGCCAAGGCCGACGCGGAAGCCGCGGTCAAGAAGCTGGTGGAAGCCGGCGCCAAGGCCGAACTCAAGTAATTGCGTTCGCCGCAGGGGGCTGGGTGCCGAACAGGCCCCCAGCCTTTTGCGCTTCCAGGGGAACCCGCCTTTTCGAGGCAATTCCCCTTGGAGGACACCTGAAAAAGCCTTCCGAGCAACAATCGAAGGCTTTTCCAAGTGTTCTCTGATCCGACTGCAGAGAACGGGTTTGGTCGGGCCTCGGTGCAATGCCGGGGTTGTCCGCCAGCGGTTGGTAGTGGCCAACCACCAAGCTTCGAACGCAAGGTTCGAAAGACAGTCGCCTTCGGGGACGGCGCCCTGGGCCCGGGCATCGTTCCCTGAGACGGAGTGAGAAATCACATATGGCGCAGCATACAACCCCCTACAGCTATACCGAGCGCAAGCGGATCCGCAAGAGCTTCGGTAAACGCGAAAATGTCCTCAACGTCCCCTATCTGCTGACGATGCAGAAGGAGTCGTACGTCGCCTTCCTCCAGAAGGACGTGCCGCCGCAGAAGCGCAAGCCGGAAGGCCTGCAGGCCGCCTTCATTTCCGCGTTCCCCATTGTTTCGCACAACGGGTTCGTCGAGATGAAATTCATCGAGTTCAACATGGCCAAGCCGGCGTTCGACACGCGGGAGTGCCAGCTGCGCGGGCTGACCTACGCGGCCGCCGTGCGCGCCAAGCTGCAGATGATCATCTATGACCGTGAATCGCCCCAGGCGAAGACGGTCAAGGAAATCAAGGAACAAGAGGTCTACATGGGCGAAGTGCCCCTGATGACCGACTACGGTTCCTTCATCGTGAACGGCACGGAACGCGTGATCGTGTCCCAGCTGCACCGTTCGCCGGGCGTGTTCTTCGAACACGACAAGGGCAAGACCCACTCGAGCGGCAAGCTGCTGTTCTCGGCCCGCATCATTCCGTACCGTGGCTCGTGGCTCGACTTCGAGTTCGACCCGAAGGACATCCTGTACTTCCGCGTCGACCGCCGCCGCAAGATGCCGGTCACGATCCTGCTGAAGGCCATCGGCCTGAACCCGGAATCGATCCTCGCGCACTTCTTCGTGTTCGACAACTTCCGCTTGATGGACTCCGGTGCCCAGATGGAGTTCGTCGCGGATCGCCTGCGCGGTGAAATCGCCCGCTTCGACATCACCGACAAGAACGGTGCCGTCGTCGTCGAGAAGGACAAGCGGATCACGGCGCGCCACACGCGCCAGATCGAACAGTCGGAAACCCAGTTCATCAGCGTGCCCGAGGACTTCCTCGTGGGCCGCGTGGTGGCGCGCAACATGGTCGACCCGGACACGGGCGAGATCATCGCGAAGGCCAACGACGAGCTGACCGAAACGCTGCTGAAGAAGCTGCGCCAGGCCGGTGTGAAGGACCTGCAGTGCCTCTACACCAACGAACTGGACGAAGGCGCCTACATCTCGCAGACGCTGGCCACCGATGAAACGGCAGACCAGCTGGCCGCGCGCGTCGCCATCTACCGCATGATGCGCCCCGGCGAGCCGCCGACCGAAGACGCCGTCGAGGCCCTCTTCAACCGGCTGTTCTACAACGCCGACACGTACGACCTGTCGCGCGTGGGCCGCATGAAGTTCAACGCCCGCGTGGGCCGCGACACCGCCGAAGGTCCGATGACCCTCAGCAACGACGACATCCTCGACGTGGTGAAGATCCTCGTCGAGCTGCGCAACGGCCGTGGCGAAGTGGACGACATCGACCACCTCGGCAACCGCCGTGTGCGTTGCGTGGGCGAACTGGCCGAGAACCAGTACCGCTCGGGCCTCGCCCGCATCGAGAAGGCCGTCAAGGAACGCCTCGGCCAGGCCGAGACCGAAGCGCTGATGCCGCACGACCTGATCAACTCCAAGCCGATCTCCGCGGCGCTGAAGGAGTTCTTCGGCGCGTCGCAGCTGTCGCAGTTCATGGACCAGACCAACCCGCTCTCCGAGATCACGCACAAGCGCCGCGTCTCGGCCCTGGGCCCGGGCGGTCTGACCCGCGAACGTGCCGGCTTCGAAGTCCGCGACGTGCACCCGACCCACTACGGCCGCGTGTGCCCGATCGAAACGCCGGAAGGCCCGAACATCGGCCTGATCAACTCGCTCGCGCTGTACGCCCAGCTGAACGAGTACGGCTTCCTGGAAACGCCGTACCGTCGCGTGACGGAAGGCAAGGTCACGAACCAGATCGACTACCTCTCGGCCATCGAGGAAGGCAAGTACGTCATCGCGCAGGCCTCGGCCACGCTGGACGAAGAAGGCCGCCTGATCGACGAGCTGGTGAGCGCCCGTGACAACGGCGAATCGGTGCTGACCTCGGCCGAGCGCATCCAGTACATGGACGTCGCCCCGACCCAGATCGTGTCGGTCGCCGCCTCGCTCGTGCCGTTCCTCGAGCACGACGACGCGAACCGCGCGCTGATGGGCGCCAACATGCAGCGCCAGGCCGTGCCCACCCTGCGTCCCGAAAAGGCGCTGGTCGGTACCGGCGTGGAACGCGTGGCCGCGAAGGACTCGGGCACCGTGGTGGCCGCCCGCCGTGGTGGCGTGGTGGACTACGTCGACACCAACCGCATCGTGATCCGCGTCAACGACAAGGAAACGGTGGCGGGTGAAGTCGGCGTCGACATCTACAACCTGATCAAGTACCAGCGTTCCAACCAGAACACGAACATCCACCAGCGTCCGATCGTCAAGCGCGGCGACCAGGTGGCTGCGGAGGACATCATCGCCGACGGCGCGTCCACCGACATCGGCGAACTGGCCCTCGGCCAGAACATGCTGGTCGCGTTCATGCCCTGGAACGGCTACAACTTCGAAGACTCGATCCTGATCAGCGAACGTGTCATCGCCGAAGACCGCTACACCTCGATCCACATCGAGGAACTGGTGGTGATGGCGCGCGACACCAAGCTGGGCTCGGAAGAAATCACGCGCGACATCCCGAACCTGAGCGAGCAGCAACTGGCCCGCCTGGACGAATCGGGCATCGTGTACGTGGGTGCCGAAGTGAACCCGGGCGACACGCTGGTGGGCAAGGTCACGCCGAAGGGCGAGACCACGCTGACCCCGGAAGAGAAGCTGCTGCGCGCCATCTTCGGCGAGAAGGCCTCGGACGTGAAGGACACGTCGCTGCGTGTCGACCAGGGCACGAGCGGCACCGTCATCGACGTGCAGGTGTTCACCCGTGAAGGCATCGTGCGCGACAAGCGCGCCCAGCAGATCATCGACGATGAACTGAAGCGCTACCGCCTCGACCTGAACGACCAGCTGCGCATCGTGGAAGCCGACGCGTTCGACCGGATCGAGAAGCTCCTGGTCGGCCGCATCGCCAACGGTGGCCCGCAGAAGATCGCCAAGGGCACGGCCATCGACAAGCCGTACCTGGCGAGCGTCGAGCGCTACCACTGGTTCGACATCCGCCCGGCGGAAGACGACATCGCCAACCAGCTCGAGTCCATCAAGAACTCGCTGGAGCAGACGCGCCACAGCTTCGACCTCGCGTTCGAAGAGAAGCGCAAGAAGCTCACGCAAGGCGACGAGCTGCCCGCGGGCGTGCTCAAGATGGTCAAGGTGTACCTGGCCGTCAAGCGCCGCCTGCAGCCTGGTGACAAGATGGCCGGCCGTCACGGCAACAAGGGCGTGGTCTCCAAGATCAACCCGGTTGAAGACATGCCGTACATGGCCGACGGCACCCCGTGCGACATCGTGCTGAACCCGCTGGGCGTGCCGTCGCGGATGAACGTCGGCCAGGTGCTCGAGGTTCACCTCGGCTGGGCCGGCAAGGGCATCGGCGAGCGCATCGGCGCGCTGCTGCAGGAGCAGGCCAAGATCGCCGAACTGCGCAAGTTCCTCGACGAGCTCTACAACAAGTCGGGCGGCAAGACCGAGCGCCTGGACCACCTGAGCGATGACGAGATCCTCGAGATGTCGCGCAACCTGAGCAAGGGCGTGCCGTTCGCGACGCCGGTGTTCGACGGCGCGAAGGAAGAGGAAATCCGCGGCATGCTGAAGCTGGCCTACCCGGACGACATCGCGAAGGCCAAGGGCCTGACCGACTCGCGCACGCAAGCCCAGCTGTACGACGGCCGCACCGGGGACGCCTTCGAGCGTCCGGTCACGGTCGGCTACATGCACGTGCTGAAGCTGCACCACCTGGTCGACGACAAGATGCACGCCCGTTCCACCGGTCCGTACTCGCTCGTCACGCAGCAACCGCTGGGCGGCAAGGCCCAGTTCGGTGGCCAGCGTTTCGGCGAAATGGAAGTGTGGGCCCTGGAAGCCTACGGCGCGTCGTACGTGCTGCAGGAAATGCTGACCGTGAAGTCCGACGACGTGAACGGCCGCACCAAGGTGTACGAGAGCATCGTCAAGGGCGAGCACGCCATCGAGGCCGGCATGCCGGAATCGTTCAACGTGCTGGTCAAAGAGATCCGTTCGCTCGGCATCGACATTGAACTCGAGCGCAACTAAAGGAGAGATGTATGAAGGGTTTGCTTGATCTCTTCCGCCAGTTCACCCCTGATGAGCATTTCGATGCCATCAAGATCGGACTGGCTTCCCCCGAGAAAATTCGGTCGTGGTCCTTCGGCGAAGTCAAGAAGCCGGAGACCATCAACTACCGCACGTTCAAGCCTGAGCGTGACGGCCTGTTCTGCGCCAAGATCTTCGGCCCGATCAAGGACTACGAGTGCCTGTGCGGCAAGTACAAGCGCCTGAAGCACCGTGGCGTGATCTGCGAGAAGTGCGGCGTCGAAGTCACGCAGACCAAGGTGCGCCGCGAGCGCATGGGTCACATCGACCTCGCCGCGCCCTGCGCGCACATCTGGTTCCTGAAGTCGCTGCCGTCGCGTCTGGGCCTCGTGCTCGACATGACGCTGCGCGACATCGAGCGCGTGCTGTACTTCGAAGCGTACGTGGTGGTGGACCCGGGCATGACCCCGCTGAAGAAGTTCAGCATCATGTCCGAGGACGACTACGACCAGAAGCGCACGGAATTCGGTGACGAGTTCATCGCGCTGATGGGCGCCGAGGGCGTTCAGAAGCTGCTGGCCGAGATCGACCTCGACGTCGAGATCGAACGCCTGCGCGGCGACATGACCGGCTCCGAGCTCAAGGTCAAGAAGAACTCCAAGCGCCTGAAGGTCATGGAGGCCTTCAAGAAGTCCGGCATCAAGCCGAACTGGATGGTGATGAACGTGCTGCCCGTGCTGCCGCCGGACCTGCGTCCGCTGGTGCCGCTGGACGGTGGCCGTTTCGCCACGTCGGACCTGAACGACCTCTACCGTCGCGTCATCAACCGCAACAACCGCCTGGCCCGCCTGCTCGAACTGAAGGCGCCGGAGATCATCGTGCGCAACGAAAAGCGCATGCTGCAGGAAGCGGTGGACTCGCTGCTCGACAACGGCCGTCGCGGCAAGGCGATGACCGGTGCGAACAAGCGCGCGCTGAAGTCGCTCGCCGACATGATCAAGGGCAAGAGCGGCCGGTTCCGTCAGAACCTGCTGGGCAAGCGCGTCGACTACTCGGGCCGTTCGGTCATCGTGGTGGGCCCGACGCTCAAGCTGCACCAGTGCGGCCTGCCGAAGCTGATGGCGCTCGAACTGTTCAAGCCGTTCATCTTCTCGCGCCTGGAAGCCATGGGCATCGCCACCACCATCAAGGCGGCGAAGAAGGAAGTGGAATCGGGCACGCCGGTCGTGTGGGACATCCTTGAGGAAGTCATCAAGGAACACCCGGTCATGCTGAACCGCGCGCCGACGCTGCACCGCCTGGGCATCCAGGCGTTCGAGCCGGTGCTGATCGAAGGCAAGGCCATCCAGCTGCACCCGCTGGTCTGCGCCGCGTTCAACGCCGACTTCGACGGTGACCAGATGGCCGTCCACGTGCCGCTGTCGATCGAAGCGCAGATGGAAGCCCGCACGCTGATGCTGGCCTCCAACAACGTGCTGTTCCCGGCCAACGGCGAACCGTCGATCGTGCCGTCGCAGGACGTGGTGCTGGGTCTGTACTACGCGACCCGCGAGCGCATCAACGGCCGCGGCGAAGGCATCATCTTCTCCGACGTGATCGAAGTGCAGCGCGCGCTCGACAACGCCCAGGTCGAGATCACCGCCAAGATCAGCGTGCGCCTGACCGAGTGGACCAAGAACCGCGAAACCGGTGAGTTCACGCCCGAGACCAAGCTCGTCGACACCACCGTCGGCCGTGCCCTGCTGTCCGAGATCCTGCCGAAGGGCCTGCCGTTCTCGAACATCAACAAGGCGCTGAAGAAGAAGGAAATCTCGCGCCTGATCAACACTTCGTTCCGCAAGTGCGGTCTGAAGGAAACGGTGATCTTCGCCGACAAGCTGCTGCAGTCGGGCTTCCGCCTGGCCACGCGCGCCGGCATCTCGATCGCGATCGACGACATGCTCGTGCCGAAGGAAAAGCACACGCTGATCGAACGCGCCGAGAAGGAAGTCAAGGAGATCGAGCAGCAGTACGTCTCCGGTCTCGTGACCGCTGGCGAGCGCTACAACAAGGTCGTGGACATCTGGGGCAAGACCGGCGACGAAGTCGGCAAGGTCATGATGAGCCAGCTGTCCAAGCAGAAGACCACGGACCGCCATGGCAAGCAGGTGGACCAGGAGTCGTTCAACTCCATCTACATGATGGCCGACTCCGGTGCGCGCGGTTCCGCCGCGCAGATCCGCCAGCTGGCCGGCATGCGCGGCCTGATGGCCAAGCCGGACGGCTCGATCATCGAGACGCCCATCACGGCGAACTTCCGCGAAGGCCTGAACGTCCTGCAGTACTTCATCTCCACCCACGGCGCCCGGAAGGGTCTCGCGGACACGGCGCTGAAGACCGCGAACTCCGGCTACCTGACCCGCCGTCTCGTCGACGTGACCCAGGACCTGGTGGTCACGGAAGACGATTGCGGCACCCAGAACGGCATGAACATGCGCGCGCTGGTCGAGGGTGGTGAAGTCATCGAAAGCCTGCGCGACCGCATCCTCGGCCGCGTGACGGCCATCGAGGTGCAGCATCCGGAAACGGGTGAGGTGCTGATCCCCGCGGGCAAGCTGCTCGACGAGGACTCGCTGGACGACCTCGAAGCCGCCGGCGTCGACGAAGTCAAGGTCCGTACCGCACTCACCTGCGACACGCGCTTCGGCCTGTGCGGCAAGTGCTACGGCCGCGACCTGGGCCGTGGCGGCCTCGTGAACCGCGGCGAAGCCGTGGGCGTGATCGCTGCGCAGTCGATCGGCGAACCGGGCACGCAGCTGACGATGCGCACGTTCCACATCGGTGGCGCTGCGTCGCGTGCAGCGGTGGCCTCGAGCGTCGATGCGAAGTCGGACGGCATCATCGGGTTCAACCCGACGATGCGCTACGTGACCAACGGCAAGGGCGAGCTCGTCGTGATCTCGCGCTCCGGCGAGATCGTGGTGTCGGACCCGCACGGCCGCGAGCGCGAGCGCCACAAGGTGCCGTACGGCGCCGTGCTGAACATCAAGGCCGACCAGTCCATCAAGGCCGGCCTGGTGCTCGCCACGTGGGACCCGCTGACCCGCCCGATCATCACCGAGTTCGCCGGCCGTGCCGTCTTCGAGAACGTCGAAGAAGGCCTGACCGTGGCGAAGCAGCTGGACGAAGTGACCGGCCTGTCGACCCTCGTCGTGATCGACGCGAAGCGCCGCGGTGCCCTGAAGGTGGTGCGTCCGCAGGTCAAGCTGCTCGACCCGCAAGGCAACGAAGTGAAGATCCCTGGCACCGACCACTCGGTGACCATCGGCTTCCAGGTGGGCTCGCTGATCCAGATCCGCGACGGCCAGGACCTCGCCCCGGGTGAAGTGCTCGCACGCATCCCGGTGGAAGGCCAGAAGACCCGTGACATCACCGGCGGTCTGCCGCGCGTGGCCGAACTGTTCGAGGCGCGCACGCCGAAGGACAAGGGCACGCTGGCCGAGATGACCGGCACGGTGTCGTTCGGCAAGGAGACGAAGGGCAAGGTTCGCCTGCAGATCACCGATCCGGAAGGCAAGGTCTACGAGGAACTCGTCGCCAAGGAAAAGAACATCCTGGTGCACGAAGGCCAGGTGGTGAACAAGGGCGAGTCCATCGTCGACGGTCCGGCGGACCCGCAGGACATCCTGCGCCTGTTGGGCATCGAGGAACTGGCGCGCTACATCGTCGACGAAGTGCAGGACGTCTACCGCCTGCAGGGCGTGAAGATCAACGACAAGCACATCGAGGTGATCGTTCGCCAGATGCTCCGTCGTGTGCAGATCGTCGATCCGGGCGACAGCACCTACATCGCCAACGAACAGGTGGAGCGTTCGGAGCTGCTTGACACGAACGACAAGCTGCGTTCGGAAGGCAAGCTGATCGCCACCCACAGCGACGTGCTCCTGGGCATCACGAAGGCGTCGCTGTCGACCGACAGCTTCATCTCCGCGGCGTCCTTCCAGGAAACCACGCGCGTGCTCACCGAGGCTGCCATCATGGGCAAGCGCGACGAGCTGCGTGGCCTGAAGGAAAACGTCATCGTGGGTCGCCTGATCCCCGCCGGCACCGGCATGGCCTTCCACGACGCCCGCAAGGTCAAGGAAGAGCTGGACGACGCCGAGCGCCGTGCGATCTCCGCGGCGGAAGCCGAGGTGTTCGTGTCGGCCGACGCGATCGACTCGACGGCGGACGCCGCCGGCGATTCGACGGAGTAAGCCGGAGAGGGGCGGGCGACCGCCCCCTCGCTCGACTCGAAAGGGTGGCCTCGGCCACCCTTTTTTCGTTTCAGGCCTCGGGCGGGGTCCAGCGCTCCGGTGTCGTGAAGACCACGCCGAGCGCGGCGGCGCGTTTGCCGAGCTTGAGCACGGCGCGGTCGCGGGTGATCAGCCACCGGGCGCCGTGCAGCGCCAGGTCGATGTACTTCTGGTCGTCCCGGTCGGTGCAGCGCAGGCGCGGCACGAGGGTGGGGAGGGGCGGTTCGACGAAGTGCGCCCAGCGCGTCCACGCCTCGTCGATCACGGCCCGGTCGGGTGAGTAGGTGCTCGCCACACCGCGCCCCAGCACGTGGGCGAGTTCGTCGCGCATCGCCTGGGTCGCGATCCAGCGGAACCGGCCCGCCTCGAGGGCTTCGACCAGGGGCGCGCACCCCGGGTTGCGGAACACTAGCCAGTCCATCAGCACGTTGGTGTCGATGACGGCGCACAACAGCGGTGCCGATGGCGGAGACGGGGGAAGGGGCAGTGACACGGTCGTTCAGGCGCGTGAAAATCACGCGTTCGGGTTGTTTCGGGCGGGCGGTGGAGCGCCGCGGACGGGGCGTTTCCCCGGGCGGATGGCCTGTTTCCTCCGGGAAAGGCCGGGTTGCTTGCGGCTGCTTCGCCCCAGCCATATAATCGCAGGCTTTTCAGCAGATTTTGCTGCGCTCTTTGTCGGGCGGCTCACCGCAATCGCTTGCGGCTTCGGGCCGGCTTCCGGGTCTCAACGCCCGGCGAGGGCTCCGGCAACCTGAAGGGAAAGACAAGCTCAAAGCGCTCCAGCCCAGGTGGGTCCTTCACCCGGGTGCCATCATTGGCCGGGGCGCCGTGTGACTTCAAACGGGAACAAGTTACCAAATGCCTACCATCAATCAACTCGTGCGTCACGGTCGCGAGACCGAGGTCACGAAGTCCAAATCGCCGGCGCTGCAGGGTGGTCCCCAGCGCCGTGGCGTGTGCACCCGCGTGTACACCACGACGCCGAAGAAGCCGAACTCCGCACTCCGCAAGGTTGCCAAGGTTCGTCTGACCAACGGCTTCGAAATCATTTCCTACATCGGCGGCGAAGGCCACAACCTCCAGGAACACAGCGTCGTGCTGGTTCGTGGCGGCCGGGTGAAGGACTTGCCGGGTGTGCGTTACCACATCGTGCGCGGTTCGCTCGACCTGCAAGGCGTGAAAGACCGCAAGCAGGCGCGTTCCAAGTACGGCGCGAAGCGCCCGAAGAAGGCCTGATTCTCAAAGGCCTTGGAGTCCGCTGTGGCTCCGGTGTGAGAAGAAAATCAAGTTGTCACGGTCAAGCGTCAAGCTGGCCGGATGTGTGGTGAACCCCTCGTGGTCACCAAGTAAGTGGGCAGCCAAAGCGTGGTTGTCCGCGGTGCAGCGGAAACGTTGCGCCAACTGAAGCAGAAGGAAGAGAAATGCCTCGTCGTCGCGAAGTCCCCAAACGGGAAATCCTGCCTGATCCGAAGTTCGGGTCCGTCGATCTGTCCAAGTTCATGAACGTCATCATGGAATCGGGCAAGAAGGCCGTTGCAGAACGCATCATCTACGGCGCCCTGGAGCAAGTGGAGAAGAAGTCGGGCAAGGATCCGCTCGAAATCTTCACCGTGGCTCTGAACAACATCAAGCCGATGGTCGAAGTGAAGTCCCGCCGCGTTGGCGGTGCGAACTACCAAGTTCCCGTGGAAGTTCGCCCCGTCCGCCGCGTGGCCCTGGCCATGCGCTGGCTGAAGGAATCGGCCCGCAAGCGCGGCGAGAAGTCGATGGCCCAGCGTCTCGCGAACGAGCTGCTGGAAGCCGTCGAAGGCCGCGGTGGTGCGATGAAGAAGCGCGACGAAGTGCACCGCATGGCTGAAGCCAACAAGGCCTTCTCTCACTTCCGCTTCTAAATCTTTAGTCCCGACGCAGCCCGTTCGGCCATGTGGCCGCCGGGCGCGTTTCAGTTTCTGGAGTGCCACCATGGCCCGCAAGACCCCCATCGAGCGCTATCGCAACATCGGCATCTCGGCTCACATCGACGCCGGCAAGACCACGACGACCGAGCGCATCCTGTACTACACCGGTGTGAACCACAAGATCGGTGAGGTGCACGACGGCGCCGCAACGATGGACTGGATGGAGCAGGAACAAGAGCGCGGCATCACGATCACGTCGGCCGCGACGACCTGCTTCTGGAAGGGCATGGAGCTCAACCATCCGGAACACCGCATCAACATCATCGACACCCCCGGGCACGTCGACTTCACCATCGAGGTGGAGCGTTCGATGCGCGTGCTCGACGGCGCCTGCATGGTGTACTGCGCCGTGGGTGGCGTGCAGCCGCAATCGGAAACCGTCTGGCGCCAGGCCAACAAGTACAAGGTTCCCCGCCTCGCGTTCGTCAACAAGATGGACCGCACCGGCGCGAACTTCTACAAGGTCTACGAGCAGATGAAGGTTCGCCTGCGCGCGAACCCGGTGCCCGTCGTGCTGCCGATCGGCGCCGAGGAAAACTTCAAGGGCGTGATCGACCTCATCAAGATGAAGGCGATCATCTGGGACGAAGCGTCCCAGGGCATGAAGTTCAACTACGAAGACATCCCTGCCGACCTGCAGGCCGATGCCACCAAGTGGCGCGAAAACCTCGTCGAAGCGGCTGCCGAAGCCAGCGAAGACATGATGAACAAGTACCTCGAGTCGGGCGAGCTGACCGAGGAAGAGATCAAGAAGGGCATCCGCCTGCGCACCATCGCCGCTGAAATCCAGCCGATGTTCTGCGGCACCGCCTTCAAGAACAAGGGCGTGCAGCGCATGCTCGACGGCGTGATCGACTTCATGCCCTCGCCGATCGATATTCCCCCGGTCCCGGGCACCGACGACGACGACAAGGAAGTCACCCGCAAGGCCTCCGACGACGAGAAGTTCGCCGCCCTGGCGTTCAAGCTGATGACCGACCCGTACGTCGGCCAGCTGACGTTCGTGCGCGTGTACTCGGGCGTGCTGAAGTCCGGCGACTCGGTCTACAACCCGATCCGCGGCAAGAAGGAGCGCATCGGCCGGATCCTGCAGATGCACGCGAACCAGCGCGAGGAAATCAAGGAAATTCTGGCCGGCGACATCGCCGCCTGCGTGGGCCTGAAGGAAGTGACCACGGGCGAAACCCTGTGCGATCCGGACGCCATCATCACGCTCGAGAAGATGATCTTCCCGGAGCCGGTGATCTCGCAGGCCGTCGAGCCGAAGACCAAGGCCGACCAGGAAAAGATGGGCATCGCCCTTGGCCGCCTGGCCCAGGAAGACCCGTCGTTCCGCGTGCGCACCGACGAAGAGTCGGGCCAGACCATCATTTCCGGCATGGGCGAGCTCCACCTGGAAATCATCGTCGACCGCATGAAGCGCGAATTCGGCGTGGAAGCCAACGTCGGCAAGCCGCAGGTGGCCTACCGCGAAACCATCCGCAAGACCGCCACCGACGTCGAAGGCAAGTTCGTTCGCCAGTCGGGCGGCAAGGGCCAGTACGGCCACGTCGTGCTGACGGTCGAGCCGCAGGAGCCGGGCAAGGGCTTCGAATTCGTCGACGCCATCAAGGGCGGTGTGGTGCCCCGCGAATTCATTCCCGCGGTCAAGAAGGGCGTGGAAGACACGCTGCCGAACGGCGTGCTGGCCGGCTACCCGGTCGTGGACGTGAAGGTCACGCTGACCTTCGGTTCGTACCACGAAGTGGACTCGAACGAAAACGCGTTCAAGATGGCCGCCTCGATGGGCTTCAAGGAAGCCTGCCGCAAGGCCACGCCGGTGATCCTCGAGCCGATGATGGCCGTGGAAGTGGAAACGCCGGAAGACTACGCCGGCAACGTGATGGGCGACCTGTCGTCCCGTCGCGGCCTCGTGCAGGGCATGGACGACATGCCTGGCGGCGGCAAGCAGATCAAGGCTGAAGTTCCGCTGTCGGAAATGTTCGGCTACTCGACCACGCTGCGCTCGATGTCGCAAGGTCGTGCCACGTACACGATGGAGTTCAAGCACTACAGCGAAGCTCCGAAGAACGTGGTCGACGCGATCATCACCGCTCGCGGCAAGTAAACAACGCTAGACCCAGCCGGTCTTCGGCCAGGTGCCGTTCGCTGCCAGTGGCGAACGGACGAGCACCCGGTCCGGAGACCTTAAACATCGCACTGGCAGTGCTCTTTATCTGGAGAATCTGAAATGGCAAAAGGTAAATTCGAACGGACCAAGCCGCACGTCAACGTCGGCACCATCGGCCACGTGGACCATGGCAAGACGACGCTGACGGCCGCGATCACGACGGTCCTGTCGACGAAGTTCGGCGGCGAAGCCAAGGCGTACGACCAGATCGACGCGGCGCCGGAAGAAAAGGCGCGTGGCATCACGATCAACACCGCGCACGTCGAGTACGAGACGGCCAACCGCCACTACGCTCACGTGGACTGCCCGGGCCACGCCGACTATGTGAAGAACATGATCACGGGTGCTGCCCAGATGGACGGCGCGATCCTGGTGTGCTCGGCCGCTGACGGCCCGATGCCCCAGACCCGTGAGCACATCCTGCTGGCCCGCCAGGTGGGCGTGCCTTACATCATCGTGTTCCTGAACAAGTGCGACATGGTCGACGACGCCGAGCTGCTCGAGCTGGTCGAAATGGAAGTGCGCGAGCTCCTGGACAAGTACGACTTCCCGGGCGACAACACCCCGATCGTCAAGGGCTCGGCGAAGCTGGCCATGGAAGGCGACAAGGGCGAGCTGGGCGAAGGCGCGATCCTGAAGCTGGCCGAAGCGCTGGACACCTACATCCCGACGCCGGAACGTGCCGTTGACGGCGCCTTCCTGATGCCGGTGGAAGACGTGTTCTCGATCTCGGGTCGTGGCACGGTGGTGACGGGTCGCGTCGAGCGCGGCATCATCAAGGTCGGCGAAGAAATCGAGATCGTGGGCATCCGCGACACGCAGAAGACGACCTGCACGGGCGTGGAAATGTTCCGCAAGCTGCTGGACCAAGGTCAAGCTGGCGACAACGTGGGCATCCTGCTGCGCGGCACGAAGCGTGAAGACGTCGAGCGCGGCCAAGTGCTGTGCAAGCCGGGCAGCGTGAAGCCGCACACCCACTTCACGGCCGAGATCTACGTGCTGTCGAAGGAAGAGGGTGGCCGTCACACGCCGTTCTTCAACAACTACCGCCCGCAGTTCTACTTCCGCACGACGGACGTGACCGGTGCCGTGGAGCTGCCGGCCGACAAGGAAATGGTCATGCCTGGCGACAACGTCAGCATCACCGTGAAGCTGATCGCCCCGATCGCGATGGAAGAAGGCCTGCGCTTCGCCATCCGTGAAGGTGGCCGCACCGTCGGCGCCGGCGTGGTTGCCAAGATCCTCGCCTGATCCACTTTGTGTGATGGGGCCCGGTTCGCGGTGAGTCCGCGGGTCCAGGCCTTCTCATCGCGGCCCCCCGGAATGGCGGGCCGCATCGCTCTTTAAGGAAACATCATGCAAAAGCAAAAGATCCGCATCCGCCTGAAGGCCTTCGATTACAAGCTGATCGACCAATCGGCCCTGGAAATCGTCGACACCGCCAAGCGCACCGGCGCGATCGTCCGTGGTCCCGTGCCCCTGCCGACCCGCATGCAGCGCTTCGACATCCTGCGTTCGCCGCACGTCAACAAGACCTCGCGCGACCAGTTCGAGATCCGCACGCACCAGCGTCTGATGGACATCGTCGATCCGACCGACAAGACGGTCGACGCGCTGATGAAACTCGACCTGCCGGCCGGCGTCGACGTCGAGATCAAGCTGCAGTAATACCGTGTCGCCGGTGGGGCGCGTTGCAAAGCGCGCTTCATCTGCTACACTCGCAGGCTTTCCGCAATCCACGGGTGTGAACTCGTGGGTTGCGAAACCCATTTGGCGGCTCCTTTCGGGGGGTACGCCAAGAAGTCAGCCCGACCAATCGATGTCGGGGATGTGAAACAAAGGCTCCGCAAGGGGCTGGAGAAAAACCATGAGTCTTAGCAATCGCCTCGGATTGCTGGGCCGCAAGGTGGGCATGATGCGCATCTTCACGGACGACGGCGACGCCGTGCCCGTGACGGTGCTCGACGTGTCGAACAACCGTGTGACCCAGGTCAAAACCGCAGAGACCGACGGCTACGCTGCCGTCCAGGTGGCGTTCGGTGCCCGCAAGGCATCCCGCGTCAGCAAGCCGGAAGCCGGCCACCTCGCCAAGGCGGGTGTCGAAGCTGGCGAACTCCTGAAGGAGTTCCGTGTCGCCGCTGATGTCGCCGCTGGCTTCAAGCCCGGCGCGCAAGTCCCCGTGACCACGTTCGCCGTGGGCCAGCTCGTCGACGTGCAGGGCACCTCGATCGGCAAGGGCTTCACCGGCACGATCAAGCGCCACAACTTCGGCTCGCAGCGCGCGTCGCACGGCAACAGCCGTTCGCACAACGTGCCGGGCTCGATCTCGATGGCCCAGGATCCGGGTCGCGTGTTCCCGGGCAAGAAGATGTCCGGCCACCGCGGTGACGTGACCAAGACCATCCAGAACCTCGACATCGTCCGCATCGACGAAGCCCGCCAGCTGCTGCTGGTGCGCGGCGCCGTGCCGGGTGCCAAGAACGGCCACGTGGTCGTCAGCCCCGCGGTCAAGGTCAAGGCGAAGAAAGAAGGAGCCAACTGATGCAGCTCGAGCTCCTGAACGAACAAGGTCAGGCTTCGTCGAAGGTCGACGCGCCGGACACCGTGTTCGGCCGTGATTACAACGAAGCGCTGGTCCACCAGGTCGTCGTCGCGTACCAGGCGAATGCTCGCCAAGGCACGCGCGCCCAGAAGGACCGCGAACAGGTCAAGCACACCACGAAGAAGCCGTGGCGTCAAAAGGGCACGGGCCGCGCCCGCGCCGGTATGTCGTCGTCGCCGCTGTGGCGCGGGGGTGGTCGGATTTTCCCGAACATGCCCGACGAGAACTTCACGCAGAAGATCAACAAGAAGATGTACCGCGCCGGCATGGCCGCCATCTTCTCGCAGCTCGCTCGCGAAGGCCGCCTGGCCGTCGTCGACTCGCTGACGGTCGATGCCCCGAAGACCAAGCTGCTGGCTGCCAAGTTCAAGGCCATGGGCCTCGAATCCGTGCTGGTCATCGCCGACCAGCTCGACGACAACCTGCTGCTGGCTTCGCGCAACCTCGCCAACGTCCTCGTGGTCGAGCCGCGCTACGCCGATCCGCTGTCGCTCGTGCACTTCAAGAAGGTGCTCGTGACGAAGGGTGCGATCGAGCAACTCAAGGAGATGCTGGGATGAGCACCGTGAAGCATGATGAGGGCCGTCTGGCCCAGGTGCTGGTGGCGCCGATCGTTTCCGAAAAAGCCACTTCCGTTGCCGAGAAGAACAACCAGGTGTTGTTCAAGGTCCTGCGCGACGCGACCAAGCCTGAAATCAAGGCCGCCGTTGAACTGCTGTTCAAGGTCGAAGTCGAGTCCGTCCAGACCGTGGTGCAAAAGGGCAAGGTCAAGCGCTTCGGCCGTTCCATCGGCCGCCGCGACCACGTCAAGAAGGCGTACGTGTCGCTGAAGGCTGGCCAGGAGCTCAACTTCTCCGGGGAGGCCGCGTAATGGCCGTCATCAAAGTCAAACCGACGTCGCCCGGCCGCCGTGCCGTGGTGAAGGTGGTGCACAAGCACCTCCACAAGGGCAAGCCTGAAGCGTCGCTGCTGGAGCCGCAGTTCCAGCACGCCGGCCGCAACAACAACGGCCACATCACGATCCGCCACAAGGGCGGTGGTCACAAGCACCACTACCGTGTCGTCGACTTCGTGCGCAACAAGGATGGTATCCCCGCGAAGGTCGAGCGCATCGAGTACGACCCGAACCGCACGGCGCACATCGCGCTGGTGTGCTACGCCGACGGCGAGCGCCGCTACATCATCGCCCCGCGCGGTCTTGAAGTGGGTTCCACCGTCCTGAGCGGCGCCGAAGCGCCGATCAAGGCTGGCAACACGCTGCCGATCCGCAACATCCCGGTGGGTTCGATCATCCACTGCATCGAACTGCTGCCCGGCAAGGGTGCCCAGATCGCGCGTTCGGCGGGCACGTCGACCACGCTGCTGGCCCGTGAAGGCACGTACGCGCAGGTTCGCCTGCGCTCGGGTGAAGTGCGCAAGATCCACATCGACTGCCGCGCCACGATCGGCGAAGTGTCGAACGAAGAGCACAGCCTGCGCCAGTACGGCAAGGCCGGTGCGATCCGTTGGAAGGGCATCCGCCCGACGGTCCGTGGCGTTGCCATGAACCCGGTGGATCACCCGCACGGTGGTGGTGAAGGCCGTACCGGCGAGGGCCAGGCGCCTGTGTCGCCGTGGAACACCCTCACCAAGGGCTACCGCACTCGCAACAACAAGCGCACGCAGACGTTCATCGTTTCGCGTCGCAAGAAGTAAGGGGCCGCCACAATGACCCGTTCGCTCAAAAAAGGTCCGTTCGTCGACCATCACCTTCAG